>NZ_JBFUCW010000009.1:0-148818 GCF_056405035.1 Pedococcus sp. P2_A3 | reverse complement strand
GTGTCGTCACACCAGTCACACCGGCACCACTCTCGGGACGGCTCGGGCGCGGCTCCCCGATCCCGGCGCGGGGCCGACCTAGCATCGCGGACGTGGCGAGCGGTGCGCGTGGCTGGATGACGATGGGCAGGGACCTGGCCATCGACCTCGGCACCGCCAACACCCTCGTCTACGAGCGGGGCCGCGGCGTGGTGCTCGACGAGCCGTCGGTCGTCGCGGTCGAGGCCGGCACGGGCCGGTTGATCGCCGCCGGCACGCGGGCCAAGGAGATGCTCGGCCGCACGCCCGGGCACGTCCGGGCGGTCCGTCCCCTGGCGGACGGCGTCATCTCGGACGCCGACGTCACCGAGCAGATGCTGCGCTACTTCGTCGACCAGGTCCGCCCGTCGCGGCTCGTCCGCCCCCGGATGGTGGTGTGCGTGCCGAGCGAGGTCACCGGCGTCGAGCGTCGCGCCCTCGAGGACGCCGCCGTCCGGTCCGGTGCCCGCCGGGTCTACGTCATCGAGGAGCCGATGGCCGCCGCGATCGGGGCCGACCTCCCGGTCAACGAGACCGCCGCCTCGATGGTCGTCGACATCGGAGGAGGCACCACCGACGTTGCCGTGATCAGCCTCGGCGGGATCGTGACGGCCAGGTCGGTGCGCGTCGGCGGTGACGAGATCGACGAGGCGGTCATCGCCCACGTCAAGAGCGAGTACTCGTTGCTGCTGGGGGAGCGCAGCGCCGAGGACATCAAGGTGGCGGCCGGTTCCGCCTTCCCGCTCAGCGCGGAGACCAGCACCCGCGTGCGGGGCCGCGACCTCGTGAGCGGGCTGCCGAAGACCGTGACCATCACCAGCCAGGAGGTCCGGCGGGCCATCGAGGCACCGGTCCTGCAGATCGTGGACGTCGTGCGGGCCACCCTCGACGTCTGCCCGCCCGAGCTCGCCGGCGACATCCTCGACAACGGCGTCACGCTCACCGGCGGGGGAGCGCTGCTGCGGGGGCTCGACGAGAGGCTGCGTCACGAGCTCGGGGTGCCGGTCCGCGTCGCCGACGACCCGCTGCGTGCCGTGGTGCGCGGCTCCGGGCGGTGCGTGGAGGAGTTCTCGACGCTGGAGCGGGTCCTCATCGACACGCGCCGTTATTGACAGGCGCAGGTGACCGATGCGTGACACGTCGCGACGCCGTCTCCTCGTGGCACTGGTGGCGCTGACCGTGGTGGTGCTCGGCCTCGACGTCGCGGGCGGCCCCGGCACGGCGCAGCTGCGCTCGGCCGGGGGCGCCGCGTTCGGCCCCCTCGAACGGTTCCTCTCGCCGAGCGTCGAGGCCGCGGGCCCCGACCCGGCCGCAGCCCGCGCCGGGGTGCTCCACGACCAGCTCGCCTCGCAGACCCGCGAGGCTGACGAGCTGGCAGCACTGTCCGGGGCCCCGGACCTCGCCGGGAGCACCTTCCTGCCGGCCCGCGTGGTCGGGGTCGGGCGCCAAGGCGCCGCAGGGCCGGAACGGGTCACCCTCGACCTCGGCGCCCGCGACGGCGTGAAGCCTGACCTCTCGGTCGTCTCCGCCGACGGTCTGGTCGGCAGGGTCGTGACCGTGTCTCCGTGGACCTGCGACGTGCTGCTCATGGGGAGTGCCGAGCTCGTCGTCGGGGTCCGCGTCGGCGACGCAGGCACCCTCGGCTCGGTGGGCAGCGGAGCCCGCGGCCCCCAGCACCGTCCGGCCGGTCAGCTCAACCTCACCGTCGTGGAACGCGGCACGGTGCGCACCGGTGACGTCGTCACCACCATGGGCAGCGTCGGCGGCTCTCCCTTCCCGGCGGGCCTTCGGGTCGGCACGGTGCAAGTCGTCGACGAGGCGCCCGGAGACCTCACCCCCACGGCGGCGGTGCGACCCGCGGTGGACCTCACGACCCTCGACGTCGTCGGCGTCCTGCTCACCGGACCACGGACGACGGCGCGCACCCCCAGCACGGCCACGGGGTGAGGGTGTGCGACTGCCTTCGCTCACGCTGACGTTCCGTGGCCTCCTGCTGCTGCTCGCCGCGGTCACGTCGGTCGTGCTCTCGGCGCGCTCGGAGCTCGCCCTTCCCGACCTCGTGCTCCCGGTGGTCGTGGCCGGAGCGCTGCGGGTCGGGCCCTCCCGTGGGGCGCTCCTGGGCCTCGCGGGTGGCTGGCTGGTCGACCTCATGCCGCCCGGCGCCGCCGTGCTGGGCACCGCGGCGCTCCTGTATGCCGCCGCAGGCCTCCTCGCCGGTGCCGGACGTCGCGAGGGCCAGGCGCCGTTCGGCTGGGTCGCCACGGTCGGGGCGGGCGCAGCTGTGGTGGTCACCACGGGGCGGCTGGCGGTCGCAGCCCTGACGGGTGCGCCGGTGCAGTGGCCGGTCGTGGGTGCCGAGCTCACGCTGACCGTCCTGTTGTGCGCGGTCCTGGTGCCGGTGCTGGTGCGCTGTGAGCAGCGGCTCGCCCGAGGTCGGCGATGAGGCGCGGGACGTCGGTGCGCGACCACTCTGCGCGGGTGTGGGTGCTGGGGCTGGTCGTGCTGAGCTTCATGGGGGCCTTGCTCGGGCGCCTCGGCCAGGTGCAGATCGGCGGCCACGCGGACTACCGGGCCGCCGCGGCCAGCGTGAACACCCGAACGGTCACCGAGCCGGCCGTGCGGGGTCGGATCCTGGACCGCAACGGCATCGCGCTGGTGGACAACACCACCGAGACCGTCGTGACGGTCGACAGGGCGGTCCTGGTCGACGCCCCCGACGGTGGTCGTGACCTGGTCGCCCGGGTGGCCAAGGTGGTCGGCGCACCGCTGGAGCAGCTCTGGGGGCGTACCCAGCTGTGCGGGGTCGCGGGCGCGCCACCCGCACCCATCTGCTGGGCGGGCTCCGCGTACGTGCCCATTCCGCTGGTCAGCGGTGTCGACCCACGCAAGGCCCTGAGCCTGCTCGAGCGCCCTGATCTCTTCCCCGGCATCGGGGTCTCGGCCCAGCCGGTCCGTGACTACCCGGCCGAGCGGACCGTCAACGCCGCCCACCTCCTGGGGTACCTCGGGCGGTCGGACGCCGAGGACGTCAGCGGCTCCAGGGGCATGATCGGCGACCTCGACCTCGTCGGACGGTCCGGGCTGGAGCAGCAGTACGACCACCAGCTGCGGGGCACCCCCGGGACCACCACGGTCGCGGTCGACCCGCGGGGCATCGTCACGAGCCAGCTGGGGCACACCGACCCCGTGCCCGGCCAGGACCTCGTCACCAACCTCGACGCCCGCGTTCAGGCCGCCGCGGAGCGGGCCCTGGTCGCCGCGGTGGCCGGCGCGCGCAAGCGCGGTGACCGCGCCGACTCCGCCGCTGCCGTCGTCCTCGATGTCACCAACGGCGCGGTGGTGGCGGCGGCCAGCTACCCGACGTACGACCCGCAGGTGTGGACCGGCGGGGTGGGAGCCGACGAGTTCGCGCGGCTCACCGACCCGTCGGCCGGCACGCCACTGGTCTCCCGCGTGACGTCGGCGGCGTTCTCACCGGCCTCGACCTTCAAGGTGGTCAGCCTGCCTGCGGCCGTCGCGGCGGGGAACTCGCTCGGCGGCACGTACAACTGCACGTCGAGCTCCACGATCGGCAACCGCCGGTTCGCCAACTTCGAGTCGCGGGCCTACGGACCGATCTCGCTGCGCACGGCGATCGAGGTCTCGTGCGACACCATCTTCTACGACTTCGCGTACCGCTCCTGGCTCGCCCAAGGAGGCCTCGGCGCGACGTCCGATGCCTACGACCCCTTCGTCGCGATGGCCGAGCGGTTCGGGCTCGGCCGCAAGACAGGGATCGACCTGCCGGGCGAGCAGGCCGGACGGGTCCCCGGCCGAGGGTGGAAGAAGACCGAGTGGGAGGACACGAAGGTCCAGACCTGCGCTCGCGCCCGGTCCGGCTACCCCGAGGTGGCCGCCACGGACCCCAGCCGCGCGGCATACCTCAAGGAGCTCGCGGTCGAGAACTGCCAGACGGGCTTCCAGTTCCGCGCCGGTGACGCGGCCAACTTCGCGATCGGCCAGGGCGACACCACGGTCACCCCGCTCCAGATGGCGCAGGTCTACGCGGCGATCGCCAACGGCGGCACGCTGTGGAAGCCGGAGGTCGCCCGTTCCCTGGTGACTCCCGGCGGTGGCACCCAGGAGGTGGCGCCGGTCAAGGCTGGCAGCGTGGCGTTCCCGCCCGGCACGCTCGCCTTCCTCCATGAGGCGCTCGCCGGGGTCGTCACCAACGGCACGGCGCGGGGGGCCTTTGCGGGGTTCCCGCTCTCGCAGTGGCCGGTGGCCGGCAAGACGGGCACCGCCGAGGCGTTCGGCCAGCAGGACACCTCGTGGTTCGTGTCCTACGCGCCGACCACGAGGCCCCGGTATGCCGTGGCGGTCGTGGTCTCCCAGGGTGGCACGGGTGCCGAGGCCGCCGCGCCCGCGGCCCGGGCGATCCATGACGTCCTGCGCACCCTGCGCTAGGGAGGCGGCCACCGGGCACGGGCGAGGTGGGGCGTCGTCGGACGAGTCAGTAGGCTGGCGCGCATGGCTGACTTCGATGTCGTTGTTCTCGGTGCTGGTCCTGGCGGTTACGTCGCGGCGATCCGCGCCTCCCAGCTCGGCCTCCGGGCCGCGGTGGTCGAGTCGAAGTACTGGGGCGGTGTCTGCCTCAACGTCGGCTGCATCCCGTCGAAGGCGTTGCTGCGCAACGCCGAGCTGAGCCACATCCTGACCCACGAGAAGGACAAGTTCGGGATCGAGGGCGACGCCACCATGTCGTTCGGTCCCACGCACGCCCGATCGCG
This sequence comes from Pedococcus sp. P2_A3, assembly GCF_056405035.1. NCBI lineage: Bacteria > Bacillati > Actinomycetota > Actinomycetes > Micrococcales > Intrasporangiaceae > Pedococcus > Pedococcus sp. P2_A3. The sequence continues at coordinate 144,031 of NZ_JBFUCW010000009.1, read as the reverse complement.
CGCGGTGTCGGCGGGGATCGTCAAGGGCGTCCACTTCCTCATGAAGAAGAACAAGATCACCGAGATCGACGGCTGGGGCACGCTGACCAGCCCGACCTCGATGGACGTCGCCCTCAACTCCGGCGAGAAGCAGTCGATCACCTTCGACAAGCTCATCATCGCGACCGGCGCCACCACCCGGCTGATCCCCGGCACCTCGTTGTCCGACCGCGTCGTGACGTACGAGGAGCAGATCCTCACCGACCAGCTGCCCGGCTCGATCGTCATCGCCGGCTCGGGGGCCATCGGTGTCGAGTTCGCCTACGTCATGAAGAACTTCGGGGTCGACGTCACCATCGTGGAGTTCCTCGACCGGATGGTGCCGACCGAGGACGCGGAGGTCTCCAAGGAGCTGCTCAAGCACTACAAGAAGCTCGGCATCACGATCCTCCTCTCCACCAAGGTCGAGTCGATCGACGACAGTGGCGAGAAGGTCAAGGTCACCGTCTCTCCCGCCGCCGGTGGCGACTCGCAGGTCATCGAGACCGACAAGGTGCTCCAGGCCATCGGCTTCGCCCCGCGGCTCGAGGGCTACGGCCTCGAGGCGCTCGGCGTCGCGACCGAACGCGGCGCGATCGTCATCGACGACCACTGCCGCACCAACGTCGAGAACGTCTACGCCATCGGCGACGTGACCGGGAAGCTCATGCTGGCCCACACCGCCGAGGCCCAGGGGGTCGTCGCCGCCGAGACCATGGCGGGCGCGGAGACCATGCCGGTCGAGTACGACTTCATCCCGCGGGCGACCTACTGCCAGCCGCAGATCGCCTCATTCGGCTACACCGAGGCCCAGGCCAAGGAGAAGGGTTTCGACGTCAAGGTCGCCAAGTTCCCGTTCTCCGCCAACGGCAAGGCGATGGGGCTCGGCGACGCGGTCGGCTTCGTCAAGGTCGTCGCGGACGCCACCCACAACGAGATCATCGGCGCGCACCTCATCGGCCCCGACGTCACCGAGCTGCTGCCGGCGTTGACCCTCGCCCAGAAGTGGGACCTGACCGCCGACGAGGTGGCTCGCAACGTCTTCGCCCACCCGACCCTGTCCGAGGCAGTCAAGGAGGCCGTCGAGGGGATCGCCGGCCACATGATCAACCTCTGACCCAGGGCCTGTCATGCCGCGTGTCACCCTGCCGATCTCGACCGACCGGCTCGTGCTGCGAAGTTTCCTGCCGCGGGACGTCGACGACGTCCTGGCCTACCGGTCGCAGCCCGACGTGGTCCGCTACATCCCGGGCGAGCCGAGGGACCGCGAGCAGGTCGCGGACCTCGTCGCCCACTCGACCACCGCCGGTCTGGTCGACGACAAGCACATCCACCTGACCCTCGCCGTCGACCTCGGTGGTCGGGTGGTCGGCGACGTGATGCTCCACCTCAACGGCCTCGACGGCTCCGACGGCAAGCAGGTCGAGCTCGGCTGGGTGTTCACCCCCGACGTGCAGGGTCAGGGCTACGCGACTGAAGCAGCCCGGGCCCTGGCCGACATCGCCTTCTCCGAGCTGGGGGCGCACCGGGTGTGGGCCCAGCTCGAGCCGGAGAACACCGCGTCCTCGCGGATCTGCGAGCGGCTCGGCATGCGCCGCGAGGCCTACTTCGAGAAGGGGTCCTGGTTCAAGGGCCGGTGGACCGACCTGGCCATCTACGCCATCCGCGCCGACGAGTGGCCGCCCGCAGCTCCCGAGGCCTGACTCACCCAAGGCGACCCCGGGGGGCTAGGCACCAAGGTGCGGGGACTACGTCACTGGTCGCAAGGTGCGGGCAGTGACGTAGCGGCGTGCGAGGGCTGGCTGCCGCCCGGCCGTGGGCCCGCCAGCGTCCCGATCCGGGGTGTCGGTGGGTGGGCTCATGCTGTGGGGAGGCCTATGGGTAGGCCCGTGGGGGCGATGATGAGGGGGCCAGCATGAGCTCGGAGGCTGGTGGGGTGCACGTCCCGTTCGATGCGGCACGCTACCTGGCGCGGGCCCGGCGGCTGGCCGACCTGAGCCAGCGCGAGCTGGCGGAGGCCGCCGGCGTCGGCAAGTCGACGATCTCGGGATTCGAGTCCGGTGCCCGCAGGGTGCCCGTCGCGGTGCTGGACCAGCTCCTGCGGGCGGCTGGTCTGCGGCTCGCCGTGCTCGACGGCCACGGCGTCGAGGTCCAGCCGGTCGCCGCGGGCGTGGTGCGCGACAACGCTGGTCGCCGGTTTCCGGCCCACCTCGATGTCGAGCCGCCGGACGTGCTGCCTCGGGAGGCGCTGGTGTCGCCACGCTACGACCGGCTGCCGGCCAAGGCCTGGTACCACCGCAGGGCCGAGCGGGATCAGATCGCCGGGAGCGGGGGCCGCCCACCCGACCACCCGACCGACCACGAGCTGATGCTGCGGCGCGCCATGCGAAGGCCCGTCCACCGCGGAGGCCCTGCCGCTGATGGCGCTGGGTCGGCGAGTTCGCAGGGCGATTAGGGGGGTGCAGCACGCCGCTGGTAGCCTTGGCACCGCCGTAGACCGGCCGCGGATCCAGAGAGCCCAGGTGAACCAGCCCTGGCGCACCGCGCAACGATCACACGAAGGAGCAGTGCCGACCCATGCCGTTGAGCGCAGACGTCAAGCAGAAGATCATGTCCGAGTACGCCACGCACGAGGGCGACACCGGCTCCCCCGAGGTCCAGGTGGCGATGCTGACGCAGCGCATCCTCGACCTCACCGAGCACAGCCGCCAGCACAAGCACGACCACCACAGCCGCCGCGGCCTGCTCCTCCTGGTCGGCCAGCGCCGCCGGCTCCTGCGCTACCTCGAGAGCGTCGACGTCGAGCGTTACCGCTCGCTGATCAAGCGCCTCGGTCTGCGCCGCTAAGCATTCGACAGGGACGGTCCTCACCACGAGGACCGTCCCTCTCGCATGAGGGCGGCACCCGGTGCCGCCCGAAGCACCACCCCTGCAACACCGTATGAAGCAGAACCCGTGCACAACGACGATGCACAGGGTCGTTTGAGAGACATCTCAACAGAAGAGAAGGAGGGCCCATGGAGGGTCCAGAGATCCAGTTCGCCGAAGCAACCATCGACAATGGTTCGTTCGGTACCCGCACGGTCCGGTTCGAGACCGGACGCCTGGCCAAGCAGGCCGGTGGCGCAGTCGCCGCCTACCTGGATGAGGACACGATGCTCCTCTCCACCACCACCGCCGGGAAGTCCCCGCGCGAGGGTTTTGACTTCTTCCCCCTGACGGTCGACGTCGAGGAGCGGATGTATGCCGCGGGCAAGATCCCCGGCTCGTTCTTCCGCCGCGAGGGTCGCCCGTCGACGGACGCGATCCTCACCTGCCGCCTGATCGACCGCCCGCTGCGCCCGACCTTCACCAAGGGTCTGCGCAACGAGGTCCAGGTCGTCATCACGGTGCTCGCGCTCAACCCCGACCACCAGTACGACGTGCTCGCCATCAACGCGGCCAGCGCCTCCACCCAGATCTCGGGTCTGCCGTTCTCCGGTCCGATCGGCGGCGTCCGCGTCTCGCTGATCGACGGCCAGTGGGTCGCGTTCCCGAACTTCTCCGACATCGAGCGCTCGACCTTCGACATGGTCGTCGCCGGCCGCGTCGCGGGCGACGACGTCGCCATCATGATGGTCGAGGCCGAGTCCACCGAGTCGACCTGGAACCTCGTGAAGAACGAGGGCAAGCAGGCCCCGACCGAAGAGGTAGTCGCCGAGGGCCTCGAGGCCTCGAAGAAGTTCATCAAGGTCCTCTGCGAGGCCCAGGCCGAGCTGGCGAGCAAGTCCGCCAAGCCCGTCCAGGACTTCCCGATCTTCCTCGACTACGAGGACGACGCGTATGCCGCCGTCGAGGCTGCGACCTCGGACGACCTGTCGCAGGCGCTCACCATCGCCGGCAAGCAGGAGCGCGAGGAGCGCATCGACGAGCTGAAGGACTCCATGAAGGAGAAGCTCGCCGCTGAGTTCGAGGGCCGCGAGAAGGAGCTGTCCGCGGCATACCGGTCGGTGCAGAAGAAGCTGATCCGTCAGCGCATCCTGCGCGACAAGGTCCGCATCGACGGCCGTGGCCTCGCCGACATCCGCGCCCTCGGCGCCGAGGTCGAGGTCCTGCCGCGCGTGCACGGCTCGGCCATCTTCGAGCGCGGCGAGACCCAGATCATGGGTGTCACAACGCTCAACATGCTCCGCATGGAGCAGCAGCTCGACACGTTGTCGCCGGTGACGCGCAAGCGCTACATGCACAACTACAACTTCCCGCCCTACTCCACCGGTGAGACCGGTCGGGTGGGTTCGCCGAAGCGTCGCGAGATCGGTCACGGAGCGCTCGCGGAGCGTGCGCTCATGCCGGTGCTGCCGACGCGTGAGGAGTTCCCCTACGCGATCCGTCAGGTGTCCGAGGCCCTCGGCTCCAACGGCTCGACGTCGATGGGCTCGGTCTGCGCGTCCACCCTCTCGATGCTCAACGCCGGTGTGCCGCTGCGCGCCCCGGTCGCGGGTATCGCCATGGGCCTGGTGTCCGACGAGGTCGACGGTGAGACGCAGTACGCCGCGCTGACCGACATCCTCGGCGCCGAGGACGCCTTCGGTGACATGGACTTCAAGGTCGCCGGCACCCGCGAGTTCGTCACGGCCATCCAGCTCGACACCAAGCTCGACGGCATCCCCGCCTCGGTGCTCGCTGGCGCGCTGACCCAGGCCCGCGACGCGCGCCTGCACATCCTCGACGTCATGAACGAGGCCATCGACGCCCCCGACGAGATGAGCCCGTTCGCTCCTCGCGTCATCTCGGTGCAGGTCCCGATCGACAAGATCGGCGAGGTCATCGGGCCGAAGGGCAAGATGATCAACCAGATCCAGGACGAGACCGGCGCCCAGATCTCGATCGAGGACGACGGCACGATCTACATCGGTGCGACCGACGGTCCTTCGGCCGAGGCTGCCCGTGCGCAGATCAACGCCATCGCGAACCCGCAGATGCCGGAGATCGGCGAGCGCTTCCTGGGCACCGTGGTGAAGACCACGACGTTCGGCGCGTTCATCTCGCTCCTGCCGGGCAAGGACGGCCTGCTGCACATCTCCGAGGTGCGCAAGCTCGTCGGTGGCAAGCGGATCGAGGCCGTCGAGGACGTCCTGGCCGTCGGCCAGAAGGTCCAGGTCGAGCTCAAGGAGATCGACCCGCGCGGCAAGCTCTCGCTGGCGGCCGTCCTGGCCGAGGGTGCGAGCGGCGACGCCGAGGCTGACGAGGCCCCGGCCGCCGACACCGACACCGACACCGACACCGACACCGACACCGACACCGACGCCCCCCGTGCGGACCGCGAGGACCGTGGCGAGCGTCGCGAGGGTGGCCGCAGCCGCAACCGCCGTCGTGGCGGCCGTGGCGACAGCGACCGTGGTGGCGACGACCGTGGTGGCGACGCCCCGGAGAGCGCGGCCCCGGCCACGTCCGAGGACGCCGCAGGCTGACCCACGCCTGCCAACGCCTGACAGTCTGACCAGCGGGCCGGTCCACCGACAGGTGGGCCGGCCCGCTGTCGTCGGTCAGGTCGTGTGCACCCGGACGCAGCAGTGCTCCGGGGTGGGTTCGAGTCGCGGGCGGACTCCGGGGCATTCCAGCCCGTCGATCGCGCCCTCGACGAGGGCGAGGTTCATCGAGCACACGAGGTCGGTGTGGTCCTGGGCAAGCCGGTCGAAGGGACAGTTGTCCAAGGCCAGCTCGGCCCCGTCGGGGCTGATGCGTGGCTCGTAGCCATACCGCTCGAGGAGCTGCGCCACCCTCGCCAGCGGTCGGCGCGCCCGAGGCGCCGGCGGTTGGGCCGCGAGCTCCCGCCCGGCCGTGGCAGCCGCCGTCGCGACCGCGTCGGGCAGCGCCGTGCCCGTGGCGGTGACGGCGTCGATGGCCTCCGCCAGGATGGCCCCGGCCAGGTCGTACCGCCGCGGGGGCAGCGAGACGTCGACGGTCCGGCTGGCACGGCGGTAGAGCTTGGCCGGCCGCCCTGCACCCGGGCCCGACCGCCCCGACAACCGCTTGAACTCGACTTCCAACAGTCCCTCCTCGACCAGGCGGTCGAGGTGGAACTTCGCCGAGTGCACCGGGACCCCGACCGCCTGTGCGGCCTCCTCCCGGCTCACGGGGGAGTCGGAGGCGGCCACGTGGTCGTAGAGCGCTCGGCGTGAGGGCTCGGCGAGCGCGCCGAGGGCGGTCAGGTCGTCTCTCGTGGTCATGGCACCTCTAAAGGATAGATTCATTGACGTTTTCCGTGAGCGGTCGTAAAGTCAAAATATCACTCCGATAGAAGATCCGGGAGCAACTCATGGACACGACACGGTCAACCACGGCAGCACCCTCCATCGAGGCCATCGGCACGCCTCCTGCCGCAGCCAGACAGGCCTTCCTCATCCTGCGGACGGCCTTCACCGTCGCGCCGATCCTCTTCGGCCTCGACAAGTTCACCAACCTGATGACGGACTGGACCGCCTACCTCGCGCCGTGGATCAACGACCTGGTGCCGGGGACGGCACAGCAGGCCATGTACGCGGTCGGGGTGACCGAGGTCGTGGCCGGGCTGCTGGTCGCCGTGGCACCCCGGCTCGGGGGACTGGTCGTCGCCGCCTGGCTGGCCGGCATCGTCGTGGACCTCCTGTCGCTGGGCGACCACTACGACGTGGCCCTTCGCGACGTCGGGCTGCTCGCGGCAGCGGTCGCACTGTCCCGGCTGGCGCCGCCGGTGCACCTGCGCAGAGGATGAGCACATGACTGACGCGCGCAGGTTCGTGATCGTGGGTGGCGGGCTGGCCGGAGCCAAGGGAGCCGAGGCCCTGCGCGAGCGGGGCTTCACGGGGGAGGTCGTGCTCCTCGGCTCCGAGGAGCACCTGCCCTACGAGCGGCCACCGTTGTCCAAGGGCTACCTCAAGACCGGGGAGGGCCTCGACGAGGCCTTCGTCCACACCCGTCAGTGGTATGCCGCGCACGACGTCGAGGTGCGCACCGGCACCGTCGTGACAGCGATCGACCGCGACGCGCGGGAGGTGGTGACGGCTGACGGCGAGCGCACGGCATACGACCGGCTCCTGCTGGCCACCGGCAGCTCGCCGCGCACCCTCACGCTGCCCGGCCACGACCTCGGTGGGGTGCTGTCGCTGCGCACCATCGAGGACAGCGACCGGATCCGCGCGCTGATGCAGCCCGGCGCGAAGCTGGTCTTCATCGGCGGCGGGTGGATCGGGCTGGAGGTCGCGTCCGCAGCCCGCGACGCGGGCGCCGACGTGGTGGTGCTGGAGAGCCTCGAGCTCCCCCTCGTGCGGGTGCTGGGGCGGCAGATCGCCCAGGTCTTCGCCGACCTGCACCGCGAGCGCGGCGTCGACCTGCGGACCTCGGTCACGATCGAGGAGATCGTGGGCTCGAGCGGTGCTGCCAGCGGGGTCCGGCTGGCCGACGGCGCCGTGGTGCCCGCGGACGCGGTCGTGGTCGGCATCGGCGCGGTGCCCAACGTGGCGCTGGCCGAGGCGGCGGGTCTCGCGGTCGACAACGGCGTCACGGCCGATGCGGTCGGGCGGACGAGCGACCCGGACATCTTCGTCGCGGGTGACCTCGCCAACGTCGAGCACCCGTTCCTCGGGCATCGCGTGCGGGTGGAGCACTGGGCGAACGCGCTCAACCAGCCCGACCTCGTGGCCGCCGCGATGCTGGACCAGGACGGTCCCGAGCCCGAGCTCCCCTACTTCTTCACCGACCAGTACGACCTCGGGATGGAGTACCACGGGCTGGGTGGGCCCGACGACGACGTGGTGGTCCGGGGGAGCCTGGCCGACCGCGAGTTCGTCGCGTTCTGGTTGCGCGAGGGCCGCGTGGTGGCCGGCATGAACGTCAACGTGTGGGACGTCGGCGACGGCATCAAGGCGCTGATCCGGTCACGCACGGTCGTGGACCGCGACCAGCTCGCCGATCCGGGCGTCGAGCTCGGCGGCCTCGCGCAGTGAGCTCCAAACCCTGACCTGACCTTTACCTGCGTGACCCATTCCAGACATTCCGCATTCGCCCTCGACGTGATGTGATGCCCCATCGGCCCGGACCACCGTCCCTGGGCTGTCAATCCTGAGCACGTCGTTGGAGGACTGCTGTGCGCGTACCCCGCAAGCACATGATGGGAGCGGTGGGCGCGTTGGCCCTCACTGCTGGAGTTCTGAGTGTCGCCCCGAGTGCGCTGGCCGCACCGTCAGTGGGGGCACCCGTGGTGATCAACGAGGTCTACGGCGGGGGCGGCAACTCCGGCGCCGCCTTCAACCGTGACTTCGTCGAGCTGGTCAACAAGACCACCAGCACGGTCGACCTGACCGGCTGGTCCGTGCAGTACGCCTCGGCGACCGGGACGAGCTGGACCACCAAGACCAACCTGACCGGCACCATCCCGGCGGGTGGCCGGTTCGTCCTCGGTGGCGCCGGAGGAGCCAACGGGGCGTCCTTCACTGCAGACCTCGACGGCGGCATCAACCTCAGCGGCAGCGCCGGCAAGGTTGCCCTGGTCAACACCCAGACCGCCCTGCCCGGCACCACGTGCACCGACGCCTGTTCCGACCTGTCGCAGGTCGTCGACTTCGTCGGCTACGGCACCGCCAACGACTGGGCCGGAGCGGCCGCAGCCCCCGGCACGGCGAACGCCACCTCGGTGTCGCGCAACAGCACCAGCACCAACACGGCGAACAACGCGGCCGACTTCACGGTCGGCGCACCGACGCCGGGTGCGGGCACCCCGCCGCCCCCCGGCACCCCGGTCGCCAAGACCATCGCCGAGGTCCAGGGCACGGGCTCGACCTCGCCGCTGGTCGGCCAGAACGTCATCATCAAGGGCGTCGTCACCGCCGCCTACCCGACCGGTGGCTTCCACGGCTTCTACCTGCAGACGCAGGGCACCGGTCCCGAGCCGGCCGCGAGCGGCGCCTCGGACGGTGTCTTCGTCTTCCAGTCCGGCAGCTCCACCCCGCTGGACCCGGACGCCGTGGTCGGCAACTACGTCGAGGTCACCGGCAAGGTCAGCGAGTTCAGCGGGCTCACCGAGGTGACTGCCGCCGGGGCGGACATCGTCGACGCCGGCGATGACTTCAGCCCGGTCCAGGCGCTCACCGTGCCGTGGCCAACGACCGACGCGGGTCGTGAGTCGGTGGAGGGGATGCTGTTCCAGCCGACCGGCGACTACACCGTCACCAACACCTACGGCACCAACCAGTTCGGTGAGGTGGGACTCGCTGTGGGCGACCACCCGCTGCTCCAGAACACCGAGGTGGGGGCCCCCGGCAGCCCCGAGGCCGCTGCGGTCGTGGCTGACAACGCCAAGCGTGCCGTCACCCTGGATGACGGTGCCTCGAGCAACTTCACGGCGAGCAGCTTCAGCACCGGGACGTGCGGCGCCCGACCGATCCCGTGCCTCCTCAACGGTGACCTCACCCCGGCCTACGTGTCCAACACCAAGCCGGTCCGGGTCGGCGAGGCAGCGACCTTCGGCGCCCCCGTCGTCGTCGACTACCGCTTCAACCTGTGGCGCTTCCAGCCGACCGCCCAGGTCGTCGGTCCCGACAACGCCACGTCGCCGGTGAGCTTCGAGAACACCCGCACCGCAGCACCGGACACCGGTGCCATCAACCAGCTCGGCACGGCCGACCTGAAGGTCGCGTCGTTCAACGTCCTCAACTACTTCACCGACCTCGGCGACCAGGACCCCACCTGCCTGGCCTACTACGACCGCGACGACAACGGCGTCACGGTCCGCGACGGCTGCGACCGTCGTGGCGCCTGGGATGCGGCCGACCTGGCCCGCCAGACCGAGAAGGAGGTGTCGGCGATCACCGCGCTGGACGCCGACGTCGTCGGGCTGATGGAGATCGAGAACTCCGCCAAGTTCGGCCACCCACGTGACACGGCGCTCGCTGCCCTCGTAGCAGCCCTCAACGCCAAGGCCGGCGCGGGCACCTGGGCGTTCGTCCCGTCCTCGACGGACCTGCCGTCCGCCGACGACCAGGACTTCATCACCAGCGCGATCATCTACCAGCCGGCCAAGGTCATGCGGGTGGACCGCTCGCGCGCCCTGGGTGACCAGAGTGGTCCGACGCAGGCGTTCGGCAACGCCCGTGAGCCGATCGCGCAGACGTTCAAGAAGAAGACCGGCAAGGGCGACAAGTTCCTGTTCGTGGTCAACCACTTCAAGTCCAAGGGCTCGGCCGGTCCGTTCCCCGGCGACGAGGACACCGGTGACGGACAGGGCGCCTCGGTGACCAGCCGCATCCTGCAGGCCCAGGCCCTGCGCGACTGGGTGCCGGGTGTCGCGGCGGAGTACGGCGCGAAGGCCATCGTCATGGCGGGCGACTACAACTCCTACACGATGGAGGACCCGCTCGACGTGCTCTACCGGGCCGGGTACACCGACGTGGGCAGCACCTTCGACCCGTCGAGCTACTCGTACTCCTTCAGCGGGCTGTCCGGCTCGCTGGACCACATCCTCGTCAACGACTACGCCCTGCGGATGTCGACGGGTGCCGACCACTGGAACATCAACTCCGGTGAGTCGGTGGCGATGGAGTACAGCCGGTACAACTACCACTCGACCGACTTCCACCAGTCCGGCCCGTACCGGTCGTCCGACCACGACCCGGTCGTCCTCGGCCTGAAGGCGTTCGTGCAGTAACGAACCCATGCGGCCCAGGCGGGCCCGGTGCCACTGGCACCGGGCCCGCTGTCGTGGGGGCGGCTGTCGTGGGGGCGGCTGTCGCTACGCTGGCCCCGTGAGCGAGACGACCAACGTGCGGACGACCAGGGTGGCCGTGATCGGGGCGGCAGGGCGGATGGGCGCGGAGGTATGCCGGGCGGTCACCGCCGCGCCGGACCTCACCCTGGTCGGGAGGTACGACCAGGGCGACGACCTCGGCGACCTCGGCGGTGCCCACGTCGTGGTGGAGTTCTCCGTGCCGACGGCCTCGCCGGGCAACGTCATCCACTGCGTCGAGCAGGGGGTGCACGTGGTGGTCGGCACCACCGGCTGGGACGACGCCAAGCTGGCCTCCCTGCGCGAGCCGTTGGCCGCGCACCCGGAGGTCGGCGTCCTCATCGCCCCCAACTTCGCGATCGGGGCGATCCTCATGATGCGGTTCGCCCAGCAGGCAGCCCGGTTCTACGAGTCGGTCGAGGTCATCGAGCTGCACCACCCCGACAAGGTCGATGCACCGTCGGGCACCGCGGCCCGCACCGCGCACCTCATCGCTGCGGCCCGGTCAGAGGCAGGTCTCGGCGACGTACCCGACGCCACCACCCAGGACCCGGAGGGCACGAGGGGCGGCCGGGTCGACGGGATCCCGGTGCACTCGGTGCGGCTGCGCGGCCTGGTCGCGCACCAGGAGGTCCTGCTCGGAGGGGAAGGCGAGCTGCTCACGGTGCGGCACGACTCCTTCGACCGCACCTCCTTCATGCCGGGGGTCCTCGAGGGCGTGCGTCACGTGGGCGCCCACCCCGGGCTGACCGTGGGCCTCGAGCACTACCTCGGCCTGGGCGACTGAGTGCGCGAGAAGGTCACCGCGCTGGTCCTGCTCGTCGTGCTGGGCTTCTACTCGGCCACCATCGGGTGGCGCGGGGTCGAGCTGGTGCGCGACGGCCGACCTGTTGCCGTGCTCCTCGGCGTGGCCGTCATCCTCATCCCGGTCGTGGCTCTGCTCGCGATGGTGCCGTTGGTGCGGTTGGCCAGGGACGGCTCGGCGATGATGGCGCAGGCGCGCGAGCGCGGCCCCGACGGCGCCTGGGGTGCCGAGCTCGAACAGGCCGAGGCCAGTGGGGTCGCCGGTGACCGGGCCGCGGAGCAACGGCACTACCGAGCCGCCGTCAGGGCCTGGCGCGTCGACCGCTCCGCCTGACGCGACGTCAGGAGACGCCGAGCAGGCGCAGCCCGGCCGCGACCGCGGCGGCCAGCACGACGACGACGAGGAACGGCGCCCGGAGCAGGAGGGCGACCATGGCCACCCCCACGGCGGCTGCCCGGGCGTCCAGGACGCGGGCGCCGGTCGAGGTGGTCAGCGTCTGCGTCGCCACGAGCGCGGCCAGCAGGGCGATGGGCAGCGCCGAGGTGATGCGCGTGGTCCGGGCACCGTCGAGCCAGGTCTCGGGCACGAGGTGACCCGCCAGCTTCAGGACGAACGCCAGCGCCGACGCGACGAGCACCGCAGTCCACGTGCTCATGCCAGGTCTCCGTCGTCGGGCCGGCTGCCGTCGGCGTCGGCCCACTGGTGCGGGGGCGCTGGGTCGTGGTGGGCGCGTCGGGAGAGCCCGGCCAGCAGGGCGGTGCAGCCGGCCACGAGCACGGGCACCCCTGCTGGGGCGTGCGGCGCCACGAGCACCGCGGTGAGCGCGGCCATCGCGGCGATCGCGAACGCATCGGCCGACTTCAGCCGCGGCCACAGGAGGGCGCAGAACGCCGCTGCCGCCGCGGCGTCGAGGCCGTAGCGTCGGGGGTCACCCATCCGGTTGCCCACGACCGCGCCCACGAAGGTCATCAGGTTCCACAGCAGGTAGATGCCGATCCCGGTTGCCCAGAACCCGATTCGAGCGCCCTCGCGCCCGGGCTGGGCCACCGCCACGGCGGTCGACTCGTCGATGGTGAGCTGCGCGGCCGCGGCGCGGCGCACGCCGCGGGCTCCCAGCATGCGGGAGACCTGCAGGCCGTAGAGGCCGTTGCGGACGCCGAGGAGGGTCGACGTCGCGATGGCGGCCGGCGCCCCGGCCGGACCGGCAGCCATCACCCCGACGAACGCGAGCTGTGAGCCGCCGGAGAAGAGCAGCAGTGACAGCGCCTGGGTCTGGACGAGGGACAGCCCAGCGGCGACGGAGAGGGTCCCGAAGCTGATGGCGTAGGTGCCGGTCGCGAGGGCGACGGAGATCGACTGGCGCAGCACGTGGCGACGCCCGTCCGAGTCGAGGGCGGCAGTCACGGGCTCACGGAGCAGGGCGGTCCAGGTCGGCGACCAGACGGACCTCGCGGGCCGTGTCACCGTCGGGGGAGACCACGCGGTCGCGGAAGGCGCCGTCGGGGCCGAGCCCGCTGGCCAGCAGGAACCCCCGGGTCGACTCGTCGGACGCGAGCACCCAGACGTGCAGGCGGGTGGCCCCGGCTCCGCGCAGCGTGTCGACGACGGCGTTCAGCAACCGGGAGCCGTGCCCGACCCGGCGGGCGTCCGGGTGGACGCCGAGGGCCGAGAGCTCACCGGTCTCGGGAGATGCGTCCGGGTCCTGGCTGGGGCCGATGGAGGCGAACCCCACCACTTGGTCCCCGGCGCACGCCGCGAGCAGCCGGTAGACCCCTTGGGGAGGGGACGCCAGGGACTGGCGCCAGACCGAGGCGAAGGCCTGCGGCTCGAACGTGGCGATGACCTCTTCGGGCAGCACCGCGGCATACGCCTCGCGCCAGACGACGGCCTGGACCAGCCCCACCGCCGGTGCGTCGGTCTCACGGGCCAGGCGCACACTCGCGTCGGCGAGCGGGCCGGGGGAGTGGGTGTGCTCGTGGGGGTGCGCCATGGCCTGCATCCTGCCACTGGCGCTCGGAGCCTCGTCAGGCGCGCTCGTACGTCACCCAGCTGAAGCCGTCACGGGCCTCGCGCGCCACCTCGTGCCACTGCCCCGGGTCGATCGCGGGGAAGCGGACGTCTCCCTCGGGCGACTGCTCGACCTCGGTGATGAGGAGCCGGTGGGCCCAGGGCATCGCCTCGGCGTAGACCTGGCCGCCGCCGCAGACGAAGACCTCGTCGGCCGGCCCGGCCAGGGAGAGCGCCTCGCTCAGCGAGTGGGCGGTCTCCACCTCGGCGTGGCTCCAGTCGGGCTGACGGGTCACGACGATGGTGCGCCGCCCCGGGAGCACCCGTCCGATCGAGTCGAAGGTCTTGCGCCCCATGACCATCGGGTGACCCATCGTGGTGCGCTTGAAGAACGCGAAGTCCTCCGGCAGGTGCCACGGCATGTCGTTGTCGGCCCCGATGACACCGTTGCGGCCTACCGCGGCAATGAGCGTCACGTTGGTCATGCGGACACGTTCCTCATGCCGACAGGCTAGCGACAGGCCGACGAGACGCCGGGTCAGACCGCGATCGGCGCCTTGATCGACGGGTGGGGGTCGTAGCCGACGAGCTCGAAGTCGTCGAGGTCGAACTGGTCGATGTCCTTGCCCGGCGTGATCACCATGCGGGGCAGGGGCCGTGGCTCACGAGTGATCTGGAGGGTCGCCTGCTCGACGTGGTTGGAGTAGAGGTGGGCGTCGCCGAGGGTGTGCACGAAGTCGCCGGGCTCGAGGTCGCAGACCTGCGCCACCATCATCGTCAGCAGGGCGTAGGAGGCGATGTTGAAGGGGACCCCGAGGAAGATGTCGGCCGAGCGCTGGTAGAGCTGGCAGGACAGCCGACCGTTCGCGACGTAGAACTGGAACATCGTGTGACAGGGCGGCAGGGCCATCGAGTCGACGTCGGCGACGTTCCAGGCGGACACGATGTGGCGACGGCTGTCGGGGTTGGTGCGGATCGACTCGATGACCTTGGCGATCTGGTCGACGTGGCGACCGTCCGGGGTCGGCCAGGATCGCCACTGGTAGCCGTAGACCGGCCCGAGGTCGCCGTTCTCGTCGGCCCACTCGTCCCAGATGGTGATGCCCCGGTCCTGCAGCCACTTCACGTTGGAGTCGCCGCGCAGGAACCACAGCAGCTCGCCGATGATCGACTTGAGGTGCAGCTTCTTCGTGGTGAGCACGGGGAAGCCCTCGGACAGGTCGAAGCGCATCTGGTAGCCGAACACCGAACGGGTGCCGGTGCCGGTGCGGTCGGACTTGTCCGTGCCGGTCGTCATGACGTGGTCGAGGAGGTCGAGGTACTGCTGCACGGACGCAGCGTAACCCGGCCCGGCGACATACCCCTGTCGACGCGGCGATGCCGCCAGATCGGCGTCGCCTTCCCGCCAAACTGGGTCTCGGTCGGTGTCCGCCGCACGGGACGTGCTCGTGGGGGCGATAGCCTGCAGGCATGAGCACCACGTCCCCGTTCGGTCGCGTCCTGACCGCGATGGTCAGCCCGATGGAGGTTGACGGCAGCCTCGACCTCGACGGCGCCCGCCGACTGGTCGCCCACCTGCTCGACCACGGTCACGACGGCATCGTCGTCAACGGCACGACCGGCGAGTCCGCCACCCTCAGCGACGACGAGTCGATCGAGATGGTGCGGCTCGTCGTCGAGGCGGTCGACGGACGCGCAGCGGTCGTCGCGGGCGTGGGGTCCAACGCGACCGCCCACAGCGTCGAGATGGCCGGCCGTGCGGCCGGGGCGGGCGCCACCGGGCTGCTGCTCGTGTCCCCGTACTACAACAAGCCGACCCAGGCCGGTCTGGTCGCGCACTGCCACGCGGTGGCCGACGCCACCGACCTGCCGGTCATGCTCTACGACATCCCGGCCCGCACGGGCATCCCGTTCGACCCGGCCACGCTCCTCGAGCTGGCCTCGCACGACCGGATCGTGGCCGTCAAGGACGCCAAGGGTGACGCGTGGGCGTCGACGAAGGTGATGGCCGAGACCGACCTGCTCTACTTCTCCGGCGACGACGCCGCGAACCTGCCGTGGCTCGCGCTCGGCGCCACCGGCGTGGTCAGCGTGGTCGGCCACGTCGCCGGCCACGAGTATGCCGCGATGGTGGCCGCCGTCGACCGCGGCGACCTCGCCGCCGCCCGGGACATCCACCGACGGCTGGTCCCCGCCGTCGACGCCATCATGAGCACCTCCCAGGGTGCGATCATGGCCAAGGCCGCGCTCGTCGAGCTCGGCGTCATCGACCACGCGACGGTGCGCTTGCCGCTCGTCGAGTCACCACCGGAGCACCTGGACATCCTGCGCGCCGGTCTCAAGGAGTCTGGCCTGCTGTGAGTCATCCCCACCCCGAGCTCAACCTGCCCCGGCCGCTCGCGAAGAACGGCGTGCGCATCATCGCCCTCGGCGGTCTCGGCGAGGTCGGCCGCAACATGGCGGTCATCGAGCACGACGGCCAGCTGCTCGTCATCGACTGCGGGGTGTTGTTCCCGGAGGACCACCACCCGGGCGTCGACCTGATCCTGCCCGACTTCGAGTACCTCGAGGACCGGCTCGACGACATCCAGGCGATCGTGCTGACCCACGGCCACGAGGACCACATCGGAGCGGTGCCCTACCTGCTCAAGCTCAAGCGCGACATCCCTGTCGTGGGGTCGATGCTGACCCTGGCGCTGATCGAGGCCAAGCTCAAGGAGCACCGGATCACCCCCTACACCCTCGGGGTCAAGGAGGGGATGCGCGAGAAGCTCGGTGTCTTCGACTGCGAGTTCGTGGCGGTCAACCACTCGATCCCCGACGCCCTCGCGGTGTTCGTGCGCACGCCCGGTGGCACGATCCTGCACACCGGTGACTTCAAGATGGACCAGCTCCCGCTCGACAACCGCCTCACCGACCTGCGCGCGTTCGCCCGGTTGGGGGAGGAGGGCGTCGACCTCTTCATGACCGACTCGACCAACGCCGAGGTCCCGGGGTTCACCACTCCCGAGAAGGACATCGCGCCGGCCATCGACAAGGTCTTCCGCGACGCCGAGCGCCGGATCATCGTGGCGTGCTTCTCCTCGCACGTGCACCGGGTCCAGCAGGTGCTCAACGCTGCGGAGACGGCCGGTCGCAAGGTGGCCATGGTCGGCCGCTCGATGGTGCGGAACATGGGGATCGCGGCCGAGCTCGGCTACCTCCACGTGCCGGACGGCGTGCTCGTCGACGTCAAGAAGCTCGACAACTTCCCGGACGACCAGGTCGTCCTCATCTGCACCGGCTCGCAGGGCGAGCCGATGGCGGCGCTGTCGCGGATGGCCAACCGCGACCACCGCATCGACGTCGGCGAGGGTGACACGGTCCTGATGGCCTCGTCACTGATCCCCGGCAACGAGAACGCCGTCTACCGCGTCATCAACGGCCTCATGCGCCTCGGCGCCAACGTCGTGCACAAGGGCAACGCCAAGGTGCACGTCTCGGGTCACGCCAGCGCCGGCGAGCTCCTCTACTGCTACAACATCGTCAAGCCCCGCAACGTCATGCCGGTGCACGGCGAGTGGCGTCACCTGGTCGCGAACGCCGAGCTGGCCGTCCAGACCGGCGTGCCGCGCGAGCAGGTCGTGCTTGCCGAGGACGGCGTGGTCGTCGACCTCGTCGACGGCGTCGCGCGGATCGTCGGTGCGGTGCCGTGCGGTTACGTCTACGTCGACGGCTCGTCGGTCGGCGAGTTCGATGAGGCGCTGCTCAAGGACCGCCGCATCCTGCGCGACGAGGGCTTCATCTCCGTGATCGTCGTGATCGACGCCGCCACCGGCAAGATCGCGGCCGGCCCGGAGATCCAGGCCCGCGGCTTCGCCGAGGACGACGAGATCTTCAGCCAGGTCCGGCCCAAGATCGAGCAGGCGCTGGCCGAGGCGACCGGCAACGGTGTCACCGACTCCCACCAGCTCGAGCAGGTCATGCGGCGGGCGATCGGTGGCTGGGTCGGCGGCAAGATCCGTCGCCGGCCGATGATCATCCCGGTGGTCATCCAGGCCTGAGGTGACCCGCCGCGAGCAACCTTTGCTAACAAAGGTTGCTCGGTGGTGGACAGGGTGCAACCTGTCCGCGAGCGACATACCTGTGCTTGGACCGCGCTCGCGCGTGAGGTATGGCGCGCCCGCCCGTCACGCGGGTCGGCGCAGCCTCGCGCGGGCGACAGCGGCGTCGATGCGGTCGCGCACCAGCACGAGGTTGCCGACCTCGTGCCAGGTGAACCGGACGAACTCGTGGGACGACCTGCGCAGGACGTCCTCCTCGCGTCGTTTCTCGGCCGCGAGGTTCTGTCGCTGGGCATCGACACTCCCCGCCGCTGCGGTGTCGGTGGCCAGCGAGTACTTCCCCAATCCGTCGAACTCGACGACCACGGGATCCTCATCGAGCAGGAAGTCTCCTCGGTATCCGCGGCCACCGGGTAGGGGAGCTTGCGGCGTGAACCGGTAGCCGAGGACGCGCATGGCGTGGGCCAGCCGTGACTCACCGGGTGACTCGTGGCGGCCGTCCGCATGCTCCAGCAGCGCTCTGACGGCCGGTATGCGGGGGTGGTGGGCGTGCTGCTTCAGCGCCACGTCCAACGCGCTGGCAGTGAGGGTGCCGCGGTGCAGCGCGTGGTCCGCGGCGATCAGGCTGTCCATCGGGACCCGGCGCCCCGCGTCGTCAGGCGGGTACAGGCCGACCTGGATGACGGCATGCGCCAAGGGGACCGTGCGAAACCCGTCCGTCGTCTCGACCGGCGAGTCTGGCACTGGCGGGTGAATCACCGCCGACGGGCGGTGACGGGTATGGGTGGTACTGGTCCGGCACACGTGGGCGGTGCCGAGGTCTGCTTGCCACAGGGGAACCCCGTGGAGGACGAGCGCCGACTGGTGGCTGGCGACCACCCGACCCTCGAAGGACTTCAGCAGCGCGATCGTCAGCAGTCGATGCTGGAGCCGGGTCGTCTCGAAGGGGTCGGCGCCCTCCCAAGGTGCACGTTCTCGGCCGGGTGCCCGCACGGCATACCAGCCTCGGATGACTCGTCGGATGGTGCCGGCTTTCACCAAGCGGTGCAGGCCGGAGGGGCTCACCCCGAGGGATGCGGCAGCGGCGGTGGACACGAGGTCGTGGTCCGCGAGGTCGTGGAGCTCCATGCTGTGAGCGTGCCAGAGATCGCAGCGCCGCCTCGGTGTCCCTGTGGACAACCGCAGGAGTGCCTCTGTCTCAGCACAGAGTCCTCGTTGGTGGACAGGGTGCAACCTGTCCACCAACGAGTTTCCCTTGCTAGCAAAGGTTCCTTGGCTACCAGGGGCGGGCGAGGTCCAGGGCGCGCGGGTCGTCGACCGGCGCCCAGCCCTCGGGTCCCTCCACGTAGTCGGCGCGGGGCCCGCGCTCGGCGAGCTCGGCCACGGCCGCGAGCAGCCGGTCGACGTGCTCGGCCGTCGTGGCCAGTCCCACACTGGCCCGGACCGCCGTCGTGGGGGCCGCGGCATACGGGTCGTCGGGCTGGTCCTCGAGCAGGGCGTCGACGCACAGGTGCGCGCAGAACTTGCCGTCCCGCACGCCGATCCCGTGCTCGGCCGACAGGGCCGCGGAGACCAGCGAGGACTCCACGCCCTCCACGGTGAAGGTCGCGACGGCCACGCGCTCGTGGTCGGGACTGAACAGGGAGTAGGTCTCGACGCCGTCGATGGCCGCCAGGCCGTCGAGCAGCCGTCGGGCGAGGGTGGACTCGTGGGCCTCGATCGCCTCGGCGTGGGCGCGCAGGCTGTGGCAGGCGGCGGCGAGGGCGACCGCGCCGATGACGTTGGGGCTGCCCGCCTCGTGCCGGGCAGCGCCCTCCTGCCAGACGACACCCCGGGTGGTCACCGCCTTGGTGGCACCACCTCCCGCGAGGTAGGGCGCGGCGGCGTCGAGCCAGTCGGCCCGACCGGCCAGCACCCCGGCGCCGAACGGCGCGTAGAGCTTGTGCCCCGACAGGACCACGTAGTCGACCCCGAGGTCCTCGAGGTCGACCGGCCGGTGGGGTGCGTACTGGGCGGCGTCGAGGACCACGCGCGCACCGGCCTTGCGGGCGATCGCGGCCAGCTCACGGATCGGCCAGATCTCGCCGGTGACGTTGGACGCGCCGGCCAGGACGACGAGGCGGTGCCGTCCCGGGTGCTCGCGCAGGGCCGTCCGCAGCAGGACGGCGGCATCGGCCACGCTGCCGGGCACCGGGAGGCGGTGCGTCCGACGCGGCGACCAGGGCAGGAGCGCGGCGTGGTGCTCGGTCTCGAACACGAAGACGTGGGCGTCACGGGGGAGGCAACGGGCCAGGAGGTTGAAGGAGTCGGTGCTGTTGCGGGTGAAGACGACCTCGTCGCCCTCCCGGGCCCCGACGAAGGAGCGCACCTCGGCTCGGGCCTGCTCGTACCAGGCGGAGGTCACGCGGGAGGCCCAGCCGTTGCCCCGGTGCACGGAGGAGTAGGTGCGCAGCGCGGTGTCCACGGCGGCCTTGACGCTCACGAGGGCCGGGGTGGAGGCGGCGTGGTCGAAGTTGGCGTAGTCCACCGAGCCGTCGATGGTCGGCACCGGCAGGGCTTCGGAGACCACTGCGGGGAGCGGTCCGACCTCCCCCCACGACCGCGCGTCCGGGACGGGACGCAGGTGGGTGCGGGCGTGGGCGAGGGGCGCGCTCCGGCGAAAGGCTGGGGGCGGGGTGCTCGCGATCGACATGAGAGGTGCTCCTGGTCCGGTGGGACCCGAGAGTGCTCACGAGTCCGCGCTTGCCGGCTGCGGGTGCAGGCGGCCCGGTCGTCACCCGGAGCACCCCACCGCGGAGGAGGGTTGCTGGTCAGCAAGCCGGGGCTTCGCGCTGACACTCATGACCTGGTGTCGAGGGTAGGGGTACCGAGGCTCCGGGATCCAGCCTGTGGGCGGCGCTTCCCGTCATCTGAGACGTGCCACGGCGTCGGACCGACGGGCTCTGAGTGGCCTGGCGGGGGGTCGGCTACGCCGTCTCCCGCGACCGGTTCCCCCTCGATACGCGCCTGCGCCGACGACCACGTGGGTCGTCGGCGCAGGCCCCGCCAGACGCAGTGCTGAGCGTGTCACCTCGGGCTGCGTCTTGGTAAGGGGGAGAGGGCCCTGCGGGCCCGATCGGGGCCAGATGTCGTCCGTTCGGAGGAGGAGCGATCGGCGCACATTGTCCGACGGTGATACGCGTGTGACGCGTGTTTCCGGTGTGACCTTGCCGTAGCCTGCGGATCATGGCGACACGTCCGTCCACCTCCGCACGCTCGACAGCGGGCTCGCGTACATCCGGGAGCCGGGGCACCACCACACGCCCCGCCAACCGCAAGAGCAGCGCGCCCCGCAAGTCCCCCGCCCGTGGCACGACCAAGGGGGGCGGGCTGCCGCTGCCGCTGCGCGCGGTCCGGGGCACCTGGATGGGCATGGCCCACGTGGCCGGCGGTGCCGTGCGCCGCGTGGGCACCAGTGCTCGCGAGCTCGAGCCCGAGCACCGCCGCGACGGGCTCGGCTTCTTCCTCATCGGTCTGTCGATCCTCGTGGCCGCCCGCGAGTGGTGGGCCTTCGACGGTGCCCTCGGCGACATCGTGCACGCGGTCGTCGCCGGCACCTTCGGACGCGTCGCGTATGCCGTGCCGCTCGCCTTGCTGTTCCTCGGGATCCGCTTCCTGCGGGCACCGCGGGAGGATTCGGCCAACTCCCGCATCGGGGTCGGGCTGGGTGCCCTCGCCTTCGCGGCCTCGGGGCTGGCCCACGTGGCAGCGGACATCCCCACCCCGCCCCAGGGCGCGGACGGGATGCGCGACGGTGGCGGCATCATCGGGTTCCTCGCCTCGAGCCCGCTGGAGGCTGCCGTGTCGGTCTACGGCACCGTGCCGATCCTGCTGATGCTGGGTTTCTTCGGCCTGCTCGTCATGACGGCGACCCCGGTGCACATGATCCCGACGCGCCTCACCGAGCTGCGCGACCACCTGCTGCACCGCGGACACCCCGAGGACGCAGCACCCTCGACCACCGACGTGGCCGAGGAGAAACCGAAGCGCCGCCGCCGGGTCATCGACCCCGAGGGTCCGCTCGAGGGCGACGAGGCGTTCGAGCAGGCTGCGCTCGTGGCCCCGGACGGGCGACGGTTCCGTCCCGGCGAGAAGCGCCCCACGTCGCCGGGGGTGCTCGCCCCCGACCCGACCACGCCGGCCAAGGGCCCGGCGATCGAGGTGAAGGCGGCCCTCGAGGCGCCGCCCACCACGCCGCTGCCGCAGCGCGTCGAGCAGCTCGCGCTCGCGGGCGACATCACCTACACCTTGCCCGACAACGCGATCCTCGAGCCCGGCTCGCCCCACAAGACCCGCAGCGCCGCCAACGACCGAGTCGTCGAGTCGCTCAGCCAAGTGCTCGAGCAGTTCGACATCGACGCCCAGGTCACCGGGTTCAGCCGCGGCCCGACGGTCACCCGCTACGAGGTCGAGCTCGGCCGGGGCACCAAGGTCGAGCGGGTCACCGCCCTCTCCAAGAACATCGCGTATGCCGTCGCGTCAGCCGACGTGCGGATCCTCTCCCCGATCCCCGGCAAGTCCGCGATCGGCATCGAGATCCCCAACGCCGACCGCGAGAAGGTCAGCCTCGGCGACGTCCTGCGCAGCCAGGCGGCGCGGGGCAACGAGCACCCGATGGTGATGGGTGTCGGCAAGGACGTCGAGGGCGGCTACGTCATCGCCAACCTGGCCAAGATGCCGCACCTGCTCGTCGCGGGCGCGACCGGTGCTGGCAAGTCCAGCTTCGTGAACTCGATGATCACCTCGATCCTCATGCGCGCCACGCCCGACGAGGTGCGCATGGTCCTGGTGGACCCCAAGCGGGTGGAGCTCACGGCATACGAGGGGATCCCGCACCTGATCACCCCGATCATCACGAACCCCAAGAAGGCCGCCGAGGCCCTGGCGTGGGTCGTGCGCGAGATGGACACCCGCTACGACGACCTCGCGCAGTTCGGGTTCAAGCACATCGACGACTTCAACAAGGCGGTCAAGGCGGGCAAGGTCAAGCCGCTGCCGGGGTCCGAGCGGACGATCCACCCGTACCCCTACCTGCTCGTGATCGTCGACGAGCTGGCCGACCTCATGATGGTCGCGCCGCGCGACGTCGAGGAGTCGATCGTCCGCATCACCCAGCTGGCCCGGGCCGCCGGCATCCACCTGGTGCTGGCCACGCAGCGCCCGTCGGTCGACGTCGTCACCGGCCTCATCAAGGCCAACGTGCCGTCGCGGATGGCGTTCGCGACGTCGTCGCTCGCCGACAGCCGCGTGGTGCTCGACCAGCCGGGCGCCGAGAAGCTGATCGGGCAGGGCGACGCGCTCTTCCTGCCGATGGGTGCGTCCAAGACGATGCGCGTGCAGGGCGCCTGGGTCACCGAGTCGGAGATCCAGCAGGTGGTCAAGCACGTCACCGGGCAGCTCAAGCCCGACTACCGCGACGACGTCACCGTGGTCGCGGCCAAGAAGCAGGTCGACGACGACATCGGCGACGACCTCGAGCTGCTGCTGCAGGCCACCGAGCTCGTCGTCACGACGCAGTTCGGCTCGACGTCGATGCTCCAGCGCAAGCTGCGCGTCGGCTTCGCGAAGGCCGGACGGCTCATGGACCTGCTCGAGTCGCGTGGTGTGGTGGGTCCCTCCGAGGGCTCCAAGGCGCGCGACGTGCTCGTCAAGCCCGACGACCTGCCGATGACCCTGGCGCTGATGCGTGGCGACGTGATCGCCGATCCCGAGCCGGTGTTCGACGTCGATGCGCTGTCGGGGACGCCGTCGGAGCACCACGAGTCCGTCGACCGCACCGACCGCACCGACGAGGTCCGCACGGGGTATGCCGCGGAGCCCGACCCACGCTACGCCAACGACCCGGTCGCGCGCGCCTACGACGGTCTGGACGAGGTCGAGGAGTCCCAGGACGCGTGGGAGCTGACCGGTCGGGAGTAGGCGGACCCGGCCGGCCGTGAGACCTGGGGCACGTCATGGAATGGATCCCGGGCCCCGTGTCGTTGCGCCAAGGTGACTGCCGAGACCTTGACCGCCACCACCCACGACGCTCCGACCCACGACGCCGCACCAGCGGTGCCGCCGGCACCGGCCCCGACGGGTCGGTCGTACGTGCGGTTCGTCCTGGTGCTCGGTGCGCTGATCGCCATCGGGCCGCTCACGATCGACACCTACCTTCCTGCGCTGCCCTCGATCACCCGCGACCTCGCGGCGTCGGAGTCCGCCGTGCAGGGCACCCTGACCGGCATCCTGCTCGGCATGGGGCTGGGCCAGCTCCTCGTCGGCCCGCTCGCGGACGCGATCGGCCGCCGTCGCCCGCTCATCGCCGGGCTCGCGCTGCACATCGCCGCGTCGGTCTTCTGTGCGTTTGCTCCCTCCATCGAGCTGCTCACGGTCGGTCGGGCGATCCAGGGGCTCGGCAACGCCGCGGTCGCCGTCGTCTCCATGGCGATGGTCCGTGACCTCTTCGCGGGCTCGGCTGCGGCGACGATGCTCTCGCGCCTCATGCTCGTCATGGGTCTGGCCCCGGTGCTCGCGCCGACCCTCGGCGGCTTCATCCTCCAGCTGACCTCGTGGCGTGGCGTGTTCGTCATCCTCGCCGTCGCCGGCGTGCTCATGGTGACCCTGGCCAGCCTCGCCCTGCGCGAGACCCTCCCTGTCGAGCGGCGCCGCCCGCTCGCGCTCCGCCCGGTCCTTGCCACCTACGCCAGCCTGCTGCGTGACCGGACCTTCGTCGGGCTCGTCCTCATCAGCGGCCTGATGTTCGCCACCCTCTTCTCGTACATCGGCGGGTCGTCCTTCGTGCTGCAGGACATCTACGGCCTCAGCGTCGCCCAGTTCGGCCTGGCGTTCGGCATCAACTCTCTCGGATTCCTCACCGGCTCGCAGCTGAACCCGTTCCTGCTCAAGCGGTTCGCGCCGCGGCAGCTCGTCCGGGTCGGGGTGTCGATCGGTGCCACGGCGGCGCTGGTCCTGCTGGCCTCGGCCGCGACCGGCTTCGGCGGCCTGGTCCTCATCCTCGTGCCGTTGTGGTTCCTGCTCTTCGCGTGTGGCCTGACCCTGCCCAACACCCCCGCACTCGCCCTGACCCGGCACGGTGAGGCAGCCGGCACCGCGGCCGCGCTCCTGGGCGCGTCGCAGTTCGTCATCGGGGGAGCGGCAGCCCCGCTGATCGGCCTGATGGGCTCGGGGTCCGCTGTCCCGATGGCGCTGGTCATGGCCACGACCGCGTGCCTCGCCGCGGTGGTGGCGGCCCGGACCCTGCGCGTCCGAGTCCTCGCCTCCTGACGAGCCGGCCACCCCTAGGGTGGTCGCCATGCGGGAATGGTTGGGTGCCGTCAAGGGACACCCGAGCGGGGTGCTGCTGGCAGCGCAGCTGCTCGAGGTGCTCGCCTACCCGTTCGCGGGTGACACCCCCTGGGGGCGGACCCTCATCGGGGTGTTCGGCGTCCTCGTCCTGTCCATCGCCGTGTATGCCGTGCGGGCGACGCCGGCGCTGACCTGGGTCGCCGTGGTGCTCGGCATCCCGGTGGTCGCCCTGACGATCGCCGAGGGGTTCGTGCCGGGGAACCACGCCGTCGTCTTCTGGTCGGCGATCCTGCACGCCGCGTTCTACGGCTACACGGGCTACGGGCTGATCCGCTACCTCTTCGACGACTCCTGGGTCACCCGCGACGAGATCTTCGCCGTCGGTGCCAACTTCACGGTGGTCTCGTGGATGTTCGCGCACCTCTTCATGGCCGTGCAGGTGGTCTACCCGGGGTCCTTCACGGCATACCAGGGGGAGGGCCACCGGACCTTCCTGGAGCTGCTGTACCTGTCGTTCGCCAACCTCACGAGCGTCGGGCTCTCCGATGTCACGGCGATCCTGCCGCTGGCCAGGTCGGTGGTCATCCTCGAGCAGGTGGCCGGGGTCATGTACGTGGCGCTGATCATCGCCCGGGTCGTGGGCCTCACGATCACCCGCTGGCGCAACTAGGGAGCCGACCCGCCGCCGGTGGCGTCGTCCAGCTCGCCGATCGTGGCGAGGCTCGGTCCACGCTGCTCCTGCAGCGCCCGGGCCCCCGCCTCGGCCTCACGCAGGACCCGCAGGATGTTGCCGCAGGTCAGCTTGGCGAGGTCGTCGTCCGACCAGCCCCGGTCGGCCAGCGCCGCCAGCAGCCGGGGGTAACCGGTCACGTCCTCGAGCCCCTCCGGCAGCGTGGCGACGCCGTCGTAGTCGCCGCCGATCCCGACGTGGTCGACCCCGGCGACCTCGCGCACGTGCTCGACGTGCCGCACCACGTCGGCCAGGGTCGCCCTGGGGGTCGGGTGCTCGAGGGCGTACGCGTCGTAGAAGTCCGGGTAGGCCGCGTCGGCGGGCATGATGCCCTGCCCGGCCGAGACCTCGTTGAGCTCTTGTCGCCAGGCGGCCGCCGCCGGGCTCACGAAGGTCGGGACGAACGTCACCATGCAGACGCCACCGTTGGCGCGCAACGACTCCAGCACGTCGTCGGGCGCGTTCCGCGGGCTGTCGCACACGGCCCTGGCCGAGGAGTGGCTGAAGATCGCCGGCACCTCGGCCACCCGCAGCGCGTCCCGCATGGTGTCGGCCGACACGTGGCTGAGGTCGACGAGCATCCCGATCCGGTTCATCTCGCGCACCACCTCGACCCCGAACGCCGAGAGGCCGCCGTGGACCGGCACATCGGTGGCCGAGTCGGCCCAGTCGACGTTGGTGTTGTGGGTGAGCGTCAGGTAGCGGACCCCCAGGACGTGCAGCATCCGCAGCGTCGCGAGGGAGTTGTTGATCGAGTGGCCGCCCTCGGCGCCCAGGAGCGAGGCGATCCGCCCGGACCCCCAGGCGGCCTCGATGTCGTCGGCGGTACGCGCGAAAGCCAGCCGGTCGGCATACCGAGCCACCATCTGGTGGCCCGCGTCGACCTGCTCCAGGGTGGCGCTCACCGCGTCGTCACCGCTCAGCGACGCCGGCACGAAGACCGACCAGAACTGGCCGCCGACGCCGCCCTCGCGCAGGCGCGGGAGGTCGGTGTGCGTCGGCGTGCCGCCGGCCTCGATGTCGAGGCGGTCGAAGTCGTAGCCGACCTGCTCACGTGCCTCCCACAGCAGGTCGTTGTGGCCGTCGACCACAGGATGACGTGCGAGGAGGGCGGTGATCCGGGCAGCGGTCGCGGCGGCTGTGGCGGTCATGGCGCCACGCTACCCACCCTTAGAGTGGGCACATGAGTTCGACAGCACAGCGCAGTGTCGCCCTGGTCACCCTGGGGTGCACCCGCAACGAGGTCGACTCCGAGGAGCTCGCCGGCCGGCTGGCGGCCGAGGGGTGGCTGCTCGTCGACGACGCGGACGACGCCGACGTCGCGGTGGTCAACACCTGCGGGTTCGTCGAGCAGGCGAAGAAGGACTCCATCGACGTGCTGCTGGAGGCGTCCGCCCGCAAGGGCCACTCGAAGACGCAGAAGGTGGTGGCGGTCGGCTGCCTGGCGGAGCGCTACGGCCAGCAGCTCGCGGACGAGCTCCCCGAGGCCGACGCGGTGCTCGGCTTCGACTCCTACGTCGACATGTCCGCGCACCTGCGGGCCATCCTCGACGGCCACGCACCTGCCTCGCACACGCCGTCCGACCGGCGCCAGCTGCTCCCGTTGTCCCCGGTGCAGCGACAGGACGGCTCCGCAGGGGTGTCGCTACCCGGCCACGGGACGGCCACCGAGGTGTCCACGCCACCCGTCGACGTCGCCATCGACGGCCCCGTCCCCGCTTCGGGTCCCCGCGTCATCCGGGCCCGCCTCGACGGTCGCCCCTGGGCCCCSCTCAAGATCGCCAGYGGGTGCGACCGCCGCTGTGCGTTCTGCGCCATCCCGATGTTCCGYGGTGCGTTCGTSTCGCGCCGGCCCCACGACATCATCGCCGAGGCGCGCTGGCTGGGGGAGCGCGGCGTCAAGGAGCTCTTCCTGGTCAGTGAGAACTCCACGTCCTACGGCAAGGACCTCGGTGACCTGGGGCTGCTCGAGAAGATCCTCCCGGACCTGGCCGCGGTACCGGGCATCGAGCGGGTCCGGGTGAGCTACCTGCAGCCGGCCGAGATCCGACCCGGGCTGCTGGACGCCATGGCCTCGGTGCCCGGCGTCGTCCCCTACTTCGACATCTCCTTCCAACACGCCTCCGCACCGCTGTTGCGCTCGATGCGGCGCTTCGGTGGGCGCGAGGCGTTCCTCGGCCTGCTCGACGAGGTGCGTGCCCGCGTGCCGCGGGCCGGAATCCGGAGCAACGTCATCGTCGGCTTCCCCGGTGAGACCGAGGACGACCTGGCCGAGCTCGAGGCCTTCCTCCTGGCCGCGCGGCTCGATGTGGTGGGCGTCTTCGGCTACTCCGACGAGGACGGCACCGAGGCCGAGTCGTACGGCGACAAGCTTCCAGAGGACGTGGTGGCCGAACGCGTCGCGCGCTTCACCGCGCTCATCGAGGAGCTCAACGTCCAGCGCGCCGAGGAGCGGATCGGGGAGCAGGTGGACGTGCTCGTCGAGTCCGTGCCGACCGCAGGGGACGACGACGACGAGACCTCGGTGGTCGGCCGGGCTGCCCACCAGGGGCCCGACGTCGACGGGGTCACCCTGCTCGACCCGGCCGCGTTCCCTGACGTCGCCGTCGGCGACATCGTGCGGGCGGTGGTCACCGGCACCGAGGGGATCGACCTGCTGGCCGGGCCATGCTGAGTGAGTCCGCCCCGGCTCCCGACCCCGCCGCGGCCCCGGTCGCGGTGCCGCCGCCGAGCTCGTGGAACATCGCCAACGCCCTCACCGTGACCCGCATCCTGCTCGTCCCCGTCTACGGCTGGCTGCTGCTCTTCGACGGGGGCGCACGGCCGGGCATGCGCTGGGCTGCGGCAGCGGTCTTCGCGGTGGCCACCCTCACCGACCGGGTCGACGGTGACCTCGCCCGCCGCAGGGGCCTGATCACGAACTTCGGGAAGATCGCCGACCCCATCGCCGACAAGACCCTCATGGGCATGGCCTTCGTCGGGTTGTCGGTCCTGGGGGAGCTCCCCTGGTGGGTGACCGTGGTCGTGCTGGTCCGCGAGTGGGGCGTCACGGTCCTGCGYTTCTTCGTCATCCGTCACGGCGTCATGCCCGCCGGCCGCGGGGGCAAGGTCAAGACCACCCTGCAGTTCTTCGGGCTGTTGCTCTTCACGTTGCCGCTGGGGTCGTTCTCCGGCGCCGACACGTGGACCACGGTGGCCGACGTCATCGTGGGGTTGGCGGTCACCGTCACGGTGGTCACCGGCCTCGACATCGCGGTCAAGGCCCTGCGGCTGCGCCAGACCAGCGAGCGGTCGGCGATGAAGCGGGCCCGTCGAGCCGCCCGACAAAGGATGAGCACGGCACCGGACGTCGTCGCGGCGCTGGTGGCGGCCGGGCGCACGGTCGGGACCGCGGAGTCCCTCACCGGTGGCCTCGTCTGCGCGGCGCTGACCGACGTGCCGGGTGCCTCGGCGGTGGTCCGGGGCGCGGTCGTGGCCTACGCGACCGAGCTCAAGGCCCGGGTGCTCGGCGTTGACCCCGACCTGCTCGCCGCGGGCGGGGCCGTCCAGGCCGAGGTGGCGCGCCAGATGGCGACCGGGGTATGCCGCGTGCTCGGTGCCGACGTCGGCGTCGCCACGACCGGGGTGGCCGGTCCGGAGCCGCAGGACGGCCGCCCGGTCGGCACGGTGTTCGTCGCGGTTGCCGTCGACGGTCGCGTGCTCGTGCGGGAGCTGGCCCTGACCGGGGACCGGGCCACCATCCGTCGTCGCACGGTCGAGGCCGCCCTGGTCCTGGTCGCCGACGCAATCGGGGCGCGAGGGATGAATGGGGCGGAAGATTCTCGCCCTGCGGACGGTTGACCTCGTCGTACCGCGTGTTCTGCGAATCCTGCGCGCGAACCGTCAGGACCTCGGGGTAACGTTGACCATCAGCAGGCCGCGCACGAGCAATGGAGGAGGCGTCATGATTCTGCTTCGTCGTGAGCTGGGTGACGTGCTCCGCGAGCAGCGCCAGACCCAGGGACGCACGCTGCGTGAGGTCTCGGCCGCCGCCTCCGTCTCGCTCGGCTACCTCAGCGAGGTCGAGCGTGGCGAGAAGGAAGCCTCCTCCGAGCTGCTGGCATCGATCTGCGGCGCCCTCCACCTGCCCTTGTCCGAGGTCCTCGGCCAGGTGTCGGAGCGGGTCGCCGAGACCGAGGCGCTCACCGCGCCGGTGTCGCTGCCGCTGCCCGCGTCGGCGATGGTGTCCGCCTCCGCTGCCTGACCAGCGGCCGCCCGACCTTCGGCCCGTCGTGTCCGGCCCTGCGGAACCCCTGGTCGTCATCGTCGACCACGATCCACGATGGGCCCTCGACTTCGAGGCGGACCGGCGCGACCTCGCGACCGTCCTGGGCGGCACCGCCCTCGCGGTCGACCACGTGGGGTCGACGTCGGTGCCGGGTCTGGCGGCCAAACCCATCATCGACATCCTGCTGCAGGTGCCCGACTCCGCCGACGAACCGTCGTACGTGCCCGCCCTCCTCGGCCTCGGCTACCGCGTTCGGGTTCGTGAGCCGCAGTGGCTGGAACACCGCGTGCTGTCCCGCCGGGTCACCGACGGCGACCCGCACAGCGTCAACGTGCACGTCCTGTCGCCCCGCCACGGGGCGGGCGAGATCGCCAGGATGCTCGGCTTCCGCGACTGGCTGCGCACCCACGCCGACGACCGTGACCACTACGCCACCGTCAAGCGCGAGCTGGCCACCCGCCGCTGGCGCTCCGTGCAGGACTACGCCGACGCGAAGACCGAGGTGGTCGAGGAGATCCTGGCTCGGGTCGCTCAGACGCGCCGGTAGGACGTCCCGCGCCCGGGGGTCGACCCCAGGGGTCGCTGGGGCCGGCCGTCGTCGGTGGGACCCAGCCCGTGCTGGCAGCCAGGGCAGTAGAACATGGTCCGCTCCCGCCMGGCCGGCCCGATCATGGCCACCCGGATCGTCGTGCCGCAGCGCCGACACGGCCGCCCGGACCTGGCGTGGACGTAGTGCTCCTCACCCCTCCTGCGGTTGCCGGTGCTGGACTGCACCGCGTGGTGGCGGGACTGGTCGAGCAGGGCGTGGGCCCGGGTGACCACGCGTTCGAGGTCTGCCTCCGCGAGGTCGGCGGCCGGGGTCCACGGACCGACGCGGGACAGGAAGAGGGACTCGCTCGCCCAGAGCGTGCCGATGCCCGCCAGGTTGCGCTGGTCGAGGAGGGCGGCGCCGATGGTGTCGCGGCTGGCGGCCAGGTTGGCCAGGGCGGTGGGCAGGTGCCAGTCGGGGCCGAGCAGGTCGGGCCCGAGGTGCCCCACCACGGAGGCCTCGTCGCTCGTGGCGACGAGCTCGAGCATCCCCAGACGCAGGCCCAAGCCACTCCAGCTGGTCGTGCCGATCGCGGCGCGCAGGTCGTCACGGCGCAACCACCGCGCGGTGTCCTCGGGAGACTCGACGCGCCACTGACCCTCCATCTTCAGGTGGGAGTGCAGCGTCACCCCGCTGTCGAACCGGTGCAGCAGGTGCTTCCCGCGGCTGACCACCTCGAGCGTCGTGCTGCCGCGCAGGTCGACGGTCGCGAGGTCGGGGAACCGCAGGTCGGACAGCACCACCGGGGCGCCGGCCAGCGCCTTGTGCAGCCGCTGGGCGGTGCGCCAGACGGTGTCACCCTCAGGCACGGCGGTCCAGCCCGCGCGGCGTCGGCCGAGGGCTCGGCGCGGCGGTCACCGGCGCAGCCGCAGCCCGCGCGGCGTGGCGTGGAACCCGGCCTGCGCGAGCGCCGACGCGAGGGGGTGGTCGGACCCGAGGACCGCGTCGCCGTCGGCCTTCTCGACCGTGAGCCTGCCGAGGGCGCCCTCGCGCACGGCGAGGGCCAGGGCGTCAGCCGCTCCCTGGAGGGACTGTCCGTCATCGGTCCACGAGAGCAAGGTCTTGCCGCCACGCTCGACGTAGAGCACGAGCTCGCCGTCGACGAGGACGACGAGGGCGCCGGCCTTGCGCGCGGGCTGGTGGCCGCGCTTGCCCGCCGCGGCCTGGTGGCCGCGCTGGACCGTCACGGCCTGGCCCGCCGCGGCCTTGACCGTCGCGGCCTTGACCGTCCCGGCCTGGCCCGAAACGGCTTTGGACTCGTCGGCGTCGTGCGGGCTGACGCCGCGGTCCGGCCAGGGGAGGGCAGCCCCGTAGGCGTTCGCCGGGTCGGTCGCGGCCAGCACCATGGCGGGCACGCCCCGGTCGGCCTCGTCGCCGACGGGTCGGGCACCGGCCCGGAGCCGGTCGACGGCCCCGGTGGTGGAGAACTGCGAGGCCCCGAGGGACTCGACGAAGTAGCCGCGGCGCACCCGTCCGGACTCCTCGGCGGCCGCCAGCACGCGGTAGACGCCGGCGAACCCCCCGGGCACGTCCTCGGCCACGACCGACCCGCGGGTGACCACGCCGTAGCGGTCGAGCAGCACCTCAGCCGTCGCGTAGGCCCGCACGGTGGCGTCCTGTTCGACGTCGGGTAGCAACGACCAGCGACCCGCGCCCGCTGCCGGCCCGCTCCGGGTGGGCAGGGACGGTCGTCCCAGCCCGCGCTGACCGGACAGCGTGCCCAGCGAACCCCGCCGCCCGGCATACCGGGTCGTGCGGGGGCCGGGTCGGCTCCGCTTGTGCGTGGTACGACCCCCGGAGAGGAGGGCCCGCAGCGGGGTCAGCGTGTCGTTGCTGACCCGGCCGTCCCACGCGAGCGACCAGAGGTCGGCGAGGAGCTGCTCGTCGTCGGTGCTGCCCACGGCGTCGGCCAGGGTGCGGAAGAAGTAGGCGCCGCCGCCGGCCAGGGCGTCGACCACGGCCTGTTCGGTCTCACCCAGGGCACGGTCGGTGAGCGGGGCGAGCGTGAGGTGGGCCGTGTCGGCGAGGTGCAGCGAGACCCAGCCGTCATCGCCCGGCAGCGAGCCGTGGCCACGCCAGAGCACCTCGCCGCTGCTGGTCAGGTCGTCGAGCAGGGCGGGGGAGTAGTCGACGACGCGGGAGGGCAGGACCAGACTCTCGAGCGCGCTGGCCGGGAGCACCGCGCCGGCGAGCTGCTCGATCGCGCGCACCAGCCCTTCGCGTCCGCGCAGGCCGCCACCGACGGACTGCCACTGGGGCAGGAACCGCGCGAGCTCGACGGCCGGGACGGGCTCCACCTCAGCGCGCAGCGCGGCCAGCGAACGACGCCGGAGCAGCCGCAGCACCTCGGCGTCGCAGTAGTCGAGGCCGTGGATGCCGCCACCGTTCTCGGTCGGGAGCAGCTCTCCCTCGACCACGCGTCCGGAGGACACCAGCCGGCGCAGGGCGTCGAGGGCGACGGCGGGACCGATCCCCCACCACGCGGCCACCGCGGCGGCGGGGAAGGGCCCGTGGGTGCGCGCGTAGCGGCGCACCAGGTCGCCGAGCGGGTCGGGGACCGACTCGAGGAAGGTCTGCGGGATGCCGACCGGGAGCGAGGCGCCGAGCGCGTCACGCAACCGGCCGGCGTCCTCGATGGCAGCCCATCGCTCCTGCCCGGCGACGCGGACCCGGATCACCCGACGGGCGCCCTCGAGCTCGACCAGCCAGCCCCCGATCTCCTGGTGGGTCAGCTCGTCCCTCGAGCGCGCCTGGATCGCGTCGAGCGGCAGGGGCCCGAGCACCCTCAGGAGGTCGGCGATGTCCTCGGCGTCGCGGGCGGCCCGCTCGGGCACCAGGCGCTGGAGCTCGGACTCGGTGCGCGTCACCTCCGCCGGGTCGAGCAGGTCTCGCAGCGAGAGCCCCTCACCGCGACCGAGCAGCTCGGCCAGCAGCGTCGGGTCGAGCGCGAGCGCGGCGGCACGCTTCTCGGCGAGCGGTGAGTCACCCTCGTAGAGGAACTGGGCGACGTACCCGAACATGAGGGAGCGGGCGAACGGCGAGGGCTGCGACGACTCGACGTCGACGAGGGTGACCTCGCGTGACTCGATCGAGCGCATCAGCGCGGTCAGGCCAGGGACGTCGAACACGTCCTGGACGCACTCGCGCACCGTCTCCAGGACGATGGGGAAGGATGCGTACTGGCTGGCCACCTCGAGCAGCTGGGCGGCCCGTTGGCGTTGCTGCCACAGGGGTTGCCGCCGGTCGGGCCGGCGCCGGGGCAGCAGCAGGGCGCGTGACGCGCACTCCCGGAACCGGGCCGCGAACAGGGCGGACCCCCCGATCTCGGAGGTGACGAGGTCGTGCACGTCGTCGGCGTCGAGCCGTACCAGCTCGAGCAGCTCGGCGCCCACTCCCCGACCTGGGCCCCCGTCGTCCTCGAACTCGAGGTCGGGCAACCGGAAGACGATCCCGTCGTCGCCGTGCATCGCCTGGACGTCGACGCCGTAGCGCTCACGCATGCGGGCCGACACGCACAAGGCCCACGGGGCATGCACCTGCCCGCCGAACGGGGAGTGCACCGCGACCCGCCAGTCGCCGATCTCGTCACGGAACCGCTCGACGACGATCGTGYGGTCGTCGGGCACGTGCCGGGTGGCCTCCTGCTGCTCCGCGAGGTAGCCGAGGAGGTTGTCGGCGGCCCACTCGTCGAGCCCGGCCGCCTCGACCCGGGCCCGCGCCTTGGCCGGTGACAGGCCCACGACCTCCCGGACGAACGCCCCGACCGCCCGGCCCAGCTCCGCGGGTCGGCCCTGCTGGTCGCCCTTCCAGAACGGCAGCCGTCCGGGGAGGCCCGGGGCCGGGGTCACGAGGACGCGGTCGTGGGTGATGTCCTCGATCCGCCAGGTGGAGGTGCCGAGGGTGAAGACGTCGCCGACCCGTGACTCGTAGACCATCTCCTCGTCGAGCTCGCCCACGCGACGGCCGGCGCCCTCGCTGGACGCCAGGAACACGGCATACAAGCCACGGTCGGGGATGGTGCCGCCCGAGGTGACGGCGAGGCGCTGCGCGCCCGGACGCCCGGTGAGGACCCCGGTGACGCGGTCCCAGACGATCCGCGGGCGGAGCTCGGCGAACTCGTCGCTCGGGTAGCGCCCCGAGAGCATGTCGAGCACCGACTCGAGGATCGAGCGGGGCAGTGCGGCGAACGGGGTCGCCTTGCGGACCACGGACTCGAGGTCGTCGACGGTCCAGTCGTCGAGCGCACACATGGCCACGACCTGCTGGGCGAGCACGTCGACCGGGTTGGCGGGCACCCGCAGCGACTCGATGGCGCCGGCGCGCATGCGCTCCACCACGACAGCCGTCTGCACGAGGTCACCGCGGAACTTCGGGAACAACACGCCCCTCGACACCGCCCCGACCTGGTGACCGGCGCGGCCGACGCGTTGCAGGCCGGACGCGACCGACGGCGGGGACTCGACCTGGATGACGAGGTCGACGGCGCCCATGTCGATGCCGAGCTCGAGCGAGCTGGTCGCCACCACCGCCGGGAGCCGCCCTGCC
Source organism: Pedococcus sp. P2_A3 (assembly GCF_056405035.1). Classification (NCBI taxonomy): domain Bacteria; kingdom Bacillati; phylum Actinomycetota; class Actinomycetes; order Micrococcales; family Intrasporangiaceae; genus Pedococcus; species Pedococcus sp. P2_A3. Next base: position 108,963 of record NZ_JBFUCW010000009.1, on the reverse strand, counting down.
TTGAGGTCCTCCTCGATCAGCTGTCGGTGCTCCTTGCTCACCGATCCGTGGTGGGCGCGGGCCAGCACCGCGGGGGCACCGGACGAGGCGCCGGACTGTGCCATCAGCTGGGCCGGGGTGCGGGTGCCGGCGGGCCGGGGCGGCGGCTGAGGTGGGTCGTCGCCCTGTGCCTCGCGCATGGTCTCGAGCCGCTCGTCCCAGATCTCGTTGAGCCGGGCGGTGAGCCGCTCGGCCAGGCGGCGCGAGTTGGCGAAGACGAGGGTGGAGCGGTGCGAGGCGATGAGGTCGACGATGCGCTCCTCGACGTGCGGCCAGATCGAGGCCCGGCGCTCGGCCCCCGCGGCCGGGCCGGACAGGTCGTCCTCGATGACCTCGCCGAGTGCCGACATGTCGGCAATGGGGACAACGACCTCGAGGTCCCACTCCTTCGTGGACGGCGGTCGCACGATCTCGACGGGTCGGCCCCCGGCGAGGTAGCGGGCCACCTCGGAGACCGGCTCGACGGTGGCCGAGAGCCCGATCCGCTGGGCCGGCCGGTCGAGCAGGGCGTCGAGCCGCTCGAGGGAGAGGGCGAGGTGGGCGCCGCGCTTGGTGCCGGCGACGGCGTGCACCTCGTCGAGGATGACGGTCTCGACACCCGCGAGCGCCTCACGGGCCTGCGAGGTGAGGATGAGGAAGAGCGACTCCGGGGTCGTGATGAGCACGTCGGTGGGCGTGCGCGCGAACGCGCGTCGTTCACCGGCCGGGGTGTCGCCGGACCGCACCGACACCGTGATGTCGGGCGGCGTCACGCCCAGCCGGGTGGCGGCGTGACCGATGCCCACAAGGGGAGAGCGCAGGTTGCGCTCGACGTCGACGGCCAGCGCCTTCATGGGGGAGACATAGAGGACGCGACAGCGCTTGAGCTTCTCGGCCGGGGGAGGCTCGGCGGCCAGCCGGTCGAGTGCCCACAGGAAGGCCGACAGGGTCTTGCCCGAACCGGTGGGGGCGACGACCAGCGCGTGCTGCCCCGAGGAGATGGCCTCCCACGCACCGGCCTGGGCCGCTGTCGGCTCGCTGAACGAGCCCCTGAACCACGCGGCGGTCGCGGGGGAGAACCGGTCGAGGACATCCGTTGCCATGAGGGTGACAGCCTCTCACCCGCCACCGACACCCGCGCGTCCCGACCTCCGGCCCGGCTTACACTCGCCCCGTGCGGCTGAGCCACTTCTGGAACCTGATGAACGACGAGTTCGGCGAGACCTATGCCAGCTCGCTCGCCCAGCACCACGTGCTGGGCGTCCTCGGCGACCGCACGGTGGCCCAGGCCCTCGAGGCGGGGGAGAGCCCGCGACGGGTCTGGCTCGCCCTGTGTGACGCGATGGACGTGCCCGAGTCGCGCCGGCTCGGCATCGAGCGACGGCCCGCCCGGTGACCTCGGTCGACTGGTCCGCCCACCCCCTCGTCCTCGCGCCGATGGCAGGCGGTCCGTCGACCGTCGCCCTGGCCGCTGCCGCCGCCGAGGGTGGCCTGGTCCCGTTCCTGGCCGGCGCCTACCTCACCCCCGAACGGCTCCGCACCGACCTCGACGAGCTGCGTTCCGTCACGTCCGTCCCGTTCGGCGTCAACGTGTTCGCGCCGTCCCCTGACCTCCCGTCCATGCAGGCGGATGCCCTCGCGTATGCCGCGTCGCTGGCTCCCTGGGCCGCCGCGGCAGGGGTCGAGCTGGGGACCCCGCGGTATGACGACGACTTCTTCGCGGCCAAGGTCGACCTGCTGGTCGAGGCGGCCCCGGCCCTGGTGAGCTTCGCGTTCGGGTGGCCCCCGGCAGACGTGGTCAGCCGGCTGCAGGCGGCGGGGACGGACGTGTGGGTGACGGTCAACGAGCCGTCCGAGGTCGAGTGGGCCGAGGCGCTCGCCGTCGACGGCCTCGTGGCGCAGGGGTGGGAGGCGGGCGGCCACCGTGGCGGCCCCGTCGACACCGGGGGTCCCCAGCTCGAGCTCCTCCCGCTGGTGCGGGCCCTCGCGGAGCGCACCCACCTGCCGATCATGGGCGCCGGTGGCGTGATGACCGGCGCCGACGCGGCCGAGGTCATGCGGGCGGGCGCCACCGCCGTCGCCCTGGGCACCGCCTTCCTGGGCTGCCCCGAAGCGGGGACCGCTCCCGTGCACCGGCACGAGCTCACCCACCGCAGCGGGACGACGGTGACCCGGGCCTTCACCGGCCGCAGTGCCCGCGCCCTGACCACGACGTGGACCGAGCTGTTCGCCGAAGCCGCCCCCGCGGCATACCCCCACGTCCACCACGTCACGGCTCCGTTGCGCGCCCACGGGAAGGCGACCGGCGAGGCCGAGCTGGTCCACCTGTGGGCGGGCACCGGGCACGAGCGCCTGCGGTCGCTCCCCGCCGCCGCGCTGGCGCGGACGCTCGTCGACGAGCTGGCCGACGCCAAAAGGAGATGATCGGCGTCGGTGGCCCTCGCTAGCGTGGGGCCAGTGACCGACGAGATCCTGTTGACCGCCACCGGGTTGACCAAGACGTTCGCCGACTTCACCGCCGTCGACGGCATCGACTTCGCGGTGCGCAAGGGCGAGTGCTTCGGGTTCCTCGGTCCCAACGGGGCGGGCAAGTCGTCCACCATGAGGATGGTGGGCTGCGTGTCACCGGTGACCAGTGGCGAGCTGCGGTTGTTCGGTCTCGACCCCGCCACGGACGGTCCGGCGATCCGCGCCAGGATCGGCAGCTGCCCGCAGCGCGACACCCTCGACGAGGAGCTCACCGTCGAGGAGAACCTCTGGGTCTACGGCCGCTACTTCGGCCTGTCCCGCAAGGAGGTCCGCAGCCGCGCTGCCGAGCTGCTCGACTTCGCCCAGCTGACCGATCGCGCCGGTGACAAGGTGGAGCCCCTGTCTGGGGGCATGAAGCGGCGCCTCACCATCGCGCGGTCGCTGATCAACTCCCCAGAGCTCCTCCTGCTCGACGAACCGACCACCGGTCTCGACCCGCAGGCCCGGCACGTGTTGTGGGACAGGCTCTTCCGGCTCAAGCGGTCGGGCGTGACCCTCGTCCTCACGACCCACTACATGGACGAGGCCGAGCAGCTCTGTGACCGACTGGTCGTGATGGACCACGGCAAGATCGTCGCCGAGGGCTCACCCCGGTCGCTGATCGACGAGTACTCGACGCGTGAGGTGCTGGAGCTGCGGTTCGACGCCGAGGACCACCAGGACGTCGCGGGCCTGGTCGCGGGCATCGGAGAGCGCGTCGAGGTGCTGCCCGACCGGCTCCTCGTCTACGCCGACGACGGCGACGAGGCGGCCGCGGTCGTCCACGCGCGCGGCATCGAGCCGTTGTCGTCGCTCGTGCGACGCTCCACGCTGGAAGACGTGTTCCTGCACCTCACCGGTCGGACCCTGGTCGACTGATGGCGCCCCACACCCCTCCCGCGGCCGGCACGCCCATGCCCACGGACACCCACAGCCGGGCCGCACCCGGTCCACGGGCGCCGCTGTCGACCTCCGAGCGGGTGCTCGCGGTGTTCGCCTACTTCCTCACGGTCTACCGGCGCACCTGGCGCGGCAGCATCATCGGCCGGTTCCTCTCGCCGCTGTTCTTCCTGCTGGCGATGGGGGTCGGGCTCGGGTCGCTGGTCAACGACCGGGTGGGTGGTGTCGACGGGCTGCCCTACCTGCAGTTCGTGGTGCCGGCCATCGTCGCGACCCAGACGATGTGGGTCGCGATGGGCGAGTCCACCTACCAGGTGCTGGGCTACATCAAGTGGAACATGGGCTACCACGCGATGCTCGCGTCGCCGCTGACGGTGCGCGACGTGCTGCGCGGCCACTTCCTCGCGGTCGTCGCCCACCTCACCACCGCCACGACGATCTTCATGGGGGTGGCGGCCCTCTTCGGCGGGTTCCGGTCGGTGGCGGCGGTCTTCTGCCTGCCGATCGCGATCCTCACGGGCCTGGCGTTCGTCACGCCGATCTTCGCGTTCACCGCGCGGCAGGAGGGTGACGACGGCTTCAACATCCTCTTCCGCTGGGTGGTCACCCCGCTGATGCTCTTCTCCGGCACGTTCTTCCCCATCGACCAGCTGCCCGGCTGGATGCAGCCGATCGCCTGGGTGACGCCACTGTGGCACGGGGTCGAGGCGTGCCGAGACGTGGCGACGGGCTCGGTGGCGGTCGGCCCCTTCGTCGGGCACGTCGTGGTGCTCGGGGCCTACGTCGCGGTCGGCTGGTGGCTGGCCGAACGCTCCTTCGCCAGGAGGCTGGTCCCGTGAGCGCCCAGGCCCCACCGCGCCCGGGCCGCGCGGTCTCCACCAGGCTGGCGGGGCTCGTGCCCATGCCTGCCGGGGCGGGTCTGGCCCGCATGCTCGTCGAGCGCAACATCACCTCGTTCCGCCACGGCTGGATCGCCCTGGTGACCGGGTTCGCCGAGCCGGTCTTCTACCTCTTCTCGCTCGGCATCGGCATCGGTGCGCTGGTGCAGACCGTCACGACCGACTCCGGCGCCGAGGTCTCCTACCCCCAGTTCGTCGCCCCGGCCCTGCTGGCGGCCTCCGCCATGAACGGTGCCGTCTTCGACTCCACCTTCAACGTCTTCTTCAAGCTGCGCCACGCCAAGCTGTATGACGCGGTGCTCGCGACTCCCATGGGTCCGCGTGACATCGCGGTCGGCGAGATCGCCTGGTCGCTGATCCGCGGTGCGCTGTACTCCGCGGCCTTCCTCGTCGTCGCCCTGCTGGCCGGGGCCGTGGGCTCGTGGTGGGCGGTCCTGGCCCTTCCCGCGGCGGTGTTCATCGGGTTCGCGTTCGCCGCCCTGGGGATGTTCGCCACGACCTTCATGACGTCCTGGGTGCACTTCGACTACATCACCCTGGCGATCCAGCCGATGTTCCTGTTCTCCGCGACCTTCTTCCCGCTGTCCACCTACCCCGAGGCGCTGCAGTGGGTGGTGCGCCTGACTCCGCTCTACCACGGGGTCGCGCTGGAGCGCGCGCTGATGCTGGGGGAGGTCGGGTGGGGCGTGCTCGCCCACGTCGGCTACCTCGTGGTGCTCGGCGCGATCGGGGTCGTCGGCACGGCACGGCGACTCGAGAAGCTGCTGCTCTCGTGAGCGGCGCCGACCCCGAGGTGCGGTCGGCGGGCTTCGCCGACCTCGACGGCCTGACCGCCTACCGGCTCTGGGCGCTGCGGTCAGCGGTCTTCGTGGTGGAACAGGATTGTCCCTACCTCGACCTCGACGGCCGTGACCTCGAACCCCTCACGCGTCACCTGTGGGTGGAGCAGGACGGCCAGCCGGTGGCCACCCTGCGGCTCCTCGACGACGGGGAGGCGCTGCGGATCGGTCGGGTCGCCACGGTCGCGTCGGCCCGGGGCCAGGGGCTGGCAGCCCGCCTCGTGCGCGCAGCGCTGGACGTGGCGGGGGAGCGCACGGTGGTGCTCGACGCCCAGTCCCACCTCGTGGACTGGTATGCCGGGTTCGGCTTCGCTCCCAGCGGGCGGGGGTTCCTCGAGGACGGGATCCCGCACACGCCGATGCGTCGAGCGGGCCGGGCGTCCTGACCGGGAGCCGTTCGCGGCGTGTCGCGTGTCGGATGCTGGATTTCGAACAGGTGTTCGGTACCTTCGTCCCCAGGTGGAACCGCCACAGAGCCACCGTCCACAGGTCGTGCGAGCGACTCGGACGGCTGTCGGTGCCGACACCTAGCGTCTGACCCAAGCAGAGCAGCTGCCCGAGGGTCGAAGGCAGGCGCGCCCGACTCGAAATGAAAGAAGGAATGGTGGCCAAGATGTCTGGAGCGAACTCCGCAACCCTGGACCAGAAGTCCAAGTCCCTCGACAGCGTGATGGGGCAGATCGAGAAGTCGTTCGGCAAGGGCGCGGTCATGCGCCTCGGCGACGACGTCCGTCCCCCGATCGACGTGATCCCGACCGGCTCGATCGCGCTCGACGTGGCGCTCGGCATCGGCGGTCTCCCGCGCGGTCGCGTCGTCGAGATCTACGGCCCGGAGTCCTCGGGCAAGACGACGGTGGCGCTCCACGCCGTGGCCAGTGCCCAGCGGGCCGGCGGCATCGCGGCGTTCATCGACGCCGAGCACGCCCTCGACCCCGACTACGCCAAGAAGCTGGGGGTCGACACCGACGCCCTGCTGGTCAGCCAGCCCGACACGGGGGAGCAGGCGCTCGAGATCGCCGACATGCTGATCCGGTCCGGTGCCATCGACATCATCGTGATCGACTCGGTGGCCGCGCTCGTGCCCCGCGCCGAGATCGAGGGCGAGATGGGCGACAGCCACGTGGGTCTGCAGGCCCGCCTGATGTCACAGGCCCTGCGCAAGCTCACCGGCGCCCTCAACACCACCGGCACGACGGCCATCTTCATCAACCAGCTCCGCGAGAAGATCGGCGTCATGTTCGGCTCCCCGGAGACCACCACCGGTGGCAAGGCGCTGAAGTTCTACGCCTCGGTGCGCCTCGACGTGCGGCGGATCGAGACCCTCAAGGACGGCAGCGACCCGGTCGGCAACCGCACCAGGGTCAAGGTCGTCAAGAACAAGGTGGCCCCGCCGTTCAAGCAGGCGGAGTTCGACATCCTCTACGGCCAGGGCATCTCGCGTGAGGGCGGCCTGATCGACATGGGGGTCGAGCAGGGCTTCGTCCGCAAGGCCGGCGCCTGGTACACCTACGAGGGCGACCAGCTCGGACAGGGTAAGGAGAACGCCCGGCAGTTCCTCAAGGACAACCCCGACCTCGGCAACGAGATCGAGAAGAAGATCAAGGAGAAGCTCGGCATCGGCCCGCAGGTCGACAAGCCGGCCGAGGCGGCGGTCCCCGAGGTGCCGGTCGAGTTCTGAGCCACCCCGACTGACCGACTGACATGACCGATCGACGCACATGACGGATCGACGCACATGACGGATCGGCGCAGTGCGGCCAGGGCAGCCTTCGAGGCAGCCCTGGCCGCGACGCGCGAACCCTCGCCACCGTCCACGGGAGAGCCGGCGAGTCGGCGACCCCGGGCGTGGCAGCCGATCCCGGGCGACCCCGAAGCCGACCTGCAGACCCGTGACGGGGAACCGGATGCCTACGACGTGGCCCGCCAGATCGTGTTGCGTCAGCTCGCCCTGTCACCCAAGAGCCGCCAGCAGCTGCGTGACAAGCTGCGGGCTCGCAACTGTCCCGACGACGTGGCCGAGGCCGTGCTCGACCGGATGACCGACGTCGGCCTGGTCGACGACGTGGCGTACGCCGGGATGCTCGTCCGGTCCCAGCAGGCCGGGCGGGGACTGGCCAGACGAGCCCTGGCGCGCGAGCTGCGCACCAAGGGCGTGGACGACGAGACGGCGCAGGCGACCCTCGACCAGATCGACCCGGAGGCCGAGCGTGACCGGGCCGCCCAGCTGGTGGCCAAGAAGCTCCGGTCCATGCACGGGCTCGAGCCTCTGGTGCAGAAGAGGCGACTGGCGGGCCTGCTCGCCCGCAAGGGCTACCCGGCCGAGCTGTCCATGGCCGTCATCCGTGAGGCCATCGCGGCCGCGCCCGAGCACCAGCGCGACTGAGCACCAGCCCGACTGAAACCGGGCAGGCGTACTCTCCGGCTGTGACTGCTCGCGACGTGCCCCCAGCTTCCCTCGGGCGGGGAACGCTGGTCGCGGGCCGGCTGGCCACCCTGACCGGCGCCGAGCGCACCCTGCGCCGCAACCAGTACCTCGCCGCCTTGCTCGCCCTCATCGCGGGAACCCTCAACTCGGTCGGGTTCGTCGCGGTGTCGGTGTACACCTCACACATGACCGGCCTGACGGCGTCCGTCGCGGACCACCTCGTCCTGGGGTCGTTCGCCCTCGTGTGGGTGGGCGTCGAGGCCATCGGAGCCTTTGTGCTCGGGGCGATGACCTGCGCCCTGCTGTTCAACTGGGGGCGACGTCGTGGCCTGCACGGGCGCTACGCGAACGTGCTCGTCGTCGAGGCGCTGCTGATCCTGGCCTTCGGCGCACTGGCCGATCGGCTGGTGTGGGAACACCGTGACCACGTGTTCGTGGCGGTGCTCTGCTTCACGATGGGTCTGCAGAACGCCATCATCACCAAGATCTCAGCGGCCCAGATCCGCACGACCCACGTCACGGGAATGGTGACGGACATCGGGATCGAGCTCGGCAAGCTCGTCTACCGCAGTCGCCGGACAGGCGAGCCGCCGGTGCGAGCCGACCTCGGCAAGCTCGGCATGCTCGCGGGTCTGGTCGGCTTGTTCTTCCTCGGCGGACTGCTCGGCGCAGCCGGCTACCTCGCTGTCGGCTTCCCGGTCCTGATCGCCCCCGCACTCGTGTTGCTCCTCGTGGCGGCGCCTCCGCTCGTCGCCGACCTGCGCACCCGCTGACCGGCCCGGGCGACCGAGCGGCTGCGGCTGGGCGGATGCCCAGCGCGTCAACGCGCCAGCGTGCCAGCGTGCCAGCGTGCCAGCGTGCCAACGTGCCAACGCGGCATACCTCGTCGTGCGGAGCACGTACCCTTGTCCGTGCCATGACTGCCACGCCCACGCACGCCACCGCGCCCCTGAGCGCAGCCAAGACCTACGACGTCCGCACCCACGGGTGCCAGATGAACGTGCACGACTCCGAGCGCCTCGCCGGGCTGCTGGAGACGGCCGGCTACGTCGACGTCAACAGCCTGCCTGCGAGCGCTCGGCCCGAGGCCGCCGATGTCGTGGTCTTCAACACCTGCGCCGTCCGCGAGAACGCCGACAACAAGCTCTACGGCAACCTCGGGCAGCTGCGCCCCGCCAAGACGAAGAACCCCGACATGCAGATCGCGGTCGGGGGCTGCATGGCCCAGAAGGACCGCGCGACCATCGTGCAGAGGGCGCCCTGGGTGGACGTCGTCTTCGGCACCAACAACATCGGCAGCCTGCCGGCCCTGCTCGACCGGGCCCGCCACAACAAGCGCGCGGAGGTCGAGATCCTCGAGAGCCTCGAGGTCTTCCCGAGCACGCTGCCGACCCGACGCGACTCGGCCTACGCCGGGTGGGTGTCGATCTCGGTGGGGTGCAACAACACCTGCACGTTCTGCATCGTCCCCAGCCTGCGCGGCAAGGAGGCCGACCGACGCCCCGGCGACGTGCTCGCGGAGGTCGAGGCGCTGGTCCAGCAGGGCGTCGTCGAGGTGACGTTGCTCGGCCAGAACGTCAACACCTACGGCGTCGAGTTCGGTGACCGGTTGGCCTTCGGCAAGCTGCTGCGGGCCTGTGGCGACATCGAGGGGCTCGAGCGGGTGCGCTTCACGAGCCCCCACCCGGCCGCCTTCACCGACGATGTCATCACCGCGATGGCCGAGACGCCCAACGTCATGCCGAGCCTGCACATGCCGCTCCAGTCGGGCTCGGACCGGGTGCTGAAGGCGATGCGGCGGTCCTACCGCAGCGACAAGTTCCTCGGGATCATCGACCGGGTGCGCGAGCAGATCCCGGACGCCGCGATCACGACCGACATCATCGTCGGCTTCCCGGGCGAGACGGAGGCCGACTTCGAGGAGACCCTGCGAGTGGTCCGTGAGTCGCGGTTCGCGAGCGCGTTCACCTTCCAGTACTCCATCCGCCCCGGCACCCCCGCCGCGACGATGCCCGACCAGCTGCCCAAGGCCGTCGTGCAGGAGCGCTACGAGCGGCTCCTCGCGGCCCAGGAGGAGATCTCCTGGGCCGAGAACCGCAGGGTCGAGGGTCGAGACGTCGAGGTGCTGGTGGCCACCGGCGAAGGCCGCAAGGACACCGCGACGCACCGTCTGTCCGGCCGGGCTCGCGACAACCGGCTGGTGCACTTCGCGGTGCCCGAGGGAGCCGAGCGACCGCGGCCCGGCGACATGGTGACCGTGGGGGTGACCTACGGCGCACCGCACCACCTGGTGGCCGACGCGGCGCTCGAGGGCGGCAGCTACTCGCTCCGCCGCACCTCCGGGGGCGATGCGTGGGCGGCCCTGCAGGACGCTCCGGTCCCCGGCAAGCCGGCCGTCTCCCTGGGTATGCCGGGCGTGGGGCGACCGGGCACCGCGCCGGTCACGTGCGGGTGAACCACTCCTGCGGGTGATCTGAGAGACTCCCGCGCATGACAGTTCGCCCCATCGTCATCACCGGTGAGCCGGTGCTCCATCGTCGTGCCGAACCCGTGGAGAGGTTCGACGACGACCTGCGCGAGCTGGTCGCTGACATGTTCGAGACCATGGACGCGGCCCACGGCGTGGGCCTGGCCGCCCCCCAGATCGGGGTCGGGCTGCGGGTCTTCACCTGGCAGATGGACAACGACGACGGCGTGCCGGCGCGTGGCGCCATCGTCAACCCCTACGTCACCTCGACGAAGCCCTCGCTCGACGAGCCCGACCCGCACGACGAGGCCGAGGGCTGCCTCTCGGTGCCGGGCGAGAGCTTCCCCCTCAAGCGGGGGGATCGGGCGACCGTGACCGGGTACGACGTCGACGGCACAGAGCTGTCCTTCGAGGCGAGCGGCTGGTTCGCCCGCTGCATGCAGCACGAGTACGACCACCTCAACGGCTTCCTCTACGTCGACCGGCTCAACGAGCGGTGGGGCAGGAAGGCCCGCAAGGCCGTCAAGAAGCAGGGGTGGGGCAAGCCCGGCTTCACCTGGCACCCCGGGGTGGACCCCGACCCGTTCGGCCACGACGAGGACCACGACCACGAGCACGACCTGTGACCCGATGACCGCCAACCCATGACGATGCCACTGGTCATCGGCGTCGTCGGCCCCACTGCGACGGGCAAGTCCGACCTGGCGCTCGACCTCGCGGAATCGCTCGGCGGAGAAGTGGTCGGTGCGGATGCCAGCCAGCTCTACCGCGGCATGGACATCGGCACCGCCAAGCTGCCGCTCGCCGAGCGACGCGGCATACCGCACCACCAGCTGGACGTGCTCGACGTCGTGCAGGAGGCCAGCGTCGCCGCCTACCAGGCGGCGGCCCGCGAGGACATCGCGGCGATCCGGGGTCGGGGGCTCCACCCGGTGCTCGCCGGCGGGTCCGGCCTCTACGTGCGCGCCGCACTCGACGTGCTCGACATCCCGCCGACCGATGCCGAGATCCGGACCCGACTCGAGCGCGAGGCCGACGAGGTCGGTCCCGCGGTGCTGCGCGCGCGACTGCGCGACCTCGACCCGCGCGCGGCCGCGGCCATCGAGCCGGGCAACACGCGGCGCATCGTGCGCGCCCTGGAGGTCATCGAGCTGACCGGCCGGCCGTTCTCGGCGACCCTGCCGGCTCGCACCTTCCTGCAGCCGACCGTGCTGGTGGGCCTGCGGATGCCGCGCGAGGAACTCGACCAGAGGGTGGCCATGCGGGTGCGGCGGATGTGGGAGCAGGGGCTTCTCGAGGAGGTGCGGCGCCTGGAGGCGGTGGGGCTGCGTGCGGGCAGGACGGCCTCGCGAGCGCTGGGTTACGCCCAGGCGCTGGCCGAGCTCGACGGCCGGCTGACGACCGACGAGGCGCAGGAGGAGACCACCAGGCTGACCCGGCGGCTCGTGCGGCGGCAGGAGTCGTGGTTCAACCCCGACCCCCGGATCACCTGGCTCGACGCCCGGGCGCCGGACCTCGCCGACCGGGCGGTGGCGCTGGTGCGGGCCGCGATCAGCGACAATGGTGCGCATGGCTGACCAGACCGCCTTCACCAAGGGCCACGGCACCGAGAACGACTTCGTCCTCGTCCCGGACCTCGAGGGCGTCCGCGACCTGACGGCGCAGCAGGCGGCCAGGCTCGCCGATCGCCGCGCCGGGATCGGGGGCGACGGCGTCATCCGCGTCGTCCCGACGGCCCTGGCGACCGAGGCCGGGGTGCTGTCGCAGGCGGCGGGGGCGCGCTGGTTCATGGACTACCGCAACGCCGACGGCAGCGTGGCGGAGATGTGCGGCAACGGCACCCGGGTGTTCGCCGCCTACCTGCGTCGCGAGGGCCTCGAGACCGCCGACGAGTTCGCCATCGCGACGCGGGCCGGCACCAAGGTGGTGCGGTTCGAGACGCCCGAGCTGATCGCGGTGAACCTCGGGCCCTGGCGGCTGGCGCAGCCGGTCATCGCCGACGAGGAGGGCTTCGACGCCTTGGTCCACCTCGAGCGCCACGAGCCCCTCTCCGCCCTGTCGCTCGACCTCGGCAACCCCCACACCGTGGTGGCCCTGCCGGAGACCGTCGACCTCGACGCCCTCGACCTCCACCTGCCGCCGGTGGTGAACCCGCTGCCCGAGCACGGCACCAACGTCGAGTTCGTCCGCCCGATGGGCGCCGGTCACCTGCGCATGCGCGTCCACGAGCGGGGCGTGGGGGAGACCCGCTCGTGTGGCACCGGTGCGGCCGCCGCCGCGCTGGCGACCCGGTTCTGGGCCGGTGACGTCACCGACACCTGGACCGTCGACGTGCCGGGCGGGCGGCTGCGGGTGCGCGCGCTGCCGGGCCAGGAGGTCGAGCTGGCCGGGCCGGCCGCCCTCGTGGCCGACGGCACGACCGACCTGCTCTAACCCGCGGCGCGGCGGACCTCGAGGATCCGGAAGCCCTTGTCCGAGGTGAACCGGGACACCGTGTACTCACTCGGGTCGAGGTGCTCGCCCAGCCAGCGCTGCAGCGAGTCGGAGCCCAGGTTCTTCTGCACCACGAGGTGAGCCACCCCTCCCGGGGCCAGCCGGGGGAGCCAGGTGAGCATCAGCTCGTGGAGCACCGCCTTGCCCACCCGGATGGGAGGGTTCGACCAGATCGCGTCGAACCGCACGTCCTCGGGTATGCCGTCCGGCTGGCTCGCGTGCAGCCGGTCGAGTCCCAGCGACGCCGCCGTGCTGCGGAGCAGGTCGAGCGCACGCTCGTTGACGTCCACGGCATACACGGTCGCCTCGGGCGACCGGAGCGCGAGGGTGAGGGCGATCGGGCCCCAACCACAGCCCAGGTCGAGCAGGCTGCCCTGGGTCGGCGGTGCGGGGGCGTGGCGCAGCAGCACGGCAGTGCCCTGGTCGACTCCGGCGGGGCTGAAGATCCCCGCGGCCGAGCGCACCTCGACGGTGCGCCCCGCGAGCCGCACGGTGATCGTGCGCTGCTGGGCGGGGCTGGCCGGCTCGGCCGTGAAGTAGTGATCCTGCGTGCTCATCGGGGCCAACGGTAGACGGCCGGACGGCAACGGGTCGCAGTGGTCGATACTTGATCCGTGCCCAGCGAGGTGACGAGGACATAAAGCAGTCGCCGTGGTTGTTGGCATGGTGAGATTCTTGAGGGGACATGACACTGAAGCGATCAGACATCTTTGACCTGAAGGCCACCGCGCTGGCGACCGAGGACGAGGTCCTCACCGGTGACGGGGCTGGCTACGACGGCGACCAGTACGACCGCGAGGACCGAGCGGCGTTGCGCCGGGTCGCGGGGCTGTCCACCGAGCTGGAGGACATCACCGAAGTCGAGTACCGCCAGCTGCGCCTCGAGCGCGTGGTGCTCGCCGCGGTCTGGACCGAGGGGACGGCGGAGGACGCCGACAACTCCCTGCGCGAGCTCGCCGCCCTCGCCGAGACCGCGGGCTCGACCGTGCTCGCCGGGCTGGTGCAGCGCCGCGCGAAGCCCGACACCGGCACCTACCTGGGCTCCGGCAAGGCCATCGAGCTGCGCGACATCGTCATCGCGGAGGGCGCCGACACCGTCATCTGCGACACCGAGCTGACCCCCAGCCAGCGCCGCGCGCTCGAGGACGTCGTCAAGGTCAAGGTCATCGACCGCACCGCCCTGATCCTCGACATCTTCGCCCAGCACGCGAAGTCGAAGGAGGGCAAGGCGCAGGTGGAGCTGGCCCAGCTGCAGTACCTCCTGCCGCGCCTGCGTGGTTGGGGTGAGTCGATGTCACGGCAGGCCGGTGGCCAGGCCGCCGGTGGCCAGGGCATGGGTTCGCGTGGTCCGGGTGAGACGAAGATCGAGCTCGACCGTCGACGGATCAACACGCGCATGGCCAAGCTCCGTCGCGAGATCAAGGAGATGAAGACGAGCCGCGACACCCGTCGGCTCTCCCGCAAGGCGAACGAGGTGCCGAGCGTGGCGATCGCCGGCTACACCAACGCGGGCAAGTCCTCGCTGCTCAACCGGCTGACCGGGGCGGGCGTGCTCGTCGAGAACCAGCTGTTCGCGACCCTCGACCCGACCGTCCGTCGCGCCGAGACCGAGGACGGTCGTCTCTACACGCTCGCCGACACCGTCGGCTTCGTGCGCCAGCTGCCGACCCAGCTGGTCGAGGCCTTCCGCTCGACCCTCGAAGAGGTGGGCGGCGCCGACCTGCTGCTGCACGTCGTCGACGGCTCGCACCCCGACCCCGAGGGCCAGATCAGCGCGGTCCGCGCCGTGCTCGCCGATGTCGACGCGGCGTCGGTGCGTGAGGTGATCGTCGTCAACAAGGCCGACGCCGCCGACCCCGAGGTGCTCGACCGGATCCAGCGCCACGAGAAGCACTCGATCGTGGTCTCGGCCCGCACCGGCGCCGGGATCGACGAGCTGCGCGCCCTCATCGCCGACGAGCTGCCGCGGCCGACCATCGACGTCGAGGTGCTGGTGCCCTACGACCGTGGAGACCTCGTGAGTCGACTCCACCAGGAGGCCGAGGTCATCTCGAGCGAGCACACCGGCCACGGCACCCTGCTCAAGGCCCGGGTGCACCCCGACCTGGCCGGCGAGCTCGCGGCGTTCGCCGCCTGAGCCCGCCCGGTCGCCGTGGACCTCCGCCCGGGCGGGCTCGACACGCCTCAGGTCGCCGCCCTGCTCGCCGAGCACCTCGAGGAGATGCGTCGCTACTCCCCACCCGAGAGCGTGCACGCCCTCGACCTCGACCGGCTGCGGACGCCCGACCTCTCGTTCTGGAGCCTCTGGGAGGGTGACGCGGTGCTGGGCTGCGCCGCGCTGCGCGAGCTGGACCCCGCCCACGGCGAGCTCAAGTCGATGCGCACGGCTGCGGCGCACCGCCGTCGTGGTGTCGCCGCGGCGCTCCTCGAGCACGTCGTGGCCGAGGCCCGCCGACGGGGCTACACCCGGCTGAGCCTCGAGACCGGCTCGCCGGAGGAGTTCGCCCCGGCCCGGGCCATGTATGCCGCGTACGGGTTCACGCCGTCCGGTCCCTTCGGTCCCTACGTCGAGGACGAGTTCAGTGTGTTCATGACCCTCGAGCTGGGCGCGCACGACCAGGGGTCGGTGTCTACGCTCGAACCATGACGATCGGACTGACCGGAGTGACCGGCCACGTGGGGAGCCGGGTGCGGGCACTGCTGGCCGAGACCGCACCAGACGCCGGCCCGCTCGTGCTGTTGGCTCGGACACCGGCCAAGGTGACCGCCGGTCCGCGGGACGAGGTGCGCGCCTGCGACTTCGCCGACCCCGAGGGTGCCGCCCGCGCCCTGGCGGGGGTCGACACGCTGCTCATGGTCTCGGCGTCCGAGGCGGTCGACCGGCTCGACCAGCACCGGGCCCTGGTGCGCGCCGCAGCGACGGCGGGGGTCCGGCACGTCGTCTACACGTCGTTCCAGGGTGCGGCGGCGGACTGCACCTTCACACTCGGACGCGACCACTGGGCGACCGAGCAGGCCATTCGCGAGGCGGGGCTCGACTTCACGTTCCTGCGCGACAGCTTCTACGCAGACTTCCTGCCGCTGATGGCCCAGGACGGCGTGATCTGCGGCCCCGCCGGCGAGGGGCGGGTGGCAGCCGTCGCGCGCGACGACGTCGCGGCCGTCGCGGCGGTGGTCCTCGCCGACCCCGGTGCGCACGCCGACGCGGCATACGACCTCACCGGTCCGGAGGCCCTCACCCTGGCCGAGGCGGCCGCGGTCATCGAGGAGGTCACGGGCCGGCCGACCCGCTTCCTCGACGAGACGCTGCCGGAGGCCTACGCCTCCCGCGCGTCGTACGGCGCACCCGACTGGCAGGTGGAGGCGTGGGTGTCCACCTACACGGCGATCGCGGCGGGTGAGGTCGCGGCCGTCTCCGATGCCGTGCCGCGGCTGACCGGGCGGCCGGCCACCAGCCTCAGGGAGCTGCTGACCCGACACCCCTGACCACGAGTGGGGTCAGAGGCGCCGCATCGCCTGGGTGAGCACCACCGGTTCGCCGGCCTCGTCGGAGGCGTCGAGGTCGACCCACGCCTCGATCACCCAGTCGTGGTCGCCCGAGGGGTCGTGCAGTGTCTGGCGCACCTCCCAGCGGCGCCCAGCGGGCGCGGCGGTGACCGCGAAGAGCTGCGGACCGCGCGCCTCGGAGTCGGTGGCGATGCTGTCGTGGTCGGCGTAGTACGCGCCGAGGGCCTCGTCCCACGCGGCCTCGTCCAGGTCTCCCTCGTCGAGGGCGGCCAGCTCCTCGAACCTGTCGCGGCTGGCCAGCTCCACCCGGCGGAACATGGCGTTGCGGACCATCACCCGGAAGGCGCGCTCGTTCGCCGTGATCGGGCGGGTCGGACGGGTGCCACCGTGCGCGGCCAGGCCCTCGAGCTCCTCGAGCCGCTCGTTGGCGTCGGGGTCCGACAACGCCTCCCACTCGTCGAGCAGCGATGAGTCGGTCTGGCGGACGGTCTCGCCGAGCCACTCGAAGAGGTCGTCGAACTGCTCGCTGCGGTGGGCGGCAGGCACCGTCTGGCGGAGCGTGCGGTAGGCGTCGGTCAGGTAGCGGAGCACGAGTCCCTCGGACCGCGCCAGCTGGTAGGTGGAGACGAACTCGGTGAAGGTCATCGCCCGCTCGTACATGTCACGGACGACGGACTTGGGGGACAGGGCGGACTCGGACACCCAGGGGTGGCTCTGCCGGAAGATCTCGAAGGTCGCCTCGAGGAGGTCGGCCAGCGGGCGTGGCCAGGTCACGTCCTCGAGCAGGGCCATCCGCTCCTCGTACTCCACGCCGTCGGCCTTCATCTCGGCGACGGCCTCACCCTTGGCCTTGTGGAGCTGGGCCATGAGCACCTGGCGCGGGTCGTCGAGGATCGCCTCGATGACCGAGACCACGTCGAGCGCGTGGGTCGGCGACTCCGGGTCGAGGACGTCGAAGGCCGCGAGGGCAAGAGGAGCAAGCGGTTGGTTGAGGGCGAAGTCGTCCGAGACGTCGGGGCTGAGGCGCACCCCGCGACCGTCGGCGTCGAGCGGCGAGACCCGTTGCAGGACCCCGGTGTCCAGCATGCTCTTGCCGAGGGTGATGGCCCGCCGGCACAGCCGGGCCTGGTTGCGAGGCGTCTCGTGGTTGTCGCGCAGCAGGTGGCTCAGGGCGCGCACGGGGTCACCCGGGCGCTGCACGACGTTGAGGATCATCGAGTGGTCGACCCGCATGCGGGACACCAGCGGCTCGGGGTCGGCCGCGACGAGCTTGTCGTAGGTCTGCTCGGTCCAGGAGACCTCGCCGTCGGCGGGCTTGCGGCGCTGCACCTTCTTGAGCTTCTTCGGGTCGTCGCCCGCCTTGGCGATGGCCCGGGCGTTGTCGATGACGTGCTCGGGCGCCTGCACGACCACCGAACCGCTGGTGTCGAACCCGGCGCGGCCCGCGCGCCCGGCGATCTGGTGGAACTCACGGGCCTTGAGGATCCGCTGTCGTGACCCGTCGAACTTCACCAGGCCGGTGAACAGGACGGTGCGGATCGGCACGTTGATGCCGACGCCGAGGGTGTCGGTGCCGCAGATGACCTTGAGCAGCCCGTCCTGGGCGAGCTGCTCGACCAGCCTGCGGTAGCGCGGGAGCATGCCGGCGTGGTGCACCCCGATGCCGGAGCGGACCAGGGTCGACAGCGTGCGCCCGAATCCCGCAGTGAACCGGAAGCCGCCGATCCGCTCCGCGATGGCGGCCCGGTCCGCCTTGACGGTGCCCTTGAGCGACAGGAGCGCCTGAGCCTGTTCCAGCGCCGCCGCCTGGGTGAAGTGCACGACGTACACCGGGGACTGGTGGGTCGTCAGCAGCTCCTCGATGGTCTCCGGCAGGGGAGTGAGGGCCCAGCTGAAGCTC
This sequence comes from Pedococcus sp. P2_A3, assembly GCF_056405035.1. NCBI lineage: Bacteria > Bacillati > Actinomycetota > Actinomycetes > Micrococcales > Intrasporangiaceae > Pedococcus > Pedococcus sp. P2_A3. Next base: position 91,007 of record NZ_JBFUCW010000009.1, on the reverse strand, counting down.
AGCGGCACGGGTCGCTCGGTGCCGGTCACGAGGGCGGTGGGTCGGCCCGTGCGACGACTCAGGTCCTCGGACAGCTCGGTCAGGTCGCCGAGCGTGGCGGACATCAGGATGAACTGCGCCTGGGGCAGCTCGAGCAGCGGGACCTGCCAGGCCCACCCGCGGTCGGGCTCGGCGTAGAAGTGGAACTCGTCCATGATCACCAGCCCCACATCGGCGTCGGCGCCCTCGCGCAGCGCGATGTTGGCCAGGATCTCGGCCGTGCAGCAGATGATCGGGGCGTCCGGGTTCACCGACGCGTCGCCGGTCAGCATCCCGACCTCGGACGCTCCGAAGAGCTCGCACAGCGCAAAGAACTTCTCGCTCACCAGGGCCTTGATCGGCGCGGTGTAGAAGCTGACGCGGTCACTGGCCAGCGCAGCCAGGTGGGCACCGGTGGCGACCAGCGACTTGCCGGACCCCGTGGGGGTCGAGAGGACGACGTTCTCCCCGGCGAGGAGGGAGATCAGCGCCTCCTCCTGGTGGGGGTACAGCGGTGTGCCCTGGTCGCGCGCCCAGCCCTCGAACGCGGCATACACCTCGTCGGGCCCGGCCCCCTCGGGCAGCAGGGCGTCGAGGGGCAGCGGCGGGGCGGAAGGCATCGCCGGCCATCCTCCCACCCGGGGGCACCCTCGCGAGCCTGGCCCTCGATAGCGTCCTCACCGTGACCCAGGACCAGACCGAACCCCGCACCGCCCGCCTGGCGCTGACGCGGCCCACCGAACACGATCGCGCCTTCCACACGGCGGTGCACAGCGACCCGCGCCTCTACACGCACGCACCGCACGTCCTCGGCACGCCGGAGACGAACGCGCAGTTCTTCGACGCGATCCTCGACCACTGGGCGACCCATGGGTTCGGTTACTGGGTGGCGCGTGACCTCGACTCCGGTATGCCGCTGGGCTGGGTGGGCGTGCAGCGCCGCGACGAGTACCTCAACCTCTACTACCGGTTCGTCGCCGAGGCCCAAGGGCGGGGACTGGCTCGCGAAGCCGCCCGTGCAGCCGTCGCGATGGCCACCGAGTGGCACCCCGGTCGGGTCGTRCGCGCCCTGGTGAAGGAGCGCAACACCCCCTCGGTCCGGACGGCACTCGCCAGCGGGTTGGTGCGAACCGGTCTCACCCGGGTGCTCCCCGATGACCTCCCCGACGAGCCCCACTCCGTGGTCTTCGAGGCCCCGCGCGTGACCCGCGTCGACGACCTCGACGACACCGGTCGTGAGGAGCTGCTCGACCTCTGGCAGCGCGTCAACGATGCCGGGGGAGCGGTCGGGTTCCTGCCGGGCGCGCCACGTTCGGCCGTCGCCGAGCTCCTCGCGGTGCACGAACGGCAGATGGCCGACGGGGACGGCTTTGCCGGGGCCTTGCGGGACCCCGACGGCGCCTTGGTCGGGTGGGGGTGGTGCGTGGTCGGTCCGAACCCGTTGCGGCGCCACGCGCCCTGGCTCTACCGCGTGATGGTGGAGCCGGGCCGGCAGGGCTCCGGACAGGGCGGGCTCCTGCTCGCGGGGCTGCACCGGCTGGCTCGCGAGGCCGGCGCGGAGCAGCTGCTGCTGAGTACGCGCAGCGGCGCGGGAGTGACGAGGTTCTACGCCCGGCACGGCTACCAGGAGGTTGGCCGGGTGCCGGGCGTGATCCGCGTCGCTCCCGGAGATGACCGTGACGAGGTGCTGATGGCTCGCCGACTCGACGGCGGCCCGCTGCACGTCCACGGCGGCGACTGACGGGTCAGTCGGTCTCGGGGTCAGTCGGTGACGGGGAGCCGTGGCGCCGGGTCGCCCAGCGCGCCAGGTCGACCCGGTTGGAGGTGCCGGTCTTGGTGAGGAGGTGGCTGACGTGCGAGCTGACGGTCTTCTCGCTCAGCACGAGGGCACGCGCGATCTCGCCGTACGTCCGGCCAGCGACGATGTGGCCGAGGATCTCGGACTCACGCGGGGTGATGCCCGCGGTGGCCGGGACGGCGGGTGCCGCGCCGGCACCTGGTGGCTCCGCCAGCGGGATGCGCGCGCCGCGGGCGAGGGCCTCCAGCTCGTCCACGATCGGCTGAACACGGAGCCTGCGGGCCAGCCCGTGGCCCCGTCTGAGGGCGTCCGCCGCACCGTCCCGGTGTGGCTGTCCCGAGCTCAGGAGTGACTCCGCGAGACGCCACAGTGAGTAGCACTCCTCCCACGCCAGGACACCGTGGAGGGCGGTGGCCGCCTCGGCCCATCGCCGGGGGGCCGCCACGTCGCGTCGCGCCCGAGCCACCTCTCCCTGGTACATCGCCTGCAGGCCGTCCAGCTGGCCGCGATAGCCGGACGTCAGGCCGCCCTTGTCGGCCAGCACGTGGGGGAACGCGCGGGTCAGTGCGTCGACCTCAGCCAGCTCCGGAGCAGGGTCCCGACCGGCATCACGGGCCTGCTGCACCTGCTCGGCCAGGGCTCGCGCCGCGATGGGGACCAGCCATTCGCACATGGTGGGTGGGGCGCCCGGTGTGGCAGTCCCGGACACCGCGGCCTCGACGGCCTCGCGGAGGTGACCGCCGCACAGGAGCACCATCGCCCGCACGGCGTCGAACTCGAAGGCGAGGAAGGTCGACGTCTCTGCGAAGAGCTCGTCGGCGCGGGCCAGGTGCCCTTCCGCCTCGTGGATGCGGCCCTGTACCGCTGCCAGCCACGCGGCATTCAGTCGGCTCTGCACATCGACGAGCGCGCTCGGTCTGGCACCGAGGGCCTCACGGATCAGCTGGGCCGACGTCTCGAGCTCCCCGGCGTGCAGGTGCCCGAAGGCCTCGTTGGCCGTGAGCCAGGCGACGTAAGTGGACGGCAGGCCCAGGGCGGTCAGCTCGACTCGGCGGCGGCCCACCATGGACCGCCACTGCGGGGTGATCGGACCATCGACGGAGTTGGCCTCCCAGAGGCTGGCGTGCACGAACGCCCAGCCGTCACGTGCCGTGGCTGCTGCTGCGACGGCCTCGCCCCCCAGGCGTCGGCCGTCGTCGAAGCGGTCTTCGAAGACGGCCAGCATCGAGTTCGCGGCCAGCGCGTAGGCCAGTGCCCGGGGGTGGGCGCAGGCCCTGGCGCGCTCGAGGGAGCGGGTGGCGAACTCGGGGGCAGCGGGGTCGTCCTGCCACAGGCTGGCGTGCGCCAGCTCGGCCAGCGCGACTGCGTACTGCCACGAGGCGGGCTCAGGTGCGGCCAGCTCGACGGCGCGCCCCAGCTCCACGGGGTCGAGGAAGCCCTGTCCCGTCGAGAAGCGCAGGTGCTGGCGACGGACCAGGAGCTCGCTCACCACCACGGGGTCCTGCTCGGGCGCGAGATCGGCCAGGAGCGCTTCCACGGCCAGCAGCTCCTCCTTGACGTCGCCGACGTCCTCGGCGGCCTGGCGGAGCCGCTGCCACAGCGAGGCCGGCGGCCGCGGCTCGCCCTGGACGGCCAGCGCGCGCAGGAGCAGGCGCAGCTCGGTCTCACGGGCGCCGGTGGCCGCGGCCCGGTCAGCGGCCCGCAGCGCCCAGTCATGGGCCTGCGCAGTCTGGCCGGCTCGGTGGTGGTGCTCGGCGATCAGGCTGAGCGTCTCGAGGTGGACGTCGTCGGACGGCACGGCCGCCGGCGACGACCCGGGATGCTCCGCCTCCAGCTCCACCTCCAGGGAGGCGGCGAAGGCGGCGTGCAGCCGTTGCCGCTCGGGCCCGTCGAGGCTGCCCTCGAGGGCCTCGGCCTGGAGCGGGTGGTGGAACCAGTACCCACCGTGGCGGTCGACCTCCAGCAGGTCGGCCTCCACGCAGTCCCGCAACGCCGACCGCAGGTCGCTCACCCCGGCGAGGTCCGCGGCGTGGTCGAGCATCCTCCCGCGGGCGACCCTCCCGCCGACCGCCAGCACCCGCGACAGCTCGCGGGCGGGCAGGTCGAGGCGGTGCCAGGCCCTGAGCACTGCCGAGGCGAGGTCGTCAGGCACCCCGGGGCCGAGGACCGTGGCTGCCGGGTCCACGCCTCGCACCAGCAGCCGGTTGAGGTACGCGTTGCCGCCGGTGCGGCCGAAGACCTCGCGGACCAGGCTCTCGTGAGGCACGTCGCCGAGCACGCCCTTGAGCTGCTCGCGGGTCTCCTCGAGCCCCAACGGGCCCAGCGACATCTCCGCGAAGCCGGGCAGCCGCCGCACATCGGCCAGCCAGCGGTGCAACGGGTGACCCGCCACCAGCTCCCCACGGCGGACGGTCATGATCAGCGCGAGACGGCGAGGGGTCAGCCCGGCCAGGACCCACATCAGGATGTCGAGGGTGCCCGGGTCGGCCCACTGCAGGTCGTCGACCACGAGGGCCACCGGTCGTTCGGCACAGCGGCTCTCCACCCACCCGTCGAACTCCTCGGCGGTGCGCGCGCCGTCCGCCCCGCTCAGCACCGGTCGCTCGCCCGGGAGCACCGCCGACACCGCCGCGCGCAGCGGGAGCAGTGGGACGGTCACCGAGGTCATCGCCAGGCACGCGCCGCTCAGCACCAGGAAGTCCGGGGCCAGGGAGCACGCGTGTTGGGCCAGCCGGGTCTTGCCCACTCCGGCGTCACCCAGGACCAGGACGGCCCGGCCCTCGCCGGCGCGCGCCGAGGCGAGGGCCGCGGCGAGCTCGTCGAGGGCCTCGGCTCGGCCTACGAAGACGTCGCGCTGTGCCGACTCCGGTGGTGACACGTCTTCCAGTGTGTCGCGGTCGGACTGCCGGCGACAGCGGAAATCGAGGGGGCTCGGCCGCGCTTCTCAGGGGGTCCTCCCGATGTGGCTCAGGTGCCGCTCGCCGGACCGTGGAGGTGTCAGCAGGGATCACCTCTCGAAGCACCAGGAGCACACCGTGAACGCAAGCCAGAACGCGGGCCGCACCGTCCGGCACGGCGCCACCACCTCGACCCGGCGCGCCTGGCGCGTCATGCCGGTCCTCGCCGCCACCGCCCTCGTCGTGGGGCTCGGTGCGCTGCCGGCCGCAGCGCGGCAGGACCCCGGCAAGATCGACGCCCCAGCGACGTCATCCACCGCCACCTACTTCTGCACGCTGGAGCGCGTCGGCACCCAGTTCGTCGCGTGCGACAACCTGACGGGGAACGGGGTGCCGGCACCCCGTTGGGTGCACGAGAGGTGACATGACGCGGCCCCCGCGTGACCCCGGCCCCTCCGAAGGTGCCGGGGTCACGGTCGTGCGCGGCACGGTGGGGACGGTCGACCACCCCACCCGCGTCACGGCATACGCTGACCCAATGGCTTCACTCGACGACCTGTTGCACGCCGCCGTCCAGGGAGTCGGGGGAGTCGAGCGACCGGGCCAGGTCGAGATGGCCCACGCCGTCGAGGACGCCGTGGCCGCGGACGAGCACCTGCTGGTGCAGGCCGGCACGGGCACCGGCAAGTCGCTGGCCTACCTCATCCCGGCGGTCATGCACGCCCAGAAGACGGGCAAGCCAGCGGTCATCGCGACCGCGACGCTGGCCCTCCAGGCCCAGATCGTCGACCGCGACATGCCGCGACTGGCCGAGTCGATCGCCCCGCTGCTCGGGAAGCGGCCGACCTATGGCCTGGTGAAGGGGCGTCGCAACTACCTGTGCGCCCACAAGCTCGAGGGCGGTTTCCCCGACGACGAGGACGGGCTGTTCGAGGTGGGCGAGGTGGACCGGGCGGCGTCCCGGCTCGGCCAGGAGGTGGTGCGCCTGCGTGCGTGGGCCGAGACCACCGAGTCGGGCGACCGCGACGAGCTGGTGCCCGGGGTCAGCGAGCGTGCCTGGCGGCAGGTGTCGGTCAGCGCCCACGAGTGCATGGGGAGCAAGTGCCCCGCCTTCGCCGACTGCTTCGTCGAGCGGTCCCGTGAGGCTGCGAAGGAGTGCGACGTCATCGTCACCAACCACTCGTTCATGGCGATCGACTCGTTCGAGGGACGCCAGATGCTGCCGGAGCACGACCTGCTGGTCGTCGACGAGGCGCACGAGCTGGTCGACCGCGTGACGTCCACCATCACCGACGAGATCACCCCCTCGATGGTCGCGGCCGCGGCGAAGCGGGCCAGCCGGCTCGCCGAGTCCACCGAGGCCGTCGACGACGCGTCGGTCTTCCTCCAGTCCGTCCTGGACGAGCTCCCCGAGGGCAAGCTCAACGGCATACCCGACGCGCTCTCGCTCGCCCTCGCGCGGGTGAGGGACACGACGCGACTGGTGCAGTCCGAGCTGAAGCCGGAGAAGGGCGTCGAGCCCGACGGAGCCCGCAAGGTGGCCCAGGCCGCCATCGACGAGATGTTCGAGAACTCGTCACGCATCCTCGAGCAGCGCGACCTCGACGTCGTGTGGGTCAGCCGCGACCAGCGGCGCGGCTCCGTGTTGCGGGTGGCCCCGATGAGCGTGGCGATGTTGTTGCGCGACAAGGTTTTCGGCGACCGCACCGTGGTCATGACGTCCGCGACGCTCGAGCTGGGCGGCACGTTCGACGCCGTGGCCGGCACGATGGGGCTGCGCGGCGAGGGGGCGCCGGAGTGGCGCGGCCTCGACGTGGGCAGTCCGTTCGACTACCCCCAGCAGGCGATCGCGTACGTCGCGCAGCACCTGCCCGCGCCGGGGCGGGACGGCCTGAGCGAGCAGACCCTCGACGAGATCGAGGCGTTGGTGCGGGCGGCCGGTGGCCGCACCCTCGGGCTGTTCTCGTCCATGCGCGCGGCCAAGGAGGCCACCGAGGCGATGCGGGAGAGGTTCGACGGCGACATCGGCTTCCTCTGCCAGGGCGAGGACCAGATCACGACCCTGGTGCGCCAGTTCGCCCGTGACCCCCGCACCTGTCTCTTCGGCACCCTCACGCTGTGGCAGGGCGTCGACGTCCCGGGCTCGGCCTGCCAGCTGGTGATCATCGACCGGATCCCCTTCCCCCGACCCGATGACCCGCTGTCCTCCGCGCGCTCGCAGGCGATCGCCCGGATGGGCGGCAACGGCTTCATGGCCGTCTCCGCCACGCATGCCGCGCTCCGGCTGGCGCAGGGCGCCGGCCGGCTCATCCGTCGCGCCGACGACCGCGGTGTGGTCGCCTTCCTCGACTCCCGCATGATGACGGCGCGGTATGCCGGGTTCCTCCAGCGTTCGCTGCCACCGTTCTGGCCGACCACTGACCGCGAGCGGGTGCTCGCCGCCCTCCAGCGGCTCGACGAGACGGCCGCCCCGCCGGTCGAGGTGCACGAGCCGGCGCTGCGGGGGATCACCGGCGCGTTGGTCGGCACGAGCATGGGGGGCGCGAGCTTGGGCGGCACGTCGTCCGGCGGCACCGGCGAGGACGCGGTGGAGCACCCGCGCCCGGTGGCCGACGCCCCGCCGCCCGCCGAGTCGGCTCGAACGGCGGTCACGGCCGGTCACGCCTGGACGGCCGAGTCCGACGAGGAGCTGCGCGACGGAGTCGAGCTCGGTCTGTCGGTCGACGAGCTCGCCGAGAGCCTGGAGCTGCCGGCCGATGTGGTCGCGGCCCGGCTCAAGGGGCTCGGGCTCGAGGCGACCGGGGCGGCCACGCTCGCGTTCGAGTAGGCACCCGAGCCGGGGGCCCGTGGTCGATACTGGGCGGATGACCGAACCCTGTGCCCTCCACGTCATCGGCGACGGACCGGTGGCAGCGGCCCTCGTCGCCCTGGCCGCGCCCCTCGGGTGGGCGGTCACGACCTCGACCGACGACCCCAGCGTCCCTGCGGACGTCGACGCCCTCGTGGTGACGAGCCACCATGACGGCGTGGACGGCCCAGCCATCCGCGCTGGGCTGGAGGCTGGGACGGCATACATCGGCGGCATGGGGTCGCGCCGCACCCAGGAACGCCGACGGAGCTGGTTGCTCGAGCACGGCGTGGCAGAGGAGGCGCTCGCCACCGTGCACGCGCCGATCGGGCTCGACATCGGCGCCAACGCCCCGGGGGAGATCGCGGTGGCGATCCTGGCCGAGGTCATCGCCGTCCGGGCCGGCCGGACCGCCGCGGGATCGGTGGCCGACCGGGAAGGGGCGATCCACCCCGACCTACCCGCCGGTGACGCGTACTGCCCCGGTGGCTGACCCGCTGGAGGGACGGCAGTCCCGGCGGCGTCGGTGGGTCATGGGAGGCTGTGCGCCGTGACCGCCACCGCGACGCGAACCGTCCCGCCCCTCGTGTTGATCTCGGGGCCTGAGGCCGTCATCGCCGACCGCGCCCTGAGCGCCACCCTCGACGACCTGAGGGCCACTGCCCCGGACGTCGAGGTGATCCGCCTGGCCGCGGAGACCTACGAGGCCGGCGCGCTGGGCATGCACGCGAGCCCGTCCCTGTTCGGGGGGTCGAAGTGCATCGTGGTCGCCGACCTCGACGAGGCGCCCGACGAGCTCCAAGAGGACCTGCTCGCCTTCCTGGCTGCGCCCGATCCCGAGGTCACGCTGGTCGTCACCCACAAGTCCGGTCAGCGTGGCAAGAAGGTGCTCGACACCCTCAAGAAGTCGCAGGCGCGCGTCATCGAGGCCCCGGCCATCAAGACCGACCGTGACAAGACCGACTTCGCCGCGCACGAGTTCCGTGCGGCGGGGCGACGAGCCACCCCGGATGCGGTGCGCGCCCTCATCGAGGCGGTCGGCAAGGACGTGCGCGAGCTCGCCTCCGCCTGCCAGCAGCTGGTGGCCGACACGACCGGCACGATCGACGAGGACCTCGTCACCCGCTACCACGGGGGCAAGGTCGAGGCGACAGGCTTCAAGGTGGCCGACGCGGCGGTGGCGGGCAACGCCGGCGAGGCGCTGCGGCTGCTGCGGCACGCCATCGCGACCGGGGTCGACCCGGTGCCCATCGTCGCGGTGCTCGCCCAGCAGCTGCGCCAGCTCGTCAAGGTCGGGGCAGCGGGCCGTGGCCGGTCGGCCGACGTCGCCCGCGAGCTCGGGATGGCGCCGTGGCAGGTCGACAAGGCGCGTCGTGGCCTGTCCGGATGGGGTCCCGAGGGTCTGGCCGAGGCCATCCAGGCCGTCGCCCACGCCGACTTCGAGGTCAAGGGCGGTGGCCGCGACCCGGTCTACGCCGTCGAGCGCGCGGTGCTCACGATCACCCGGGCGCGCACCGGTCGGTGACGTCAGCCGATGGCGTTTTGGGGGAGTGGGCTCCTCGCTGGTAGATTTACCCGTCGCGTGCGCGCATGGTCGTGCGCGCATGCAGCTTCATCCAGAGCCCCTCAACCACAGGTGCCCCACGCCTGGTCCCGAGAGGCTTCTGCCGCCCTCTAACGGCAACCACCGACCAACCAAGAGAGACACACCTGTGGCAAACATCAAGTCCCAGCTCAAGCGGATCAAGACGAACCGCACGGCGACCGAGCGCAACAAGGCCGTCAAGAGCGAGCTCAAGACCTGGATCCGCAAGTTCCAGAAGGCCGTCGACGCCGGCGACGCAGCGGCGGCGAAGGATGCCCTCGCGACCGCCAGCAAGAAGCTCGACAAGGCCGCTGGCAAGGGCGTCATCCACGCCAACCAGGCCGCCAACAAGAAGTCGGCCATGGCGAAGAAGGCCGCCTCGCTCTGACGCGAGTCGCCTCCACGGCAGCAAGGGCCGGTCACCCCACGGGGTGACCGGCCCTTCGCGTTGCGGGGCCATACCGAGTCGGTATGCCGCCGGCTCGGGTCGGTGTGCCGCCGGCTCGGGTCGGTATGCGCCGGCTCGGCCTCTGGCTCGTCCCCGACTCGTCCCCAGCTCGCCCCCGGCTCTCACCTCGCCGCACGGACCGCCGCGGCCACCTCCTCGAACCGCTCGCGGTCGAGCACCGCGCCCTCGCGTCGTACCGCGCGAGGGTCCACCCGCACGATGCGGTCCACCCGCACCTCGCTGGGGCGGCCCTTGCTGTCCCAGTCGCCTGACCCGATGTCCTGCCAGTGCCGACCCTGTCTGGCTTCCTGGGCCTGGTCGCGGTCATGGTCCTTGCTGGTGAGCATCAGCGCCAGTAGCCACTCCCCGTCGCGCGCGATGAGCAGCACCGGACGGTCCTTGCCCTGGCGGTGGTCCTCCTCGAACGGCACCCAGGTCCACACGATCTCGCCGGGATCGGGTCGCCCGTCCGGGGTGGGCGCATACGTCAGGTCGGGGGTCCCGGTGAAGTCGCCCGGGTAAGGGGGCCGGGCCTGCTCCTGCGAGTCGCGCTGGGGCTGGTTCTGGGGCTGGTTCTGGGGCTGGCGCTGGGGCTGCTGGCTCCTCCTCGGTGCCGGAGCAAGTGGCGGCACCGGCGGGGCGCCACGCCGCCAGAGCCGGGTCAGTCGCGAACGAAGGGAGGCCATGACCGTCACGCTAGCCGGGTCGGTGGCACTGATGGTCCTCGACTGCGCCGTCGCGGGTGAGGCTCCGGGTGCGGCCCCTGGACGTGGGTGCGCTGGGTCAGAACGGCGGCAGCTCGCCGCCGGGTGCGTGCTGCCCATTGGGCGCGCGCTGCCCGCCGGGCGCGTGCTGGTCGCTGGGCGCGTGCTGGTCGCGGCCTGCTGGATGCGCTCCACGGCGCGGACCCTCCTGCCGGCCCGGCTCCTGGCGATGGAGGAGTGGGCGGCTCACCGTCAGTCTCGGACGCGGCCTTCGTCGTCGGTCGCGTTTCACCCTGAGCAAGTGGTGGGCCAGCTCGTCCTCCCAGGTGGACCAGAGCACCCCGACCTCGTCGGCTGGCATCGACCCGGCATACGCACCGGTCGGGTGGCCCCCGCGCGGGGCTCCGTCCTCCAGCTGATTCTCGTTGATGCGCGACGGGTCCAGACTCGGGTGGTCGGGATGCTGCTCGAGCTGAAGGAAGTCGAGGGGCAGCGTGGTGCGCAGCCGCCCCGTGGGGTCGGTCCAGGTGACCGTGGCGTCCGGCTCGATGCGCGCACTCCAGCGCAGGGACTGTTTGACTCGATGGTGGCGCCGACAGAGGCACATGAGGTTGTTGGCCTCAGTCGCGCCGGACGGCCATGGACGGACGTGGTCGAGGTCGCAGAACACGGCGCTCACGGTGCACCCCGGGAACCGGCATCGGCCGTCGCGGGCCTTGACCAGATCGACGAGCGCCGCAGGGGGCCGGTACGCCCCGGTCTCGAGCAGGCGAACCCCCGACGAGCGCGTGCCGGGCGCAGTCGGGACCAAGGCGCCGGTGTCGGGGTGACAGCCGATCACCTTCGCGTGGACTGCGACGGCGCCGCTCCTGGCGTCACGCGTCGTGCGCCCTGTGCCGGCAGCGCCCGGCTCACGGGTCGAGGGGGTGTCACTCCCGCGGCCAAGGTCGGCAAGGTCCTCGAGCCATTCTCGGCGGACCACGGCATCACCGGCCATCCCCAGGCCCGCCACGGTCGCCACCGCGCCCTCCCGGATCTGTGCCGAGACCGTGGTTCTCGGGGGCCCCGCGGCGGGGGCGAGGCTGCGGTCGCGAGTCGTCGGGTCGCTTCCACGGGACTCTGGCTGCTCGGCGGAGGCGAGTTGCTCGGCGGGAACGGCGAGCTGGACCACGAAGGTGCCCGTCGCCCGAGAGTGGATCAGGTCCATCAAGGCATCGGCGCGGGCCTCGTCCACGCCATTCGCGCGACCTTCCAGCACGTACTGACGAGCCAGGCCGTCGACGACCGCCCAACCACTGCGGGCCTGCTCCACCGGGAAGCTCCCCAGCCAGGTGTCGACGCCCGGCTCGTCACCGGGCCACCGCCGGAGGCTGCGTGCCGCCCGTGCCCGCGCTGCCTTCGACCGCAGGAGGTCGGCGTCCACCGCACCCAGCGCGCGTCGCACCCTGCGACGGAGCGTGGCGGGCGGTTCGGTGCCCAGCGACCCCTCGATCCTCGCCACGACCTCACGACAGACCTCCGGGGGAGCGTCGCGCAGCTCGTCGGCCACGACCCCGGCGCGGTAACCGTCCAGTCGGCCGGACGCCATCGCGTCGTGGACGGCCGGCACCCGGGTCACGACGTCGACAGCCATGGCCATGCGACTGCAGGCGGCTGCATCGCTGAGGCCGAGCTGGTCGCTGATCAGCGCGGGGGCGTCGAGCCGCTGGTGGCCCAGCCCACGGTGCTGTTCCACCACGGTGCCGTCTTCGAGTGCCACGTCCTCGATCGCGGCCAGGTGGGCCATGGCCAGGAGCTGGATCGCGGTGGCTTGGTTCACCACGGCCTGGCAGTCCTGGACCAGGGCGACCAGCTCCGAGACCGACCGGGTCCTGCCGTCCGCGCGCAACCGAGCCAGCTCCTGCTGGAGTGGTTCGGCAACGGCGGCAAACTCGAACACGTGTTCGATCGTAGGGCGAGGGTCTGACAACCCACCGTGACGATGACTCCCGCCGGACTGCGACCCCCGAAGGACCACGACCCCAGCGAGGGCTGCTGGGGCGGGCGACGACCAGTGTTCCGCACTGTTCCTGACGGCGCGCAGTTCCGCTCAGCTAGTCGTGGACCAGCGGCGTCGTCGGGTCAGCATCGCGGTGAACGTGGCCGCCAGGTGCCGCTGGTGGGCTCGCACGGCACTGCGGGACCCGGTCACCGTGGGCTGCACGCAGGCGTCCACGAAGTAGCCCACGAGGATCGCGAGGAACGCGTCGACCGCGTCGTCGTCGACGCCCTCCAGCAGCGGTGAGCGCGCCATCCGGTGCTCGACGTCCAGCCCGTGGTGCGCCATCACCGGCAGCAGGCCCACCCAGTCGCACCACGCCGGGCCGCGCGTGACCCAGTTCCAGTCGACGAGCCGTGCGCGTCCGCCAGGGGTGACGAGCATGTTGTCGGGGCGCAGGTCGCTGTGGACCAACCGGTCTCCGACCAGGGCTCGAGCGGCCAGTCCGCCGAGCCTCGCCAGCTCCCGTGCGGGTCCGGGCGGCAGCGGAGGTATGCCGGACGGCCAGGGCCGGGCACCGCTCGCGAGCTCGTCGAGGCACGCCAGGGCCGTGGGGTCGCCGCCCACGTCTGCCGCCAGGGAGGTGTCGGTCAGCTCATCCACCGAGGACGAGTCGAGCTCTGCGAGCTCCAGGCAGGCAGCGTGGGCCGCTTCGGCGTCGGGCTCCGTCCACGGCATCCCGGGCAGGTGTCCGTCGATGGCCTCCAGGACGAGCACCTGCCAGTCGTCGGCCGCAGCCGCCCCGACCAGCAGGGGTGCGGTCACGCGGCCACGAAGGGTCCGCAGGATCCGTGCTTCGCGCGGAATGGCTTCCAGCGCAAAGGGAGCCGCTGGTCCGGCAGCCTTGGCGAACACCCGGCGACCGTCCTGCAGCGCCAGCAACCCGGCATACGCGCCAGTGAAGCCCGTCGTGACCGAGGGGAAGGCGACGTCGACCGTGGCACCGGCGGCGGTCTCGATCCCGGCCCGTACCGTCGAGGGGAGGTCGGCGAACGCCGGGCGTGTGGTCGTGTGGCGGTAGTCGAGCCCCTCCGTCACGGGCGGTCCTTCGGCCTCCACAGCAACCGGCCGGGGCGCCGGCGGTCGCGCAGCGCGTGGGAGCGCCAGACCAGCACGGGGTGCGACGCGAGGGCGTTGACGACCCACACGAAGAAGCCCTTCTCGGTGGTGGCACGGTCGGCCAGCGCGTTCACGTCGACGGTCCGGTTGAGGTACTTGCCCGCGGCGAGCGTCGACATGGCGCCGGCGCTGCCGTGCGGGACGAGGGAGTAGCCGAAGTTGTCGGCGGTGTACTCCTGGCTGCGGCTGAGGGTCGACCCGACGAAGGGGATCCACTGGGCACCGCTGATGCCGAGGACCCGCCAGTAGCTGGTGTGGCCGGCGGCGATGTGGCCGACCTCGTGGCCCAGGATGAAGCGCAGCGCATCGGGGTTGCGGGCCTCTCCACCGATCTCGAACAGGTCGCTGTAGATGAAGATGAACCGTCGGAACCCGTGTCCCGACGCCGCCGCGTTGATCATCCCGTTGCCGAGGACCACGTAGGCGTCAGGCACCTTGGACAGGCCGTAGTGGGCGCAGGCGTCGAGGAGCATCCGGTGCGCCTCCGGGTACTGCGTCGGGGAGATCTTGACCCCGGACAGTCGCAGCCCGGCGTACAGCTGGCCACGGATGAAGTAGATGATCACGGGAGCGGCCAGGAAGAACACGGCGTACGGGTCCGGCTGTCGGCGGTCGATGATCGCGGAGGCGACCTCGTAGCCCGAGATCGCCCACACCAGGAACGACCCCAGGATCACGACGACCAGGCAGAGGTTCTCCAGGGGGTGGCGCAGGTGCGACCGCACCTGCTTGCGGTAGCCGGGCGGGCTCGGGGGCAGCAGCATTCCGCCTGCGGGCTGAACTGCGGCGGGCGGTTGGGCGTACTGGATGGGTTCGGGCATGATCCCCTCGGTGCTCTGTCGGTCGGCTCCGATGGTATGTCTCGGCGGCTGGGCGATCCGCACCCAACCCGCCCCACGCGCGCACCATGGAGGAATGACCTGCCGACCCGCCGTCGTTGCACTGCCGTGACCGACGCCACCGTCTCTGCGCAGACGCCTGACCTCGACGAGCCCACGATCCGCCCGACGCACGTCAACCTCGCCCTGCTGGCCCTGGCCGTCGGGGGGTTCGCGATCGGCACCACCGAGTTCGTGACGATGGGGCTGCTCCCCGAGGTGGCGGACGGTGTCGGTGTCGACATCCCGGCGGCGGGTCACATCGTGTCCGCCTACGCCGCGGGCGTGGTGGTGGGTGCCCCCGTCCTGGCGACGCTGGGCACCAAGATGCCGCGCAAGCAGCTGCTGCTCTGGTTGATGGGTGCCTTCGCCGTGGCGAACGTCCTGTCCGCGTTCGCGAACAGCTATGGCTTGCTCATAGGGGCCCGTTTCCTGTCGGGTCTGCCGCACGGGGCGTACTTCGGGGTCGGTTCGCTGGTCGCGGCGTCGATGGTGCCCGCACACCGCCGCACCTGGGCGGTCTCCATGATGATCACGGGCCTGACCGTCGCCAACATCGTCGGCGTCCCCGTCACTACGCGGATCGGCCAGACCTACGGGTGGCAGTGGCCGTATGCCGCCGTGGGAGGGATCGCGCTGCTGACCGTGCTCGCGGTGTGGCGCTGGGTGCCGTTCTGTCCGCCCGACGGCGGGGTGAGCATGCGGTCTGAGCTGTCCGCCCTGAAGCGGCCCCAGGTCTGGCTGGCGCTGGGGATCGGCACCGTCGGCTTCGGCGGCATGTTCTCCACGTTCTCCTACATCTCGCCGACGATGACCGAGCTTGGCGGGTTCGGCAGCGCGACCATCCCGCTCATCCTCGCGCTCTACGGCGTCGGGATGACGGTCGGAGCCCTCCTGTCCGGACCGGCGTCCCGCCTCGGCCTCCTTAGGGGGATCACCGTCCTCCTGGGCGCGATCGCCGTGATGCTCTTCCTCTTCGGCCCGGCCGTGCAGACCGCGAAGTGGTCGGGGCTGATCGCCGTCTTCGTGCTGGGCCTGCTGCCGAGCATCCTCGTCCCGATGCTCCAGACCCGCCTGATGGACGTGGCGCACGAAGGACAGGCTCTCGCGGCCGCCCTGAACCACTCGACCCTCAACATCGCCAACGCCCTCGGCGCGTGGCTCGGGTCGATCGTGCTGTCGGCGGGACTGGGCTACGAATGGCCGTCCAGGGTCGGCGGTCTGCTGGCCGTGGCCGGGATCGGCATCGCCCTGTGGTCGGCCTTCCTCCAACGATCGACGAACCGGAGGGCCTGACCCGACGGTGCGTCACCGGCACCCCCGGTCGCATGGGAGGATGGGCCGTTCCGTTCTTCCCCGATGCCCGTGAGGTTTGAAGCACCCGTGTCCCCGATGGCCCGCACCGCGCTGCAGCCGCACGCAACGCCGCCGGACCTGATCCGGAACTTCTGCATCATCGCCCACATCGACCACGGCAAGTCGACGCTGGCCGACCGGATGCTCCAGATCACCGGCGTCGTCGATGGGCGCGCCATGCGCGCGCAGTACCTGGACAAGATGGACATCGAGCGCGAACGCGGGATCACGATCAAGTCCCAGGCCGTCCGCATGCCGTGGGAGCACGAGGGCACGACCTACGCCCTCAACATGATCGACACCCCCGGGCACGTCGACTTCACCTACGAGGTGTCGCGATCGCTGGCCGCCTGCGAGGGCGCCGTGCTGCTGGTTGACGCGGCACAGGGGATCGAGGCCCAGACCCTGGCGAACCTCTACCTCGCCATGGAGAACGAGCTCGCGATCATCCCGGTGCTCAACAAGATCGACCTGCCCGCGGCCCAGCCGGAGAAGTTCGCCGAAGAGCTGGCCGGCCTGATCGGCTGCGAGCCCGAGGACTGCCTGCGGGTGTCCGGCAAGACCGGCGTGGGCGTCGAGCCGCTGCTCAACGAGATCGTCAAGCAGCTGCCGCCGCCGACCGGTGATGCCGACGCACCGGCCCGCGCGATGATCTTCGACTCGGTGTACGACACCTACCGCGGCGTGGTCACCTACGTCCGCGTGATCGACGGCAACCTCAACCCGCGCGAGAAGATCGCGATGATGTCGACCCGGGCGACGCACGAGCTGCTCGAGATCGGGGTCAGCTCGCCCGAGCCTACGCCGGCCAAGGGCCTCGGCGTCGGAGAGGTGGGCTACCTCATCACCGGCGTGAAGGACGTGCGGCAGTCCAAGGTGGGCGACACCGTCACGAACGCCGCCAAGCCGGCCAAGGAGGCGCTCGGCGGCTACCGCGACCCCAAGCCGATGGTCTTCTCCGGCCTCTACCCGATCGACGGCTCGGACTACCCCGACCTGCGTGACGCCCTCGACAAGCTGAAGCTCAACGACGCCGCGCTGGTCTACGAGCCGGAGACATCGGCGGCGCTCGGCTTCGGCTTCCGCATCGGGTTCCTCGGCATGCTCCACCTCGAGATCGTCCGCGAGCGGCTCGAGCGCGAGTTCGACCTCGACCTCATCTCGACGCTGCCCAACGTGGTCTACGACGTGACCATGGACGACGGCAAGAAGCTCACAGTCACCAACCCCAGCGAGTTCCCGTACGGCAAGATCACCTCGGTGACCGAGCCGGTCGTGCGCGCCACGGTGCTCGCGCCCAGCGAGTTCATCGGCGCGATCATGGAGCTCTGCCAGCAGAAGCGAGGCACCCTGCGCGGCATGGACTACCTCTCCGAGGAGCGCGTCGAGATGCGCTACACGCTGCCGCTCGCCGAGATCGTCTTCGACTTCTTCGACCAGCTGAAGTCGCGCACCCGGGGCTACGCCTCGCTCGACTACGAGCCCGACGGCGACCAGGTGGCCGACCTCGTCAAGGTCGACATCATGCTGCAGGGCGAGACCGTCGACGCGTTCAGCTCGATCGTCCACAAGGACAAGGCCTACGCCTACGGCGTGATGATGGCCGGCAAGCTCAAGGACCTCATCCCGCGCCAGCAGTTCGAGGTGCCGATCCAGGCTGCCATCGGCTCGCGCATCATCGCTCGAGAGAACATCCGGGCGATCCGCAAGGACGTCCTCGCCAAGTGCTACGGCGGCGACATCAGCCGCAAGCGCAAGCTGCTCGAGAAGCAGAAGGCCGGCAAGAAGCGGATGAAGAACATCGGCAGCGTCGAGGTCCCCCCGGAGGCCTTCATCGCAGCGCTGTCGAACGACGCCGCCACCAAGAAGTAGGGGACCGGCGCCGACGAGGTTACCGGCGGGTAATGTCTCCCGCATGGTCGACACCTACGCGCTCTACCGGCGCCTCGCGGCATACCCGCAGGGCAAGCGGCTGTTCTCGCTCGTCTTCGAACAGGCGGCGCCCTACTTCCGCAGTGCCCGACCGCGGTTCGTCGAGCTCGGCCCCAATCGCGCGGAGCTGACGATCACGAAGCGGCGCCGGGTGCAGAACCACCTCGGCACCGTGCACGTCATCGCGATCTGCAACGGGCTCGAGGCCGCCATGGGTGCGCTGGCCGAAGCGACCATCCCCACCAGCCGGCGGTGGATCCCGAAGGGCATGGAGGTCGAATACACCGCCAAGGCGACCAGTGACATCACCTGCGTCGCCGAGACCGACCCGGCCGACTGGGCTCGTGCGGGTGACGTGGAGATACCCGTGCGGGTCAAGGGGATTCGCGACGACGGCACCCCGGTGGTGCAGGGCACCATCCGTCTGTGGGTGACCGACAAGCCCTCGCGTTAGCGCAAGCTCGCCCGGAGTGCCTCGACGTCCCCGGCGGACCACCCCTGCGCCCGCAGCCACCCGGCCGCACCGCCGTGCCGCTCGGCCAGCACGTCGAGGATCCTCCGCATGGTCTCGGGCCTGGGGCGGTGGTGGTCGACGGGCTGGTCCTGGAGCGCCTCGCTGTAGGCGGGGCGGGCCATCAGCCGGTCCATGATGCGCTCGATGCGCTCGCCGGTCGCGACGTAGTCGGCGACGACGTCGTCATCGCTCACCCCAGCCACGGAGAGGGCCAGACCGACCACGGTCCCGGTACGGTCCTTGCCGGCTGCGCAGTGCACGATCGTCGCCCCCCGGCTCCGGGCGACCACGGCCAGGGCGGCAGTCACGGAGTCGGGCCGGTGGGTCAGGTAGCCGAGGTAGTGGCTGGCCCAGTAGTCGTCGTCGAGGCGGGGCTGCGCGTCGGCCTTCTCCTGGTCCTGCTTCGACCAGGGCAGCACCAGCGCGTCCTGCGCGCTGACCGCGCGGACATCGTCGCGGAACAGCGAGTGGTGGTGGTGGGTCAGGTCACGGGCCCGCAGGGGTCCGGGACCTTCGAGCGCCAGCTCGACGTTGCTGCGCAGGTCGACGACGTCGGTGACCCCGAGCTGCTCGAGGGCCTCGACGTCTGAGTCGCTGAGGTCCTGGAGGTTGTCCGACCGCAGCAGCCGCCCGGTGGCCACGGCGCCGCCGTCGGTGGTCGGCAAACCCCCGACATCGCGCATGTTGACGACGCCGTCGAGCTCGATCCAGCGGGGAGTGGTCACCGCTCGACCCTATGTGGCGCCGGGCCGGGGAAGTGAACGCCCTGGGTGAGAAGGGCCTCGGGGCAAGAGGTGAGGGCCTCGGGGCAATAGGTGAGGGCCTCGGAAAGTATGAGTTTCCGAGGCCCTCGACGATCAAGACCGAGGTCCTGATCGACGCTCTCGCCGAAGCGATTGCGTAGGTCATTTCTAATCGAGCGACCCGTCCGCCACAAGGGGTTCGGCGTGGATTTACCGAAGTTCTCGGGTCCATTTCCTCCCGTTCCGGCGTGTCGCCGAGACACGCCGTGTCGGAGCCGGGGGTGGCCGCCTGCGAGGATGGAGGCATGCCCAGCGCCCTGCCCGACGGTGACCCGGCACCGTCCGACGGGCGGCTGTCACCGGCGTCACTCGACACCCTCGGATCCCATCCGTTCGGCCTCTACCTGCACGTGCCGTTCTGCTCGGTSCGCTGCGGTTACTGCGACTTCAACACCTACACGCTGACCGAGCTCGGGGTCGACGGGGCCAGCGTGGCCACCTTTGCGGACGCCGCGCTCAGTGAGCTGTCCTTAGCCCGCGCCGTGCTCGGGTCGCCCCCGCCGGTCGACACCGTCTTCGTCGGCGGCGGCACCCCGACGATGCTCGCCGCCGCCGACCTGGCCCGGATGCTGCACGGCATACGCGAGGCGTTCGGGCTGGCGGCCGACGCGGAGGTGACCACCGAGGCCAACCCCGACTCGGTCACCCCCCAGGGCCTCGAGGTGCTGGCCGAGGCCGGCTTCACGCGGGTCTCCCTGGGTATGCAGTCAGCCGTGCCGCGCGTGTTGCGCACCCTCGAGCGCACCCACGACCCGGCCAACGTCGCCCTCGCCGTCGACGCCGCGCGGGCCGCGGGGCTCCAGGTCAGCCTCGACCTCATCTACGGCACGCCGGGGGAGTCGCTGGACGACTGGCGCACCAGCCTCGCCGCCGCCACCGCGCTCGCTCCGGACCACGTCTCGGCGTACGCGCTGGTGGTGGAGGACGGCACGAAGCTCGCGGCGCAGGTGCGGCGGGGGCAGGTGCCCGCGCCCGAGGACGACGACGAGGCCGCGAAGTACGAGATCGCGGACGAGCACCTCGGGTCGGCCGGGTACGGCTGGTACGAGGTCAGCAACTGGGCCCTGCGGGACGACGCACGCTGCCGGCACAACGAGGGCTACTGGGCCGACGGCAACTGGTGGGGCATCGGCCCCGGGGCGCACAGCCACGTCGGGGGAGTGCGGTGGTGGAACGTCAAGCACCCCAACGCCTACGCCTCCCGGGTCGGCGCAGGGCTCAGTCCCGCCCACGGGCGCGAGACCCTGACCGACGAGCAGCGCTACGACGAGCGGGTGCTGCTCGGGGTGCGGCTGGTCGACGGCCTCCCGATCGCTGACCTGCGGGACGAAGGCCGGGTGGCGGTCGCCGGGCTGGTCGCGGACGGGCTGGTGGACGCGACAGCGGCCCTGCGCCGTCAGCGGGTGGTGCTGACGAGACAGGGCCGGCTGCTCACGGACACCGTCGTGCGCCGGCTGCTCGGCCTGCGCTGAGCACGACTACTCCACCGGACGACTACTGCACCGGACGACTACTTCACCAGCTCCGGCGTCATCGGGTAGCGGTACCACTCACCGTTGCTGGCCTTGATCGCCGCCACGATCGACAGGATCACCCACGCGATGGCGGTGGCGATGAGGAACGGGATCCCGATCAGCACGAGCGACAGGAGCCCGAAGACCCAGAAGGCGATCGTGATGATGATCTGGAAGTTGAGGGCCTGTGCCGCGTGGAACCGCACGAACGGACCCCTGTCCTTGAAGATCAGGAAGACGATCAGCGGGCCGAGGAACGGGATGCCCACCACGGCCGCCAGGAACGGCGCGAGGTGCACGAGGGTGGCCCAGGTCTTCTCGTCCTGCTGGGACATGGGCTGCGGAGCCACGCCGTAGCCCGGTGGCGGCTGCTGGGGTGGGACGTGCGGCTGTGGCTGGGGTTGGTCGGTCATGGCTCTCTCCGTGGTCTGCGTGGGTCTGCACCCAGTCAAACGCATGGCGGCCCCCGAAAGTCCTCACTCGGGGTGGACTCGGGGGTCCGCTCAGGGGCGGGTCAGGGCCAACCCCGACCCGGTCGTCCTCAGTGCCCCGGCTCGGTCACGAAGTCGATGAGCTCCTCGACGCTCGCGAGGAGGCTCGGCTCGAGGTCGGCGTAGGACCGGACCGTGCCGAGGATCTGCTTCCAGGCCCGGGCGATGTCGGCCTGGCTGTCGTGCGCCCAGCCGAGGTGGTCGCAGATGCCGTCCTTCCACGACAGGCCACGCGGGATCACCGGCCACGCCGACAGACCCAGCCGTTCCGGACGCACGCTCTGCCACACGTCGACGTACGGGTGACCGAGCACCCGCACGTGCGCGGCATACCGGCCCTTGGCGGCCTCCTGCACGACCCGGTGCTCCTTGGTGCCCGGGAGGAGGTGGTCGACGAGCACCCCCATCCGTCGCCCCGGCCCCGGCTGGAACTCGGCGATCGCCCCGACGAGGTCGTCGACGCCGTCGAGCATCTCCACGACCACGCCCTCGACCCGCAGGTCCGCGCCCCAGACCTTCTCGACCAGCTCGGCGTCGTGGCGGCCCTCGACGAAGATCCGCGACCCGCTCGCCACCTTGGCGCGCACGCCCTCGACCGCCCTCGACCCCGAGGCCGTGCGGGAGGCGGCGGCACGCGCGTCGGCCAGCTGGGCGCGGGCGGCGGCGGTCGGCGGGGTGAGCACCACCGGTGCGCCGTCGAGCAGGAAGCCCGGTCCGAGGGGGAAGCCCTTGGTGCGTCCTTGGCGGTCCTCGAGGTGGACGACGCGCAGGCCGCCGGCCTTCTCGACCCTCACCACGGCGCCGCACCAGCCGGTCTCGACGTCCTCGACGACGAGCCCGGTCTCCGCCTCGACCTCCCGCGACCGCCCCCGTGGGGGCACCCTCCAGTCACCGGACAGGACATCGGAGCCATAGCGGTCGGACACCGAGGCAGGGTATGCCGCGGACCCGCCGTCGCGAGGCTGGCGCGCCGCCGGGGCGGCGCCCGTGCTGTTCCCGGCGCGGGAACCACGTAGACTTGGCACTCGCTGAGCCTGAGTGCCAGCACTGTCCGTTGCTGGACCCGAATCGGTCGAGGGAGGTCTCCGATGAGCGAAGAACGTCGTCTCGCCGTGCTGCGGGCGATCGTGCAGGACTACGTCCAGACCTCCGAGCCCGTGGGGTCCAAGTCGCTGCTGGACCGCCACCAGCTGGGGGTCTCGGCCGCGACGGTGCGCAACGACATGGCCGCGCTGGAGGAGGAGGGGCTGATCGCCGCTCCGCACACCAGCGCCGGGCGCGTGCCCACCGACGCCGGCTACCGGCTGTTCGTCGACCGGCTCAGCTCGGTGAAGCCGATGACCGCCGGCGAGCGGGCCGCCATCGCGCAGTTCCTCGAGGGGGCGGTCGACCTCGATGACGTCGTCGACCGGACGGTGCGGCTGCTGGCCTCGCTGACCCGGCAGGTCGCCGTCATGCAGTACCCCTCGCTCACGCGCTCCACGGTGCGCCACATCGAGTTCGTGCCGATGGGTCCGAGTCGGCTGATGGTCGTGCTCATCGTCAACACCGGCCGGGTCGAGCAGCGGGTCATCGAGACGACCCACGACCTCTCCACCCAGGAGGGCGAGGCCACCCTCGGGCTGGTCCGCGCGAAGGTCAACACCCGGGCGGTCGGCCAGCGGCTGGTCGACGCGGCGTCGTCCCTCGCGAGCCTCGCCGACGAGTTCGACCCCGCGGACCGCGACCTGGTCCGATCGGTGGTGCAGTCGCTCGACGACGCCCTCGTCGAGGAGCGCGAGGAGCGGGTGGTGCTGGCCGGCACGTCCAACCTGGCCCGGGTCGGCACCGACTTCCCGCTCAGCATCGGACCGGTGCTCGAGGCGCTCGAACAGCACGTCGTGCTGCTCAAGCTGCTCGGCACGGCCAGGGAGACCTCCGATGCCGTGTCGGTCCGGATCGGGCACGAGAACCCGTTCGCCGGGCTCCAGTCCACCTCGGTCGTCTCGACGGAGTACGGCTCGGGCTCCGAGCTCGTGGCGGGGCTCGGCGTGCTCGGGCCCACCCGGATGGACTACCCCACGACGATGGCGTCGGTGCGGGCCGTCGCCACGTACGTCTCCCGGATCCTCGCGCAGTGACGCGCGGCGACCCCCACCCCCGACCAAACCCTGTGACACCACCAAACCCTGTGACACCACCAAACCCTGTGACACCAAGGACATCTCGTTGAACGACTACTACCAGGACCTGGGCGTGGCCCGGGACGCCAGCCCCGAGGACATCAAGCGGGCCTACCGCAAGAAGGCGCGGACGCTGCACCCTGACGTCAACCCGAGCCCCGAGGCGGAGGAGCAGTTCAAGAAGGTCTCGCAGGCCTACGACGTGCTGTCCGACGCCGAGAAGCGGCGGTCGTACGACATGGGCTCCGACCCGTRCGCCGGGGGAGCGGCCGGCTTCGGCCAGGGCTTCTCGTTCAGCGACATCATGGACGCCTTCTTCGGCGCCGGTGCCGGTCAGGCGCAGCGCGGCCCCAGGTCGCGTCAGCGTCGCGGCCAGGATGCCCTCATCCGGCTCGACATCGACCTCGCGGACGCGGTGTTCGGTGCCGAGAAGGAGCTCGCCATCGAGACCGCGGTGGTGTGCTCCACCTGCCACGGCGACGGGGCCCAGCCGGGCACCTCACGACGCACGTGTGACGTCTGCGGAGGCCGCGGCGAGATCCAGCAGGTCCAGCGGTCGTTCCTCGGGCAGGTCATGACGACCCGTCCCTGCGCGACCTGCCAGGGCTACGGCGAGGTCCTCGTGAGCCCCTGCTTCGAGTGCTCCGGGGACGGCCGCGTGCGCACCCGTCGCACGCTCAAGATCAAGGTCCCCGCGGGCGTCGACACGGGCACCCGCATCCAGCTCGCCGGAGAGGGCGAGGTCGGCCAGGGTGGCGGCCCGGCCGGAGACCTCTACGTCGAGGTCGCGGTCCGTCCCCACCAGACGTTCCAGCGCCGTGGTGACGACCTGCACTGCACCGTCGAGCTGCCGATGACGGCCGCGGCCCTCGGGACGACCGTCAAGCTCGAGACGTTCGACGGCACCAACGAGCTCGAGATCAAGGCGGGCACACAGGCCGGTGACGCGATGACCCTGCGGGGCCTCGGGGTCACCCACCTGCGGGGCACCGGGCGCGGCGACCTCATCATCCACGCCAACGTGCAGACCCCGACCCGGCTCGACGAGCAGCAGGAGGCCCTGCTCCGCGAGCTCGCGACGCTGCGTGGCGAGGAGCGGCCGGAGGGCCGGTTGTCCCCGGCTCACCCGGGGCTGTTCGGCAAGCTCCGCGACGCCTTCAAGGCCAAGTAGCAGCCGACCGTCGTGACCCTGCCCCTGTTCCTCGTCGACCCTGCGGTCGTCGCCGGCGCCACCGTGGGCAGCCGGGTGGTGCTCGACGGCCCCGAGGGTCGGCACGCCGCGACCGTTCGCCGGATCGGCGTGGGGGAGCAGCTGCTCCTCGCGGACGGCGCCGGCCTCCGGCTCACCTGTGACGTCCTCGCGGCCAGCAAGGCCGAGCTCGACCTGGCCGTCGTCGAGGTCGCCCACGAGGCGGAGGGTCAGCCCCGGTTCGTCCTCGTCCAGGCGCTGGCGAAGGGGGACCGCGACGACCAGGCGATCGAGTCGGCGACCGAGCTCGGCGTCGACGAGGTGGTGCCCTGGCAGGCGACCCGCAGCATCGTCCAGTGGCGTGGCGAGCGGGCCGACAAGGCCCGCCGCAAGTGGGAGTCCACCGTGGTGGCGGCCGCCAAGCAGTCCCGCCGGGCCCGTGTCCCGGTCGTGGCGGAGCTCGCCACCACCAAGGGGCTGGTCGGGCGCATCGGTGGCGCCGCTGCGGCATACGTGCTCCACGAGGACGCGACCCTGAGCCTGGCCACGCAGGTCCTCCCGGACTCCGGCGACGTGCTCGTCGTGGTCGGGCCGGAGGGCGGCATCACCCCCGAGGAGGTGGCGGCCTTCGAGGCGGCCGGCGCCGTGCCTGTCCGGCTGGGTGCCACCGTGCTGCGGTCCTCCAGCGCCGGGCCCGCAGCACTCGCCGTGCTGAGTGCAGCCGGCCGCTGGCGCTGAGCGGTCACTTCACCGTGAACGACACCACCTTCTCGGCGCTCACCGAGCCGTCCTTGGCGCTGAGCTCGCGCACGCGGATCGTGTAGTCACCAGGGGCGAGCGTGCCGAGCGAGAACGAGTAGGAACCCTGCATCGGCGCCCCGATCGAGGCCATGGCGTGACCCGTCGCCACCGCGGTGGTGCCGCGCTCGAGCTGCCAGTTGACGGTGGCCTCGAAGACGATGGCCAGGCCCTTGACGACCACGGGCTTGGCCGACGGCAGCACCTGGTCGCGGGTCGGCGAGGAGACCCAGATCGGCGCGAGGTCCTCGTACGTGCGGTCCGCAGGCGGGCGGGTGAAGTCCTGGTCCGTGGAGATCGACCCGAAGAGCGTGGTCGACCCGTCGGCGACGACGAAGCGCACGGGGAGGGTCTTCTGGGCCGCGGCCTGGGCCGTCCAGACGAGCTCCTGCACCGCGAGCCGCTGGGTCTCGGCGTCGAAACCACCGGCGCCCGGGCCACTCAGCTGCACCTCGATGGCCTCGGGGGTGATGGCCGCCGACTGGACGCGGGTGCCGCTCCAGGGCTGCAGGTAGCCGTCGGTGTTGCTGAACGGCTGGGCGTTCATGGCCAGGCCAAGCGCGGCCTCGACCCGGTTGGCCTCGCCCCCGCCGGTGGGGATGCTCCCGCGGAGGAACTCGCGGAACAGCTTGTACTTCGCCGTCTCGCCCCCGACGGGACCGACGAAGTACACCGGCAGGGTCACCGACTCCGTCGCCGACGGCGCGCTGGTGGTGGGCGAGCTCGTCGCGGGCGGGGAGGGTGACGGCGAGAGCGTGGGGCCGTTCGTCTGGGGCGGGGTCACGGTGTGGCGGTCGTCCTGCCCGGACCACCAGGCGCCGCCGATGATGGCGGCCACAGCGGCTGCCGCCGCGAGGGGCAGGAGCCAGCGCCGCGCGCCCGAGCCACCGGCGGCGGTGACCGGACCGAGCTCGTGGGCCTCGTGCAGGATCGTGTCGAGCCGCGGGGAGGGCCGCACCTGCTCCGCATCGCGGGTCAGGGCCTGGCGCAGCCGTCGCTCCACCTGGTCGAACTCGCCCGGCTCGTAGTCCGGGTGCAGGAAGTCGCTGCGGTCGCTCATGACGCTGCCTCCATCCGGTCGCGCAGGGTGGCGAGCCCTCGGTGTGCGTGGGCCTTGACCGAGCCGGGTGAGATGCCGAGCGCGTCGGCGATCTCGGCCTCGCTCAGGTCGAGGTAGTAGCGCATCGTGAGGACCTCTTTCTGGCGTTGGGGGAGTCGGCTCAAGGCGCCGATCATCGAGGTGGTGCTCTCGGACTGGAGGGCGCGGTCCTCGGCGCTCGCCTCGGTGTGCCGTGCGTATGCCGTGGGCTCGCCCTGCTCGCGCGCCACGTAGCGCTCCTCGACGCCACGGTGACGGAGCCCGGAGCGTGCTCCGTTGACCACCGCCCGGCGCAGGTATGCGGCTGCGGCCTGGTGGTCGCGGAGGGTGTCCCAGCGGCGGTGCACCGCGATGAAGGCGTCCTGGACCACCTCCTCGGCGGCCAGGTCGTCGCGCAGCAGCAGCCAGGCGAGCCGCACCAGTCCCGTCCAGTGCGCGGCATACAGCTCGGCGATGGCGTCATCGGCGCTGGGTCGCACCTCAGCACCACGGTCACGCTCGGCCACACTCAACAGTCTCACGCCACCTTGACGCGCAACCCCACCCGGCGGTTGACGCGCCGATACCCTCGGTCCATGGATCCTGACTGCCTGTTCTGCAAGATCGTCAGCGGTTCCGTCCCGGCCGAGGTGATGCGGGAGGACGAGGCGACGGTGGCGTTCCGCGACATCGACCCGCAGGCCCCGACCCACGTGCTGGTCATCCCACGCCACCACGTGGCCGACGTCGCGGGCCTGGCCGTCGAGCGACCCGAGGACGCCGTCTCCCTCCTCGAGGCAGTGCAGGCGGTGGCCGAGCAGGAGGGCATCGCACGCGGCGGTTACCGGACCGTCTTCAACACCGGCGTCGACGCCCAGCAGTCGGTCTTCCACGCCCACGTCCACGTGCTCGGGGGCCGGTCAATGACGTGGCCTCCCGGCTGAGCGGCACCGTAGACTGGGCAGACCATGCCAGATCCTGAACATCCGACCACGCTGGGGGGCGCGCCCGAGGGTGCTCTCCCGGTGCCCATCCACACCGTCGAGATCCCGGCGCAGGTGCAGATGGTGACGCTCCTCGGGCCGCGGGACGAGCTGCTCCGCACGATGGAGCGGGCCTTCCCGCAGCTGGAGATCCACGTCCGCGGCAACGAGTTCCACCTGTCCGGCCCGAGCGCCGAGGTGGCCCTGGCCGAGCGCACGATCGACGAGCTCCTGCTGGTCATCGAGGGCGGCCAGCCGCTGAACCGCGACGCCGTCGAGCGCTCGATCAGCATGCTGCGTGCGCAGACGACCGAGCGCCCCGCCGACGTGCTGACGATGAACATCGTCAGCAACCGGGGCCGCACGATCCGCCCGAAGACCCTGAACCAGAAGCACTACGTCGACGCCATCGACGCCCACACCATCGTCTTCGGCATCGGCCCGGCCGGCACCGGCAAGACCTACCTCGCGATGGCCAAGGCCGTGGCTGCGCTGCAGGCCAAGCAGGTCAACCGGATCATCCTGACCCGCCCTGCGGTGGAGGCCGGCGAGCGCCTGGGCTTCCTGCCCGGCACGCTCAACGACAAGATCGACCCCTACCTGCGGCCGCTCTACGACGCGCTGCACGACATGGTCGACCCCGAGTCGATCCCCCGGCTGATGGCGGCCGGCACCATCGAGGTGGCGCCCTTGGCCTACATGCGTGGCCGCTCCCTCAACGACGCGTTCATCATCCTCGACGAGGCCCAGAACACCTCGCCCGAGCAGATGAAGATGTTCCTCACGCGGCTCGGCTTCGGGTCCAAGATGGTCGTCACCGGCGACATCACCCAGGTCGACCTGCCCGACGGCACCAAGTCGGGGTTGCGGGTGGTCCGCGACATCCTCGCCGACGTCGACGACATCCACTTCTCGGTGCTGACCCCGCAGGACGTCGTGAGGCACCGCCTCGTCGGCGCCATCGTCGATGCCTACGGCCGGTGGGACGACCAGGGCCAGCGCCCGCAGGTCGACCAGGTGCAGGGAGGGCGAGGACAGCGTGAGCGTCGACGTTCTCAATGAGACCGACTACGAGCTCGACGAGCTCGAGCTGGTGGCGCTGAGCCGCTACGTCATGGGCGAGATGCGGGTCCACCCCGGTGCTGACCTGTGCCTGCGGCTCGTCGACGAGGCCGCCATGGAGGTCCTCCACGTGCAGTGGATGGACCTGCCGGGTCCCACCGACGTCATGAGCTTCCCGATGGACGAGCTGCGGCCCGGCCGCGAGGGCGAGGAGCCCGAGGAGGGCGTGCTCGGCGACATCGTGCTCTGCCCGTCCGTGGCAGCCCGGCAGGCGTCCGACGCGGGTCACGCGACCGAGGAGGAGCTCCTGCTGCTGACGACGCACGGGATCCTGCACCTCCTCGGGTACGACCACGCGGAACCCGAGGAGGAGCGCGAGATGTTCGAGCTCCAGCGTCAGCTGCTGCTGACTTTCCTCGCGGGTCGCGGGCGTCCCACGACCTGATGGCGTCGTCATGACCGGACTCGTCTTCGCCGCCCTCGTCAGCATCGCCGCCGCGTTCCTGCTGTCGGCTGCCGAGGCCGCGCTCTGGCGGATGTCCCGCATCCGGGCCCAGGAGCTGCTCGAGGAGCGGCGCCCCGGCGCCAACGCGCTGTCGCGCATCGTCGCCGACAGCGCGGCATACCTGTCGGTGACGGCGTTCCTGCGGGTCGTCGCGGAGTCGACGACGGCCGTCCTCATCACCCTCGGCGCCATCCACCTGGTCGACGGCCTGTGGAGTCGGCTGCTGCTCGCGATCGGCGTGATGGCCCTGGTGTCGTTCGTGGTCGTGGGCGTCTCGCCGCGCACGCTGGGACGCCAGCACTCGGACTCCGTGGCCCTGTTCGCCTCTCCGCTCATCGTCGGGCTGCGCACCTTCCTCGGGCCCGTGGCGCGGGTGCTCATCGCCCTCGGCAACGCCGTCACCCCGGGCCGCGGCTTCCGTGACGGTCCGTTCCAGAGCGAGTCCGAGCTGCGCGACCTCGTCGACCTCGCCGGCGAGAGCGCGGTGATCGAGGACGGCGAGCGGGAGATGATCCACTCCGTCTTCGAGCTCGGTGACACCGTGGCCCGCGAGGTCATGGTGCCCCGCACCGACATGGTGACCATCGACAGCGAGAAGTCGCTGCGCTCCGCGATGTCGTTGTTCCTCCGGTCCGGGTTCTCGCGCATCCCCGTCGTGGGTGACGGCTCCGACGACATCCTCGGGCTGCTGTACTTCAAGGACGTCGTGCGGCGGGTCAACGCCGACCAGGAGTCCGGCACGCTGCCCGTGACCGCGCAGATGCGTCCCATGCACTATGTCCCGGAGAGCAAGCCCGTGGACGACCTCCTGCGCGAGATGCAGCGCGACCAGAGCCACTTCGCCGTCGTCGTCGACGAGTACGGCGGCACTGCGGGGCTCGTGACGATCGAGGACATCATCGAGGAGATCGTGGGGGAGATCGCCGACGAGTACGACCGTGAGGCGCCCGGCGTGGAGGACCTCGGGGACGGCACCTTCCGCGTCCCCGCCACGATGGACATCGACGACCTCGCCGACCTCTTCGACGTCGACATCGAGGAGGACGAGGTCGACACCGTCGGGGGCCTGATCGGCAAGTCGATCGGCCGGGTGCCGATCGTCGGGTCGAGGTGTGAGGTCGCCGGCCTCTCCCTGGTGGCCGAGCGCATGGCGGGACGGCGCCACCGCATCGCCAGCGTCATCGTGCAGCGTCTTGCCGCCGACGAGCGGGACTCCGAGCGGGACTCCGAGCGGGACTCCGAGCGGGACTCCGAGCGGGACTCCGAACCCGCGGTGGGCGGCCACAGCCGCGAGCGCACTACGGTGGAGCCCGAGCGCGAGGGAGTGTCATGACTGCGAGTGGTTCGGGCCCGTCCGACGGCTACGTGGCCGGGTTCGCCTGCTTGGTGGGCCGGCCCAACGCCGGGAAGTCGACGCTGACCAACGCCCTCGTGGGGCACAAGGTGGCGATCACCTCGTCGAAGCCGCAGACCACCCGGCACACGATCCGGGGCATCGTCACGACCCCGACCTCCCAGCTGGTGCTGGTCGACACCCCGGGGCTGCACAAGCCCCGCACCCTGCTGGGCGAGCGGCTCAACGACGTCGTGCGCGAGACGCTCCTCGAGGTCGACGTCATCGGGTTCTGCCTG
This sequence comes from Pedococcus sp. P2_A3, assembly GCF_056405035.1. Lineage (NCBI taxonomy): Bacteria > Bacillati > Actinomycetota > Actinomycetes > Micrococcales > Intrasporangiaceae > Pedococcus > Pedococcus sp. P2_A3. The sequence goes on along the minus strand of NZ_JBFUCW010000009.1, from coordinate 60,655 downwards.
CCCGCGGACCAGCGGATCGGACCCGGTGACGGGTTCATCGCCCGGGAGCTCAAGGAGATCCAGCAGGACCGGCGACGGCCCGTCGTCGCCATCGCGACGAAGATCGACACGGTCGACCGCGAACGCCTGGCCGAGCACCTCATCGCCATCGACCAGCTCGGCAACTGGGACGCGATCGTGCCCTGCTCCGCCGTCGACGGCCGCCAGGTGCAGGACGTCGCCCAGGTGCTGGCCACCTACCTGCCGACGTCGCCCGGACCGCTCTACCCCGAGGGGCAGCTCACCGACGAGCCTGACGTCGTCATGATCGCCGAGCTGGTTCGCGAAGCCGCCCTCGAGGGCGTCCGCGACGAGCTGCCGCACTCCCTGGCCGTCGTGGTCGAGGAGATGGTCCAGCGTCCTGACCGGCCCGCGGACAAGCCGTTGCTGGACATCCGCGTCAACGTCTTCGTGGAGCGCTCGTCCCAGAAGGCCATCATCATCGGGCGCGGCGGCTCGCGGCTGCGTGAGGTCGGCACGAATGCCCGCATCGGCATCGAGAAGCTGCTCGGACAGAAGGTCTACCTCGACCTGCACGTGAAGATCGCCAAGGACTGGCAGCGCGACCCCAAGCAGCTCCAACGCCTGGGCTTCTGACACTCCGCGAGCCCTCGAGCCCATCCCTCCTGCCACATCGTGAGCCGCTGAACCGGTGCACGACCGAGCCGACCTATCCTTGGTCCCATGAGAATTGGTGTCTTCGGGGCCACCGGGCAGGTCGGCTCGGTCATGCGCGCACTCCTCGCCGAGCGGGGCTTCCCGGTCGACGAGATCCGCTACTTCGCGTCGGCGCGGTCTGCCGGCACGACGCTCCCGTGGGCTGGTGGCGAGGTCACCGTCGAGGACTCGGCCACGGCTGACTTCTCCGGCCTCGACATCGCGCTGTTCTCCAACGGGGGAGCGGCCTCCAAGGAGCTGGCTCCCAAGGTCGCCGCCGCCGGCGCGATCGTGGTGGACAACTCGTCGGCCTGGCGCAAGGACCCGGACGTGCCGCTGGTGGTCAGCGAGGTCAACGCCGACGACCTCGACACCATCCCCAAGGGCATCGTCGCCAACCCCAACTGCACCACGATGGCTGCGATGCCGGTGCTCAAGCCGCTGCACGACGAGGCCGGCCTCGTCCGGCTCACGGTCGCGTCCTACCAGGCCGTGTCCGGCTCGGGAGGCAAGGGCGTCCAGGAGCTCGACGGCCAGCTGCGTGGCGGGTATGCCGCGGGCGAGCCTGCCGCACTCGCGCTCGACGGGCGCGCGGTGGAGATCCCCGTCCCGACCGTCTACGCCGTCCCGGTGGGCTTCAACGTCATCCCCCTCGCCGGCTCGATCGTCGACGACGGCTCGCTCGAGACCGACGAGGAGCAGAAGCTCCGCAACGAGTCGCGCAAGATCCTGCACATCCCCGACCTGCTGGTGTCAGGCACCTGCGTGCGGGTGCCGGTCTTCACCGGTCACTCGCTGGCCATCCACGCCGAGTTCGCCGACGACATCACGCCGGAGCGTGCGCTCGAGCTGTTGGGCAAGGCTCCGGGTGTCGTCGTGACCGACGTGCCCAACCCCCTCGAGGCAGCCGGTCGCGACGAGGTCTACGTCGGCCGGGTGCGCGTGGACCAGTCGGCACCGGCGGGCAAGGGCCTGGTGCTGTTCGTCGTCGGCGACAACCTGCGCAAGGGCGCGGCCCTCAACGCGGTGCAGATCGCCGAGGAGCTGCTCAAGCGTCGGTAGCCCGGGTCGGTGACCGGTGGGGCGCGACCCCGTGACCATGACAAATGGCACCCCGGGCCTACGTGATGTGTCGTCCCTGCTCCTGACCCTTGTGGGGGTGTCTCCTGGTGTCGACCGGGTGTTCCGTGGAGCAACGGGACGGGCGCACGCTCGGTGCGCCGCCGTCGGACACGAGGAGGTTCTGGTGGGACGAATCTGGCGGATCACGGCGGCGGGGGTCGCGGCCGGAGTGGCCGTGTGGGGGGTACAGGCGCTGCCTGCGCTCGCGACAACGGGAGGGACGGGGCACACCGTCACCGAGACCCTGCACCAGCACGGGACCTGGACCGAGACGGGTGACAACGACTTCTGCACCGGTGAGCTCATCTCGCCGACCATCACCGGGAACTCGGTCCAGCACGTGACCTACTTCCCGGCTGGCGACGAGGTCTGGGGGACCTTCACGAGCGAGGGCACAGGGTCCTTCGTCCAGCCCTCCAGTGGTCTCACCTTCAGCGGGCGCGTGACGGTGTGGGGGAACTTCAACGTGAACGAGAAGAACAGCAACGACACGTTCACGGCCACCTTCACCCTGTCGGCGACCGACGCGGCTGGGGTTCAGCACCTGGAGGTGGGTCACGAAGTCGCCCACGTCGGGTTCAACGCGGTTGATCCGCTGCACCCGATCGTGTCCTTCGACAAGATGAGCGTCACCTGCTCCTGACCCGATCAGGTCGAGAGTGCACGACATGCTGACGGCGCGCGTTCGTCACCAGCGTGTCGTGCACGTTCGTCCGACCGTCACCGGCTCAGAGGTCGGTCATCCAGTGCCGCCAGGTCTGCGTGACGCCCATGCCGACGTGCTCGTAGAGGCCGAGGGCGCCGGTCCGTGAGTCGGTCGAGAGCTCGCTGACCGTGGCACCGTGCTCCCGGGCGCGTTCGAACGCGTCGACGAGCAGAGCCCTGGCCAACCCGAGCCCGCGCTGGTCGCGACGGACCGCGATGGCGTCGACGTACCCGGTGCCACCGGCCAGGATCGTGTAGCAGACGCCCACGTCGGTGCCCTGCGAGTCAACGACGAACCGGATCTGCCAGGGCTCGAAGCCGGGGCGCAGCGGGCCACGAGGCGCCCAGTCCTCGAACGTCGACGGGTCGCGGTCCGGCCACTCGTTGAAGGCGTCCTCGATGAGCTGGAAGGCGACTCGGCCATCGGCAGGTCCCGCGAACTCCCGGAGGGAGTAGCCCTCAGGCAGCGGCTGGGGCTCGATGGGCCGGTCCGCCGGCACCTGCAGCACCCAGGACGTCCACCCCAGCCGGTAGCCGCGGGCCTGGAAGAAGGCCTCGGGGTTCGTGTCGGCCGGCACCGTCTGCCCCACGAGCCGGGAGCCGCGGGCGCGGGCACAGTCCTCGAGCCAGTCGGCCAGCCACGTGCCGATGCCCCGACCCCTGAACTCCGGGTGCACCGAGGCGTCGGCGCGACGGCCTTTGAAGACCTCTCCGGAGGCGACGAGCCGCGCACCGTCCCAGACGCCGATGGCCTCGGTGGCGAGGTCGAAGCTGCCGCGGGCCCAGTCGCCCTCGATGTCCTCGACCTCGATGGCGGCCGCGCCCACGTCATGGGTCTCTGCGGCGGCGACGATCTCGAAGACGGCACGGGCGTCGGCAGGGGAGAGGGGGCGGGCCACCAGCCCGGCGGGAAGCTCCATGGCGGAAATCGTGCCGGGGCGCAGGGTCCCGGTGCACGTGGTTTTCGAGGATGACGCGCCACAGGAATTGTGAGAGGGTTCTCTCGATACAGTTCTCTCACGATTTCGAGGACAGGAGCAACCTCGTGTCCACCAACCCTTACGGCGACGTCGAGCTCACCCCGCGGGCCATGCGGGCGCTGGCCCACCCCGTGCGGCTGGCCATCCTCAGCCGGCTCCAGGGCGACGGGCCGAGCACGGCGACCGCGCTCGCGCCCCTCGTCGGAGCCAGCCCATCCGTGACCAGCTGGCACCTGCGTCACCTCGCCGAGCACGGGCTGGTCCGCGATGCCGAGGTGGAGTCAGACGGCCGCCAACGGTGGTGGGAAGCTGTCGGGACCGGCTTCCGCTTCACCCCGACCTCCGACGACGAGGGTCGGGACGCCGCGAGCCTGCTGTCCACCGTGCTGTTCGACCAGGCCGCGCCCCTCCCTCGCAAGTGGGGCCGTGAGGCCGAGCCCCTCCTCGAGGACGAGTGGCGCCGTTCGGCGGGTCTGTCCAACACCACGGTCGTCGTCACTGCCGAGGAGCTGGCCGAAGTGGAGTCGGCCATCGAGGCGCTGCTCGCACCGTTCGTGCTGCGCCGCGCCAACCGCCAACCCGTACCCGGCGGGCGCACCGTGCGGATGCTGCGCTACGTCCTCCCCGAGGCGGACCTGACGCGATGACTGACCCCACAGCACCCTCGGCGGCGAAGACCCCGCTGTGGCGGGACCGCCGGTTCGCGACCTACTGGGCGGGTCAGGGCATCTCGCAGTTCGGCGACCGGATCACCGAGCTGGCGCTACCCCTCATCGCGGTCACCGCGCTGCACGCGAGCGCCCCCACGGTCGGCCTGCTGACGGCGGCGGTGTGGGCGCCCAACCTGCTGTCACTGTTCGTGGGGACGTGGGTCGACCACCAGGTGCGCAAGCGCCGGTTGCTCATCGTGGCCGACCTGCTGCGCTGCGTGGTGCTGCTGAGCCTGCCGGTGGCGCACTTCCTCGGGGCGATCACGACGGCCCAGCTCTTCGCGGTCGCCCTGATCGCGGGTGCCGGCCAGGTGCTCTACCAGACGTCCTACCCGAGCTTCTTCGTCGGGCTGGTGCGACGAGACCAGTTCGTCGAGGCCAACAGCCTGTTGAGCGGCACCCGGTCGGCGTCGTTCGTCGCCGGCCCGGCGGTCGCCGGTGGGCTGATCCAGGCGGTGACGGCGCCGGTGGCGATGCTGGTGGACGCGGTCACGTTCGCCGTGTCGGCCCTGCTGATCGGGAGGGTCCGGGTGCCCGACCTGCCGGTGGACACGTCGAACGAGGCCGGTCTGCTCCGTCGCTCCCGCGACGGCATGGGACTGGTCCTCAAGGACCGCTACCTGCGAGCGTCGCTGGCCTGCGCGACGACCATCAACCTGTTCAACCTGATGGCCGGCGCGATCCTGATCCTCTTCGCCAGCCGCGAGCTGGGCCTGTCCGCCGGGGTCATCGGCCTCGCGCTCGGCATCGGTGCGACGGGCGGCCTGCTCGGCACGGCGCTGGCCGGACCGATGGCCCGGCGGATCGGGCTCGGGCGCACGGTCGCCTTCGGGGCCGTGGTGTTCTCGGCGCCCTTTGCCCTGCTCCCGCTGGCCGAGGGTCCGACGTGGTCGCGGGCCGGTGTCCTGGCCCTCGTCGAGTTCATCTCTGCGGTGGGGGTGATGTGCCTCGACATCCCGCTCAACGCCCTGATGACGGCGGTGACCCCTGACGGCGTGCGCAGTCGCGTGACCGGCGCCTTCTCGACGGTGAACTACGGCATCCGCCCGCTGGGCGCGGTGCTCGGTGGCCTGGTCGGGGAGTGGATCGGACTCGCGCCGACCATGGTGGTCGCGGCGGTGGGCGGCTCGTTGTCGATCCTGTTCCTGCTCTGGTCGCCGGTCTTCTCGACCGCCTCCATCGAGGAGCTCGACGCGGTCCGCGAGCTGGGCCGCGCTTGACGCGGGCCAGCGTCTGATATGCAATATATCGCGTGCCCGTCCCCTCGCCGCAGCTCCCGGTCTCCCGGGCGCTCCTTCGCGACGACGTCTACCGCCGGCTGCGCGACGCGATCGTCGACGGCACGCTGGCCCCGGGCGAGCAGCTGCGCGACCAGGAGCTCGCGGCCTGGCTCGGGGTGAGCCGCACGCCGGTACGCGAGGCCCTGCTCCGACTCCAGCAGGCCGCGCTCGTCGCTTCGCTGCCCGGCCGTTCGACGACGGTGGCCTCGCTCGACACCCGGGCTGCCCGTGACGCCCAGGCGGTCGTGGCGCAGATGCACCGGTTGGCCGTGCACGACGCCGTGGGGCAGCTCACGGCCGACGACCTCGCGCGGATGCGCGACGCGAACGCGCGGTTCCGCGCCGCTCTGGAGGCCGGCGACGCGGACGCAGCGCTCGACGCCGACGACGAGCTGCACGGCATACCGGTGGCGGCGGCGGGCAACGCCGCACTGGCGGCGGTCCTCGAGCAGTTCACCCCCGTCCTGCGTCGGGTGGAGCGGTTGCGGTTCAGCTCGCTGTCGGGGCGCGGCTCGGTCGCGCTCCACACCCGGCTCATCGACCTGTGCGAGGCGGGGGACCGCGAGGCCGCCGCGACGGTCTCCCACGAGACCTGGCAGACCCTCGCACCCCTGCTCGACACCTGACCCGACCCGAGGAGACCCATGTCGATCCACGACTTCGAGCGTTACCCACTCACCTTCGGCCCGAGCCCGGTGCACCGCCTCGCGCGGCTCACCGAGCACCTCGGGGGAGCGCAGGTCTGGGCCAAGCGCGAGGACTGCAACAGCGGTCTGGCCTTCGGGGGCAACAAGACCCGCAAGCTCGAGTACATCGTGCCCGACGCCCTCGCCCAGGGCGTCGACACGCTCGTCTCCATCGGCGGCTACCAGTCGAACCACACCCGCCAGGTGGCCGCCGTCGCGGCACACCTCGGGCTCAAGTGCCGCCTCGTGCAGGAGAAGTGGGTGGACTGGGACGACCCGGTCAACGACAAGGTCGGCAACATCCTGCTCTCGCGCATCATGGGCGCCGACGCCCGACTCGACCCGCACGGGTTCGACATCGGCATCCGGTCCTCCTGGGAGGACGCGCTGCGCGAGGTCGAAGAGGCTGGGGGCAAGCCCTACGGCATCCCGGCCGGCGCTTCGGAGCACCGCCTGGGCGGGCTCGGCTTCGCGAACTGGGCCTACGAGGTGGCCGATCAGGAGAAGGAGCTCGGGGTCTTCTTCGACACGGTCATCGTCTGCACGGTGACCGGCTCGACCCATGCCGGGATGATCGCCGGGTTCGCGGCCCTCGAGGACGCCGGTGGTCGTCCTCGTCGGGTGGTGGGCATCGACGCCTCGGCCACCATCGACAAGACCCGCGACCAGGTGCGCCGCATCGCCCAGCACACCGCCGACCTCATCGGCCTGGGGCGACAGCTGCGCGACGACGAGGTGACCGTGCTCGAGGGCTGGGCCGGCGACCTCTACGGCATCCCCGTCGAGTCGACCGTCGACGCCATCCGGCTCAGTGGCCGGCTCGAGGGCATGATCATCGACCCCGTCTACGAGGGGAAGTCGATGGCCGGGCTGGTCGACCTGGTCACGTCGCGCGAGATCCCGGCCGACTCCACGGTCCTCTACGCCCACCTCGGCGGCCAGCCCGCCCTCAACGCCTACTCGGGGATCTTCGACTGACCACTCTCGGCGAACGTCCACCCGTGCTCGGCCAGGGCTTCGCGCAGGAAGCGCAGGGCGATCGGGCCCACGCCGTGCAGGGCGGAGAGCCCTTCCTCGCTGCGCTCCCTGACCTGCTCGAGGGTCCAGACCCCCTCGGCGCGCAGGGCGCGCGTGGCGGGGGCCCCGATGCGAGGCAGGGGAGTGCCCTCGGGTGCGCTGGGCCGGTCGGCCCGCGGGGTGCCGGACTCGGCGTCGACGACAGCCGTGCCCCGCGGCGACAGCCGGTAGCCGATGTCGAGCGACTCGGTGAGCCCGAGCTCCTTGAGCTTGCGGACGTCTCGCTTGAAGCTCGGGGTGTCGCGGCCCAGCTCGGCCGCGAGCTCCGGCGCGCGGACCGTGGGGGAGCGGTCGATGATCGCCAGGGTCGCCCTGGTCCACGGCCCGATGCCCGAGGCGCGGTCGAGCCGGTCGAGGCGCTCGCGGATGGTGGCCACTTCGTCGGCACCCGGAACGGTGGCGCGCAGCTGTTCGCGCGGGTCGGCTCCCGCGTGGCGCAGCCCGACCCGCCAGACCGGCCGATCCGCCTTGGCCTCCAGCATCCTGCGCAGCTCGGTGATCGACGTCGCGCCGGCTCGTCTGGCGTCCTCGGCCGTGATGCGCGAGGGGGCCACCTTGTCGACCGAGGTCACCTCGAGCAGCCCCACCCGCGTGCGCAGCTTCGTCCCGACGACGACCCGCGGCCGGTCCCAGCGCCGGAAGGCGAGGTCGACGTCACCGGCCCTGATGGCCGCGAGGGTGTCCGGACGGATCATCATGGCCGCAACCTACTCGAGCCGGGTGTGTCAGCACGGACCACGTCGCGCGCTCACCCGCCCGACCGGCTGAGTCCGGATGGTGGGCGACGCGGCTCGGACGTTGGACGTATGCCGGGCACGCGGCATACCCTCGTGCCGTGCGTTCACTGCGCCTCCTCCTTCGCCGCCGCGGCGGGGCCTGACCGATCAGCCGCCCCTCGTCGCGGAGTTCGCGTTGCCGGCTGAGACCCTGAGTAGAGCCAACTGCAGCGAATCGTGAGGCGAGAGACCATGATCCACCCCCAGCAGCCGTCGGGTATGCCGGTCGCGAAGTACGTCCCCTTCCAGGACCAGATCCCCTTCACCCTGCCTGACCGCACCTGGCCCACCCGCGTCATCGAGCAGGCCCCCCGCTGGTGCGCGGTCGACCTCCGGGACGGCAACCAGGCCCTGATCGACCCGATGAGCCCCGACCGCAAGAAGCGGATGTTCGAGCTGCTCGTGCGGATGGGTTACAAGGAGATCGAGGTCGGCTTCCCGTCGGCGAGCCAGACCGACTTCGACTTCGTGCGGATGCTCATCGAGGACGACATGATCCCCGACGACGTGACGATCCAGGTGCTGACCCAGTGCCGCGACCACCTCGTCGAGCGCACGTTCGACTCGATCCGCGGCGCCAAGCAGGCCATCGTGCACTTCTACAACTCGACGTCGATCCTGCAGCGCCGCGTGGTCTTCGGGCTCGACCAGGACGGCATCGTCGACATCGCGCTGCAAGCCGCCCGCCTGTGCCGCAAGCTCGAGGAGACCATCCCCGACACGACCGTCTACTACGAGTACAGCCCCGAGTCCTACACCGGGACCGAGCTGGAGTTCGCGGTACGGATCTGCAACGAGGTGGCCGACGTCATCGACCCGACGCCCGACCACAAGATGATCATCAACCTCCCGGCCACGGTGGAGATGGCGACCCCCAACGTCTACGCCGACTCGATCGAGTGGATGATCCGCCACCTCGAGCGACGCGAGTCGATCGTGGTCAGCCTCCACCCGCACAACGACCGGGGCACCGGCGTCGCCGCCGCCGAGCTCGGCTACCTCGCCGGCGCCGACCGCATCGAGGGTTGCCTGTTCGGGAACGGCGAGCGCACCGGCAACGTCGACCTCGTCACGCTCGGGATGAACCTCTTCAGCCAGGGCATTGACCCGCAGATCGACTTCTCGAACCTCGACGAGATCCGGCGCACCGTGGAGCACTGCAACCAGCTCCCGGTCGGCGAGCGGCACCCGTGGGGTGGCGACCTCGTCTTCACCGCGTTCTCCGGTTCGCACCAGGACGCCATCAAGAAGGGCTTCGAGGACATGGAGCGCCAGGTGGCGTCCACCGGCAAGTCCATCAACGAGCTGGTCTGGGGCGTGCCGTACCTGCCGATCGACCCGCACGACGTGGGCCGCAGCTACGAAGCGGTGGTCCGCGTCAACAGCCAGTCCGGCAAGGGGGGTGTGGCCTACCTGCTCAAGGCGGAGCACCAGCTCGACCTGCCGCGCCGGCTCCAGATCGAGTTCAGTGGCGTCGTCCAGGCCAAGACCGACAGCGAGGGCGGCGAGGTCAGCGCCGCGGAGCTGTGGTCGATCTTCCAGGACGAGTACCTGCCCGCGGTCGACGGCGCGGTGAACACGTGGGGCCGGTTCACGCCGGTCAGCCACTCGCTCATCAGCGAGCAGGGCGGTGTCGACAAGATCAGCGCCACCATGCTCGACCGCGGCACGGAGGTCGTCGTCGAAGGCACCGGCAACGGACCCATCGCGGCCTTCATCGACGCGCTGTCGACCCTGGGTGTTGACGTCCGGGTCCTCGACTACGCCGAGCACGCACTGTCCGCGGGTGGCGACGCGAAGGCGGCGGCCTACGTCGAGTGTGCCGTGGGTGACCGCGTGCTCTGGGGCGTCGGCCTGCACAGCTCCATCGTCAAGGCGTCCCTCACGGCGGTGCTGTCAGCGGTCAACCGCGCGGAGCGGATGGCTCCCGTCGAGTGAGGCGGGGTATGCCGCGGGGTATGCCGCGGGTCCGGGCCACAGTGGCGCGTCGCGCCGGGTGGGGTCGGTCTCGTTCGGTCTGGCTCCGCAACTGTGGCTCGGTCATGTCCGCCGGCTGATGGTGACTCGTTTTCGTCCGTCGGGTTCTCGGGTGATTCGGTGGTGGAATCCGGAGTGGTGGATGCGGCGGTGGTGGAACCCGCAGAGGGGTACTGCTTTGTCGAGGTCGGTGTGTCCGCCGGTGGCCCAGGGGTCTTCGTGGTGTTGCTCGGTCCAGGCGTAGGGGCGGTCGCAGTCGTCGGCGGCGCAGGAGTCGTAGGTCATGGACAGGGCCACCCGTTGGGCCTCGGTGAAGAAGCGTTGGGTGCGGCCGAGGTCGAGCAGCTGGGACTGGCCGTCGAGGACGGCGGGCACCAGGCCTGCGCCGCAGGCCAGTCGTCGGGCTTCGGAGGCGGACAGGTCGTGGCCGGTGTCCAGCTGCGCGGCACCGAGGGAGGCCTTGAGGGTGTCGTGGTCGAGGGTGACGATGACGGTGGCGTTGACCTTGCCGGAGAGGTGGTCGGTGGGGAGGTGTTCGAGCAGCTCGACGAAGGCCCGGCCGTACTTCTGGGACCAGTCGAGGTCCTCGGCCCGGAACGCGTCCCAGGTCGCCTCGGCCACCTGCTCGGCGGTCAGGTCCGCGCCGGCCGCCGCTGCCTTGAGCTTGGCGTCCTTGGCTGCCTGCTGGGCGAACCGGCGGGGTGAGGCGATCTGCTGGATCACCTTGGTGAGGATCTGCCCGGCGAGGGTGGGCACGGTGAAGTGCCCGGTGGTGGTGCCGTCGTGGTTGTCGTGCAGGGTCAGCCTGGTCGCGGCCAGGGCGCGGTCTTCCTCGCTGCGCAGCACCGCGTCCTCGTGGGCGTCGACCTGCGCCTGGGACCGSTGCGCGGACGCCAGGGCCCGSCGSGCCTTGCGGCGCAGCGCGGGCGGGTCGAGGTGCTTGGCGACCGMCACCAGSGACTGCTCGATCGCGGCCCGTTCGGTCGCGTCGAGCCCGGCSGGCAGCTGCTGCGCCGCGGTSGCGATCACCAGGGCGTGCTCGGTCGACAGCTCGCCGGCGCCGAGCGCGTCCCGGGTGGCGRCCAGYCCGGCGTCGAGGGCRGTCGCCAACCGCACCTCRCGGGCCGCSGACGCGCCGTCGCGCCGCGAACGACTCGCGAGCCACGCGGCGGTGCCGGTCATCCCCGCRTCGGCGGCGACGTCGGACTTGTCGACCACCGACACCAGGGCCAGCTTCAGCGCCTGCAACCGGGTCACCGCCCGGTCCACCTCCGCGATCAGGCTCGACGCGGCATACCCGGACAGCTCGGCCACCGACGCRCACCGGTCGAGCACGGTGTGCACCTGACGCACCCCATCGGCTGCCGCGAGCGGCGGCGACGGGTGCAGGGGTGCGATGGCCATACCCCAGCATATTCGAACAGGTGTTCGAACGTCAACCTGTGAACGTGGTCAGTTCTGGGGGTCCTTGACCTCGACGGCTGGATGTCGGACCATCAACACACCGATCAAGGGGGAGTCATGGGAAGCGTGTCGATCTTCGCGGTGCTGCTCATCGGGACGTTCGTCCTCGGGGCGGTAGCCCTCGTGACGGTGATCGCCGTGGGCATCACGCGTCGTCTCCGTGACAAGCGCACGCCGGACGAGCGCCGTGCCGACGAGCACGGCGACATGGCTCCGGGCACGTTCAAGGTCACCCCCGGCATCGGCGGAGACGTCGATGGTGGCACCGGCGCCCTCTGAGCCGGCTAGTAGCAGCCGTTGACCGTGGCGGCGAGCATGTCGATGTTCTGGCGCATGAGCGTCATCGACGTCGGGTTGCCGTTGATGATGAACGCGAACGCCTTGCTGCGACCGTCCGTCCCGATCGTCCAGCCGGCCAGGGCGACGGCGTCCTTGAGGGTGCCCGTCTTGGCGTAGACCTTGCCCACCGCGCACTTCGACGTGGTCGCGGTGAACCTGCCGTACGACGCCCGCAACGTGCCGGTCAGCCCAGCCGTCGGCAGCCCGGGGCTGGAGCGCAGGATCTGGAACTGGGTCTGGTTGGCCCGCTCGAACGTGTTGGTCACCAGGCGGGCCAGCTGCACGCTGGTGAGCCGGTCGCTGCGCGACAACCCCGAGCCGTCGTAGATCGCGGTCGCCGACAGACCCTCGGAGGTGAGACCGCGCACCGCGGCGACGCGACCGGCCGACCACGTGCCGCCGACGCCGGTGCCCACCGCGACGAGCCGGTTCAGGGCCTCGGCGTCCTCGTTGTCCGACTCCATCATCATCTGGCTGACGGTCTGCTCCATGGTCTGCCCGGCTGACGTCGCAAGCACCGGGTTGGCGGTCGACGAGTAGCCCCGGGCCACGCTCGTGACGGTGATGCCGTAGGTCGCGAGCTTGGCAGCGAAGATGTTGGCCGCGTCGATGGTGGTGTCCGCGACCTGGCGTCCATCGACGACGAGCGAGCGCAGCCAGGTGGTCTCGGCGGGGATGTAGCTCGAGGGCCAGCCCGTCGCGAGGCTGGGGGCGGCGAAGAGGTGGTCGTCGGCATACACCCGCACGCGCAGCTGGCCGGCGTACTTCATCGCCGAGGCTGTCTGATGGGCCAGCGAGGTGACCTGGGTGGAGGAGAGTGCTGGGTCGCCCGAGCCGATGAGCACCACCTGGTCGGCTGCTCCACCGCGTCGCACCACGGTCGTGAACCGGTGGGTGGGTCCGTAGAGTCGCAGGGCGTTGGTCGCCGCGACGAACTTGAGCGTCGAGGCCGGCATGAGTGCGGTGCTGCCGTTCTTGCTCCACAGCAAGGTGCCCGACCGGGCGTCCATGACGGCCCCGGAGAACAGGGTGCCGAACCTCGCCGTCGTCGCCCGAGCGGTGAGAGCGCTGGCGAGCCGGGTGTCGGCGGAGCTCTTCACGTAGGGGTCCAGAGGGCGTGCGCTGGCGGCAGTCGGCGCCACCAGGGCCGTGACCGCGAGGGCGGCCGCGGCGGCGGTGGCGGCCACGAGGGAACGTGCGCGTGAGGTCATGGCGAGCCCTTGCTGGACTGTCCCCTGCTGGGGACCGTGGGACGGGTGTGACTGGGGGTGGGGCCGAAGGTAGCCCTCCTCGGGGCCTCATGGGGGCTTTTCGACCCTGTTTCACAGCGTTCATGGCCGTTCACCCGAGTTGGCCGCCCAGTCTGGCGCGGCCCGGGAAGTCCGTGTCCCCCCGGACCCAGCCTCCCGGGCCGGCGTCCACCCCATACCCCCGCCGTCGCCGCGCAAACGGCAACCCGGGTCAGTCGGGCAGTGGTGCGGCCGCCTCGATGAGTCGAGTCAGGCCGTCGCGCATGGCCTCGAGCTCGGTCAGCTCCATGCCCAGCCGGTCGATGATCGCCGGCGGGATGCGTTCCGCGCGCTTGCGGGCGGCGGCGCCCTTGCGGGTCAGCGAGACGGCGAGCGCCCGGTCGTCCAGCGGATCGCGCCCGCGGGTGACCATCCCGCTGGCCTCCAGGCGCTTGAGCAGGGGCGAGAGCGTCGCCGACTCCAGGCTGAGTCGCGCGGCGAGCTCAGTGACGCGCAGCGGGGAGTCCTCCCACAGGGCGAGCATGACGAGGTACTGCGGGTGGGTCAGGCCCATCGGCTCGAGCAGCGGCCGGTAGAGGGCGATCACGTTGCGCGAGGCCACTGCCAGCGCGAAGCAGACCTGGCGGTCGAGCTGGAGCAGGTCGGGCTCTGGGCTGCTCGGCCGGCGGCTCTGGCTCTTCGTCGTGGTCACGATTTCGAGTTTACCCCGGTCGGGTCTATCGTTAGTGCACCGATGGTTAGGGCACGAAGTAAATACGTCGCAGCAAGCTGCGCATGAAGGAACGGGAATCAGGATGAGTCGCAAGGCTGACCGCGAAGGACTGTCGCTGGGGTACCGCATCGGCTACCGGATCAAGTGGCTCGGGATGCACCTGTATGGGCCCGCGCAGCTCGGTGACGCCGAGGACCCGCACCGCCGGCTCGAGCGCCAGCGCGCCGCCAGGGTCGCGCAGGTCGCTGCGGCTCGCCAGCGTCCCAGCTGACCTCAGGCGTCGACGAAGAGGCGGATCGTCGTGGTCGCGCCGATCTCGAGTCCCTCCGCTCGTCGCACCGCATCCTTGAGCGGCACGAGGTAGCGCCCGTCCTTGGGCCACAGCGACGTCTTCCAGTCGGTGTCGCCGATCGTGACCCGGACCGGGATCATGCCCCAGCCGTAGCTCACCAACCCGGCCGTGGCGTCGAGGGCGTCGCAGAGGTCTTCGGGCACGGTGACGAAGTGGAACGGCGACGGCCCCTTCCAGTGCCAGATCTCCCCGCTGAACTCCAGCTCCATGCCGCCCACCCTAGGCAGTGACCCCGACGCGCGTGGCCACTGCGGCGGCTCAGTAGCGGGCCAGCGCGAGCTCCAGCAGGGCCGCCTCGACCWCACGGTCGAGCTCGAGACCGCGCAGGCGCGCGGCCGCGTCAGTGGGTCCGTCGGCGGCCACGACGAGGTCGTATGCCGTGCGCTTGAGGTTGTGGTCGATCCGCGCCCGGTCGAGCGCCTCTCGCAGCTGTTCGATGGTCCGGTCCCAGCCGAACGGCCGGAGGTCGCCGAGCGTGAGGCTGATGCCGGTGTCGGTGGGGACGTCGCCGAGAATGATCCGGGTGCCCACGGCGGTGTCCCGGAAGTCGCCTGGTGACTCCGCTCCTGCTCCCGAATCACCCTCTGACGCAACGGCTTCCGCGCCGAGCACCAACACCGTCCAGTGGCGGGAGGTGGGCAGCACGTCGGTGGCGCCCGTCGCTGGCGCAACCGCGAGCGTCCTCGTGGCGTCGTCCCACGTGATCGTGGTGGAGGCGGTTCGCGCGTCGATGCTCCCGTCGTCCTCGACGAGGTCGAACCGGCCGTCCGCACCGGGAGCCAGCACCAGCTCCAGCCGCGAAGGCAGCTCGGTGCCGACGCTGTCATCCTCCCCGCCTGCCAGTGGCAGCAGGCCACCGGCCCGCAGGAGCACCGGCAGGGTCTCCATCGGCCGGTGCAGCCGCACCTGTCGGCCGCCGCGGTAGCGCGTCCCGGTGAAGAGATCGGTCCACTCGCCGTCAGGAAGCCACGCCTGGGCGCTGCCCAGGCCGATGGTCCGCTGCTGGGGGCTCGTGATGGGGGCCACGACGAGCTCGGTGCCGAAGCGGAACTGGTTCGGCACCTCGTAGGACTCAGTGGCGTCCGGGTCCGCCCAGTACATCGGCTCGACGAGTGGTGCCCCATCGCGAGCGGCCCTGGCGTTCATGGTGTGGAGGTAGGGCACGAGCCGGTGCCGAAGCCGCAGGAAGGCATCGATGGTGGCGCGGGGCTCGGCGGGGAAGTTCCACGGCTCCTTGCGGATGAAGGGGTGCAGCGACGAGTGCAGCCGCATGATCGGCGAGAAGACTCCGAGCTGCACCCACCGCACCGTGAGGTCGTCGTCGCGGCTGCCGTACCAGTGGCCGCCGATGTCGTGGCTCCACCAGCCGTAGCCGATGTTCGAGGCGCTCGCGGTGAAGTAGGGCTGGAAGTCGAGCGAGTCCCAGGTGATGTGGGTGTCGCCGGAGAAGCCGATTGGGTAGCGGTGGCTGCCCGGACCGGCATACCGGGAGAAGGTCAGCGGCAGCTGACCACGGCGAGCCGAGTCGTTGAAGTGCTCGATGTTCAACAGCCACAACGGGTCCACGCCGGGTGTGCGGCTGAACGACCCCTGCTGCCAGTCGAGCCACCAGAAGTCGACGCCCTCGTCCTCGAGCGGGTGGTGGAGCCGCGTGAAGTAGGACTCCATGAAGCGGGCGTCGGTGGGGTCGAACGGGATCGGGCGCTCGGTGGCCGGGTCGACGCCCATGTCCTCGGCGACCTGCGGGTAGGCGTCCTCGAAGGCGCGCACGCCGTCGGCGGGGTGGACGTTGAGGGTCACCGCGAGGCCGCGGCGGTGCAGCTCGGCGAGGAAGACGGCCGGGTCGGGGAAGAGGTCACGGTTCCAGGAGTAGCCGGTCCAGCCCTTGCCGAACCGGGGGTCGATGTCGACCCAGTGCCAGTCCATGTCGATCACCGCGACCGACAACGGCACCTCCTCGGCCTCGAAGGTGTCGAGCAGCTCGAGGTACTCGTCGGCGGAGTAGGGGTGGTAGCGGCTCCACCAGTTGCCGAGCGCCCAGCGGGGGAGCAACGGCACGGGCCCGGAGACGGCGTAGAGGTCCGCGATCGCGGCCCGGTAGTCCTGGCCGCGCGCGAAGACGTAGAGGTCAGTGGTCCCCTTCTTCCGCGGGGCTGCAGCGCCGTCTTCGATGAGGAACGAGTCGGAGTCGTCGATGACGGCGATCCCGTTGCGCGACACCACTCCCGGCCCGAGGGGGACCGCGCCGTCGATGTCGTCGAGGGTGCGGGCCGTGCCGCCGAGTCCCTCGGCCGGTTCGCCGAACCGCCACTCGACGGTGTGCTCGCCGGGTGTCGCAGAGATGACCGTGACGACCAAGCCACTGGGGCTGAACGGCATACCGTCGTAGGACAGGTGGAGGCAGGCGGTGGTGAGCTCGACGCGTTCGCCGTCGCGCTGCACCTCGAACTCGGCTGCCGGGAGGTCGCGGTTGACCGCGAACGTGCTGGCGCGGTCCTCGAAGG
Organism: Pedococcus sp. P2_A3; assembly: GCF_056405035.1. Lineage (NCBI taxonomy): Bacteria > Bacillati > Actinomycetota > Actinomycetes > Micrococcales > Intrasporangiaceae > Pedococcus > Pedococcus sp. P2_A3. The sequence goes on along the minus strand of NZ_JBFUCW010000009.1, from coordinate 44,025 downwards.
CGCCCTCGTCCGACCACTCCAGCCGCACCAGTCCCGGGGTGAGGACGGTGATGCGCCAGTGCTTGCCCTGCACGACCGAGTCGGTGTGCGCCACCGGGTTGCCTGGGACCGTGAGTCGTGAGGCCACGGGAGCCGTCCTTCACCATGGGGGATGGGTGCGGCCCTCACGCTAGCGACGGCACGAGAGTCCGCAAACCGGCGCCCACACGCTGGGTATGCCGCGTTGCCGAGGTGCCTCGCGCGCACGCCCTCCCTGCGCCAGCGTCAGTCCGACTGGGCCCGGGTGTTGAGGCTGAAGACCTGGTGAGGCGGCTTCTGCGACAGCTCCAGGCGACGGTAGGCGGTGGGCGTCATGCCGACCTCGGCGAGGAACTGGCGGTTGAAATTCGCCAGGTTGCTGTAGCCACTCTGGCTCGCGACCTGGCCGATGGACTCATCGGTCGTGTCGAGGAGGCGGCGGGCGTAGGCGATGCGCAGCTTCTTGACCATGCTGGAGAACGTCATCCCGGTCGCTGTCTTGAAGTACTTGGCGAAGGTCTGCTCCGACATGAACGCGTGCTGCGCCGCCGTCGACAGACGCACCACGCCGTCGAGGTTGTCGAAGATGTAGGCCAGACCAGCCTCCCCGGCTTCCCGCGCCGTCGCGTCCGGGGGGTGCCCGAGCCATTCGCTGGCGACGACCTCGTAGTCCTCGCGTGGGGCGTTCGCGAACAACGCCAGCAGCCTGAAGAGGTGGGCGAGCTGGTCCATCCCCTCGCTCTGGACGCACGCCAGGATCGTGTCGGCCGCCCGCCAGGCAGTCGCGCCGGAGAAGACCAGGCCACGAGTCGATCGCTGCAGCACGGCGTCCACGGCGGTGAGCTCGGGAAGGTACTGCATGGCGCCGCGGATCCACTCGTCGCTGAAGTGGATGACGGCGTCCCGGTCGACTGCCACCTCACCCTCGGCCAGGTCACTGATCCAGTCGTGCGGAAGGTTCGGGCCCATGAGGCTCACGTGGCCGGGCCCGAAGGTGCCGATGTGGTCGCCCGCGATGAAGCTGCCACGGGTCTTGGTGATCAGGTGGATCTCGTACTCGGGGTGGGACCCCCACCCACAGATCTCGCTGGGGAAGTCGTGGGTCAGCACCCGCACCGACGCGTGGGGGTGCGGCGGGATGACCTCTCGCCGCATGGTGGGGTCGAGGGTGGCCGGCGAGAAGGCGCCTTCACTCGCGAGCCGGCTACCCGACCTGGTCGGCTGGGAGCGACTGGACTCGGGTCTGAACGACATGTTCGCCTCCCTTCAGGACCAACAGGAAAGTATCAAGAACATGGGCTGACCGCGCTTGTTGCGCATCAGCAGCGCCTCCTAGCGTTCGTGGCATGAGCAGACAGCGCAGCCTGCAGGACACCGTCGTCGTGGTCACGGGTGCCGGAGGGGGGATCGGCGGCCAGATCGCCCGGCTCGTCCTGGCCAACGGCGGTCGCGTCGTCGCCGGAGATCTGCGCCCCGAGTCGCTCGCACCCCTGCAGGAGGAGTGGGGCGGCGACCGCCTGGCGGTGGCCCACGGTGACGTCCGCGACGAAGCCACGTCAGCCGCCCTCGTCGCCGCCGGCGTCGAGGCCTTCGGCCGCGTGGACTCCGTGGTGGCCAACGCCGCCATCGGCTTCTACGGAGGGCTGCTCGACTACTCCGCCGACGAGGTGGCCCTCATGGTCGACGTGAACGTCAAGGGCTCGGTGTGGCTCGCGCGCGCGGCCGTCCGACAGTTCCGTGCGCAGGGCGACGGAGGCGACATCGTCATCATCGGGTCGGTGGCCGGACTCCTGATCGGTGGCGGCAAGGAGGCTGTGTATGCCGCGACGAAGGGCGCGCAGATCAACCTGGGTTACGCCCTCGACCGTGAGCTCCGCTCCGAGGGCATCCGCACGACGGTCCTCGCGCCGGCCGGGGTGAACACGGCGTTCGCCGCCGCCGACGGGCGCTTCGGGGATCGGGACCCGTCGGAGGGCGAGTTCATGGAACCGAGCGACATCGCGGAGGCCGTCGTCTACACGCTCCAGCAGCCGCGGCGGATGCGCACCGAGCTCTGGACCATGTGGAGCATGGCCGAGAACCACTAGCCCCTCCCCCTTCTCCTCGTCCCCCGCCTCCTCGTCCCCCGCCTCCTCGTCCCCCTCCTGCTCCCGCAACCTGAGCGCCCCAGAGGGCGCCCAGGTTGCGGGGAAGCGGCCCGTGCGGTCACCCCCAACGCATGACGGATGGCCCTTCTCCTGGGCGGGGAACCCCGCTATGCATGGCGGGTGACGACGCCGCAGTGGTTCCTCGATGCTTCGGAGCGAGGCAACAGCCACACCTCCCTCGACCGCCGCCACCCCGACGGGAAGGCGTGGACCGAGGGCAACCACGTGGTCCCCCTCGTGCACGGAGCCGCCTACTACGCCGAGCTGCACGGTCGCGTCTCGGCCATGCGTGGCGGTGACCTTCTCCTCTTCGTCGACTGGCGCGGCGACCCCGACGAACGACTCCTCGGGGAGCCGGGCAGCGAGATCTCCCGGTTGCTCTCCGGGGCGGCCGAGCGCGGCGTGGACGTCCGGGGGCTGGTCTGGCGCTCCCACCTGGACCGGCTGCAGTTCTCCGCCGCTGAGAACCGACACCTGGGCGAGGACATCAACGCTGCCGGTGGGCAGTGCGAGCTGGACATGCGGGTGCGCCCCGGCGGCTCCCACCACCAGAAGTTCGTGGTGCTCCGGCATCCCGGACGGCCCGAGGACGACGTGGCCTTCGTGGGCGGGATCGACCTGTGTCACAGCCGTCGCGACGACAGCGACCACGGCGGCGACCCCCAGCGTCAACCGATGGCGGCGGTCTACGGCAAGCGGCCCCCGTGGCACGACATCCAGCTGATGGTGAGCGGACCCGCCGTCGGCGACGTCGAGACGGTGTTCCGCGAGCGGTGGAACGACCCGCAGCGACTCAGCCGCAGTCCTCTTCGCCTGCTCGGTGACCGGCTTCGCAAGGACCAACCGCAGCGGCCCCGAGCGCTGCCCCCGCAGCTGCCGGATCCCGAGCCGACCGGCACGCTCCCGCTGCAGGTCCTGCGCACCTATCCCAAGCGGCGACCGGGCTATGACTTCGCCCCGGACGGCGAACGCAGCGTGGCGCGCGGGTACACGAAGGCGATCAAGCAGGCTCGGCGGTTGATCTACCTCGAGGACCAGTACCTGTGGTCGAAGCACGTCGCAGAGACCTTCGCGAAGGCGCTGCGCGACAGCGACGAGCTGCGGCTGATCGCCGTGCTTCCCCACCACCCGGACCAGGATGGCCGGATCAGCCAGCCGCCCAACCTCATCGGCCGCGAGCATGCCGTGGACATCCTGAGGCAGGCCGGGGGAGACCGGGTCGCCTTCTACGGCTTGGAGAACCACGCCGGGGTGCCGGTCTACGTGCACGCGAAGGTGTGCGTCATCGACGACACCTGGGCGACGGTCGGCTCGGACAACTTCAACCGGCGGTCGTGGACCCACGACTCAGAGGTGTCGGCTGCGGTCTGCGACATCGACTACGCCCGAGCCTTGCGCACGACGCTTGCCCGGGAGCACCTCGACAGCGTCGACGACCGGGAGCTCGAGCCGAGCGCGGTGTTCGACGCCTTTGCCGACTCGGCGCGGCGTCTCCAGCAGTGGCACGACGGCGGCCGGGTCGGCGCCCGCCCGCCGGGGCGCCTCCGCCCCCTGGAGGAGCCACCGCTGTCCCGCTGGACCCGCCTCTGGGCGACGCCGTTGTACCGGACGCTCTACGACCCGGACGGCCGCCCGCCGCTACAGCGACTGCGCGGTCAGTTCTGACCTTCGTGGGTGCGCGCGCGTCGGACGACGTGGTGGACCGACAGGGTGAAGGGTCCGCGCCCGGTGCCGGTCGCCCACCGGCTCGTGCCAGCGGTATGCCGGGTGAGCCTGGTGCGGTGGCTAGTCCCGCTCTCGTGGGCTGGGTTTGGTGGGGCGCTTGGTCGGGTCGAGCCGCGCCGACTGCTCGGGGGCCAGCCCCTGGGTGGGTTGCACCTTGGGCTGCCCGCGCTGCACCCGCCAAGCACTGAAGAGAGCGGTCATCGCAGCGGTCCAGGCCGCGCCGAGGATCACCCCGGCCACCACGTCAGACACGAAGTGCGCCGCGAGCGCGACTCGGGAGAAGCAGATCGCCACCACCATGAAGGCCGCGACACCGATGGCCACCTTGCGCCACCGCGGCGCCATCACCGGTAGGAACACGAGCAACAGGACCCCGTAGCCGGTGGCTGCGGCCTGGGCGTGACCGCTCGGGAAGCTGGCGCCCGGGAGGTGGACCAGCGGGTGGTTGACCAGGGGGCGTGGACGGTTCACCGCAGCCTTCACCGCGGTGTTGAGGAAGGACGACCCGGTGCCGGTCACGGCGACGAAGGCAGCGAGTCGCCACAGCCGTCTCCAGAGCAGCCACACGGTCACCAGGCCCAGGGCGATCTGCCAGGCGAGGCTGGACCCTGAGTCGCTGAAGAACCGCATCACCGTGACGAAGCCGGCGTGGGTGACGGCGTACTGGTGCAGACTGTCGCGGGCGCCCTGGTCGGCCTCCGCGAGTGGTTCCCACTTGTCCTCGACCAGGACGAGGAGCAGGACGAACGGGACGGCGACGGCGGCCAGTGCGGCGCCGCCGAGCAAGAGCCGCGTCTTCCGGTGCCGTGCGTCGGCGTTGCGGGTCTCCGGGTCGAGGTCGGTGGTCAGGGGTCTCTCCTCATGGGTGTCCGGCGGTTTGGCGTCGTCTCGAGACTAGCCCGAAATGCGTCGAGTGCAGGCCTGTGACCTGCACGAACGTGGGGTCGTGCGACCCGCGTGCTCGCCGCTCGCACCAGCCCGGTGGGGTCACACTCGGGCAGTCGACCTCAGGACGGCTCGGGTCAGTCCCTCGATGGTCAGCTCCGCTCCCGGTTCGCTGCGCCACGCGACATGGCCGTCGGGCCGCACCAGCACCGCCCCTCCGCGGTCGAGCTGGTATGCCGCGAGGCCACCCCGGTCCTCGAGGGCGTGCACGGCGACGGGCACGTTCGTGTGGTTCGGCAGCTCGTGGGCCACCGGACCGTCGGATGCGGCCACCAGCAGGACGAACTCGCGCCCGAAGAGGTCGATCGTGGACAACCGCTCACTGCGGTCGAGCCAGGCATGGGGTGCCCGCGCCCCCGGCGCCGCTGATGGGGCGTACGTCGTCGAGGTGTCCGGCCCGTACCGCTCGTCTGGAGTCACGATCGCCGAGGCGTAGCGGTAACCCATGTCGAGCATCCTCAGGTCGATGCCGGCCTGCTCGTCCTTGCGGGCGGCCTCCCACTGCACCCGGTTCGCCGCGCACGCAGTCTGCGCGACGTCGCGGCGCTCCGCGGCATACGTGTCAAGGATTGCGTCTGGGGCCCAGCCGTGGAGTATGCCGGCGAGCTTCCACGCGAGGTTGTGCGCGTCAGCCATCGCGGACGTGATGCCGGTCGCGCCGATGGGGGTGACCCGGTGAGCGGCATCGCCGGCGAGCAGGACCCGCCCCTGCCGGAAGGTCTCGGCGCACTGCACCCCTGCCTCCCAGCGGACGTCTCCGAGCACCTGGGCCTCGACGTCGACGCCGAGCAGCGCGGCCACGAGCTCGGCGGGGTCCTCGGGGCCGGGGTCTGCGATGTGGAAGCTGACCCAGCGGTGGTCTGGGTGCGTCGGCAGCATGACGGCGTCGGCGGTCTGCATGCGTACGAACGTCGGGGGCGGCGACCCGAGCCAGGGCGTCAGGTCTGCCCGGAACCGGACGCTGCGTTGGGTGCCGAGCTCCTCGCCCACGAAAGGAATTCCCGCGAACCGGCGCACGTCGCTGCGCCAACCGTCAGCCCCGATGACGTATGCCGCGCGCACGCTTCGCGTCTCGCCGGACTCGTCGACCATGGTCGCGAGGACACCCTCGGAGCTGCTCGAGAGACCGGTGAGCCTGTGTCCCCACCGCACCGAGACCGTCGTGCGGGCCGGCAGGTGCGCTCGGAGCACGCCCTCGAAGGCGTCCTGCGCGATGGCGATGCCCTCGCAGGGACTGACCTCCGCGAACGTCTCCCCACCCGTAGGCGCCGAGGCCAGGGCCGGCTGGGCCAGCGTGGTGCGCACCTCCATGCGCGGATCAGTGGGAAGAGCCGCCGCGACCATGTCGGGCTCGATGCCCAGCTGCCGGAGCACTTCGGTGGCGCGCGCGTGGATCCCGCGGGCCCGGGGGAGGTCGGAGACCGTCGTGCGTCGGTCGATGAGGATGGTGTCGACGCCGAAGTCGCCCAACAACATCGCAGCCACGACCCCGGCCGGACCTGCACCGACCACCAGCACCTGGCATTCGGTCTCGGACATGCTCGCCTCCCGCCGGCCCGCCACGGTGGCGGATCCCTCAGTATCCAGCGAGATCGACGCCGTCGCGCCCCGTCTGCGTGGCGCACCCGTCCAGGGATGGTCGCGAGGATCAGGAGGTCTTGGCCTCGCTGAGGCGCAGCGCGTCTGCCCCCTCGCCGGTGAGCTGGTCGAGGGCCGCCGTCCGTCCGGTGACGAGGAGCAGCAGGGCCCCGATCGGACCAGTGATCTCGGCTCCTTCGCCGCGGGTCCAGTCGGTGTCGGTGGCGCTGAGTCGGCAGCTGGCCCAAGGCAGTCGGCGGTTGACGCTGGCGAGCCAGGTGTCACGCGTCTCCCACCGACGGGTCGCGGTGAGGGCGCTGAGCGAAGGCAGCATCGGCAGGTCAGCGCCCAGCGGGATCGCGATGTCCTGGCTGTGCACGAGGATGTCGGTCAGCGTCTCCAGGGGTGTGAGTCCCACGTTGTGTCGGCGCGATCCCATGCCGCTGCGGATGCCGGCAACGATCTGCCCGTTGGTCAACGTCTCTGCGTGCACGACTGCCGCGTCGTGGATGAAGTCGTTCAAGGCCAGCCTGCGCAGCATCCGGGGATGACGGGCGAGGAAGCCCAACGCATCGCGCACCCGTTGCTGCTGCATGGTCAGGTGTGCGGCGACGTGTCGCACCGTCCAGCCCTCACAGAGCGACGGGTGCTCCCACTGCTCGGGCGTGAGGCCTTCGAGCAGGGCAGCGGTCCTGGCTCGCTGGTCGTCGATCCCGGCCCACAGGGCGTCAGTGTCGGTGGCCGACAGGGTTGCCATCACGTCCTCCTTTGCTGGACACCGGTTCGGTCAGGTGAAGACCGGGGGCTGGAGGCGGGTGCGCTTGAGCTCGAAGAACTGCGGGTAGCCCGCGAGCAGCCGCGCACCTTCGAACACCTGGTCCGCGTTCGCTCCGCGAGGGATCGCGTTGAGGACCGGGCCGAAGAACGCGACGCCGTCGATGGAGGTGATCGGCGTCCCGACCTCCGCACCCACGAGGCCGACCCCGGCGTCGTGGCTGACCCGCATGGCGTCGTCGTACCTCCCTGACTCCATCGCGTCCTCCAGCTCGCCGGGCAGCCCCACCTCCGCGAGGGCCGCACCGATCACCTCGTGGTACTCCTCGGCGGTGGGTCGGCGCCATACATCGAAGACCCGCTCCCCGAACGCGGTGTAGAAGTCGGCGAGGGCGCTCAACCCGCACCGGGTCGCCACGGCTGTCGCCACCTTGGCGGGCCCACGGCTCGCCTCGACGTTGCGGCGGTAGTCCGGCGGGACGTCGGTGCGGTCCTGGTTCAGGAGGTAGAGGCTCATGACGTGGTGGCGCACCGTCAGGGGCCTTCGCTGGCCCACCTCCCGCAGCCACCGGGAAGCCGTCCACGAGTAGGGGCACACCGGGTCGAACCAGAAGTCGACCACCGTGTCGCTCGTAGCGCCCATGACACCTCCATGGCTAAACTAGTCCTATCAGCGAACTACTATAGTTCGATGATAGGACTTTGTGAAGGGGCCACATGGAGCGCGAGTTGCCGGCCAGCCTGCTGATGTTCATCGCGTCGCGATCGGCTGCCAACCGCATCTTCGAGGCGCTCCAGGAGCGCGGCTTCGACGACGTGACCATCGCGCAGAGCCGGCTGATGATGGGCATAGACCCCGAGGGCACCCGGTTGAGCGTGCTCGCCGAGCGTGCCCAGATCGCCAAGCAGACAGCCACCGCCCTCGTCGACAAGCTCGAGCACGCCGGCTACGTCGAGCGCGTCCCCGACCCCACCGACGGCCGGGCGCGTCTGGTGCGCATGACCGCTCGCGCCAAGCAGGCGATCCCCCACGCACGCGCGGAGGAGCAGCGCATCGAGGAGGAGTGGCGCGCGCACCTCGGCGCCAAGCGCATGGAGCAGCTTCGCGACGCCCTCACCGACCTGCGTGACATCACCGACCCCTACCAGTGACTTTCCACCCCTTTGTCCGTATGCCGCGTGCCTGAGACCCGGGGCCGCGTCGCCTCGACGGCAGGTGCGCTGGCCTGACGTCTAGGGTTTGTCCAAGGTTTCGACTTACCATGCGTGCGTGACCTCCACCCTTCCGGCGCCGACCCTGGGCAGGCTCGATGCGGTCCGGTCCGCCTCGTCCTTCCTCGAGGCGGTCGACCTCATCGACCCGCTCGCGGAAACCGTGCGCGTCGACGGCGATGCCGCAATGCGCGCGCTGCGCGACGCCATCGACGACGACACCGACCAGCTGACGGCGATTGTCGCCGTGCACGCTGCGGCAGCCGGGGGAGTGGCCGTCGCCGCCGCGCTCGTGGTGCCGCTGCTGACTTCTCCCGTGCCGTTCCTCCGGGAGCACGCCGTGTGGGCCCTGCGCTCGTGCCCCGTGCTGCCGGATGTCATCGGCACCCTGCGGGTGACGATGGAGGAGGGCGGCTTCCTCGGCATGCTGGCCGAGGCCACGCTCGAGGCCTGGGGGCTCCTCGCTCCCGACGACGATGACGTGGCTGACCTTCCTCGAGCGCGTCCCGCCGACCACGACCCCGACCACGACCCCGACCACGACCCCGACCACGACCCCGACCACGACCCCGACCACGACCTCGATCCCGACCCGTCCGGCCTCACGGTCGCCCAGCTCTTCCTGCACGCCGACATCGACGGAAGCCTCATGCACGCGGGCAAGGGCGACACGGGTGGGATCGCGACCCTGCTCGTCCAACTCGGCGACTCGCTGGTCGACGACCCCCGGATCGCCCGGGTGCTGACCCTCTCGCGTCGGCACGACGACGGCGGTCGGTTGCCCGAGGACTGGTTGGCCCCCGGCCACCACTACCTCGGCATCCCCTTACCCGGGCCCGTTCGGCCCGCCGCGGAGACCTGGCCGCTTCGCGTGACCGTGCGGCAGGGGCTGCGTCGCGCTCTGCGCGCAGCTGCTCCCGTCGACGTGCTCCACCTGCGGATGGCTGATGTCGGGTCGTGGGCCGCAGCCGACGTGGCGCGCGAGCTGGGGATCCCCATGGTGCTGACCCTCGCGCCTGACCCGCACGCGCTCATCGCCGCACGTGAGGCATCGGGCCTGCTCACCCGCGCCACGTTCGGCTCGGCGGACCACGCCGAGCACCTTGTCTTCCGGGTGCTGCTGCTGCGCGACCTCGCCGCCGCCGCCGCGGGCCTTGTCGTCTTCCCCCGACCGCAGCTGGAGCGCGACCTGCGCGACCTCCTGCACCTCGACCCGGAGGCCGGCGACCGTCCTGTCGTCGTGCCCGAGGGCATCGACCTCGCCCCCCTCGAGCGCGCCGCCCGTGAGGTGGCCGAGGCCGCCGATGGAGTCGACGTCTCCGCTGCGACTCGAGATGCGCTGGCCGAGCTCGACGCCCTGCTCTCGACCCTTCCTCCCGAGCGCCGCACGCTCCCGCTCGCGATCACCGTCGGGCGGCTGCACCGGGTGAAGGGCATGGCGACGCTCGTCGAGGCGTGGGCGTCCGACCCGCGGTGCGCCGAGCGGTGCAACCTGCTCGTCGTCGGGGGCGACCTCGGCGACCCTTCCGACGACGAGGCCGGGCAGCTTGCCCGCATCCATGCGTCGGTTCCCCGCTCAGAGGCCGCCGAGCGCGGTCTGCTGTTGGCGGGCCACCGCCCGAACGGTGTGGTCGCCACCTGGTTGGCAGCCGTCCGCCTCGGCCGGGCCGGCTTCAGCGCGCCGGGTGGGGTGTACGTGTCTGCCAGCCTCAAGGAGGAGTTCGGCATCGCCATCCTCGAGGCGATGGCGTCGGGGCTCGTCGTGGTCGCCCCGGGAGGGGGTGGACCCGCCACCTACGTCGAGCACGGAGTGACGGGCCTGCTGGTCGACACCACCTCGACCGACGTCCTCGCGGGTGCAGTCGTGTCGGCGCTGGGCCTGGCGGCTGCCCCGGGGGCCGCTGCCCGCGCCCAGCACGCCAAGGACGTGGTGCAGGATGAGTTCAGCATCGCCACGATGGCTTCGTCCCTCGCCGCGGTCTACTCGGAGGTCACCCGTGACGCTGCTCGTCATCAGTCCTGACTACGCCTCACACCTGCTTCCACTCGCGACGCTCGGCACCGCGTGGGCCGAGGCGGGCGAACGGGTCGTCGTCGCCACGGGTCCGGCGACTGACGCGATCGTGCGCAGGTTCGGCTTCGAGCGCGAGGACCTCTCCCTGGGGCGCGGGTCCAACCCGGGAGTCATCCGCGCCGAGGACCAGCCGCGCGGCGAGGACGAGGCGCTGCGGGGGTTCTTCGAGGCGACTCGTCTCGGTGCTGTGCCGACCCTCGCGTTCCAAGCGGCCGCCCGCGGCGACGACCTGCTGTGGGAGCCGTTGCGGGTCGCGCGTGAGGTGCAGGACCTCGTGGACCGGGTCCGCCCCGACCAGATCATCGTGGACCACCTCGCGTTCAGCGCCCGGTTGGGCCTCACGAGCGCGCGAGTGCCGTATGCCGACGTCGTCCTCGGGCACCCCTCCGCCCTGACGGTGGGTGACGAGGTCTACGGCTATCCGCCGGCCTGGCCGACGCGGCTGCAGCCCGACCCGGGTGCCCTCGGCGCCCTCCGCCGCCAGTGTGAGGGGGTGCGCGATGCGTTCACCGAGCAGTGGAATGCCGTGCTCGCCACCCTCGACCCAGGTGCGGTCGCCAGCAACGACGCCTTCGCCGAGACCGGCGATGTCCTCCTGCTCAACTACCCCGAAGAGCTGCACGCGCCCGATCGAACCGCGCTCCTGCCCCGGCACGCCTTCCTCGGATCCTCGGTGCGCTCCGAGGAGCCCGATGAGGAGGTGGAGGCCTGGCTGGCCCGCGATGGCGCACCCGTCGTCTACGTGAGCCTCGGCAGCTTCCTCTCCGTGCGGTCGGACGTGCTGGCTCGCGTCGCGGAGGCGCTGCGCAGCCTCGACGTGCGGGTCGCGCTCGCAGCCGGCTCCACGTCTCGTGACGAGCTCGGTCCGATCCCCGCGTCGTGGCTGGTCCGCGCCGAGCTTCCCCAGGTCACGATCCTGGGGCAGGCCGTGTTGGCGATCTCCCACGGTGGCAACAACAGCGTCACCGAGGCGATGGCAGCGGGGGTGCCGCTGCTTCTCCTGCCCCTGTCGACTGATCAGTTCGCCGGGGCGGCCGCGATCGAGGCGGCTGGCCTCGGGGAGGCGCTCGACCCCAACGCGGCCACGCCCGCGCAGCTGCGGACCGCTGCCGAGCACCTCCTCGCCCTTGCGCCGGACGCGTCGGCCCGGCTCGCCCGACTGTCGCTGGACCTCACTCGCGATCCCGGGCCCCGCCGTGCCCGTGCGGCGCTCGCGGGACGGGAGGACACCGTGGCTGGGCCGCGCGCGACCGCCGGTAGCGGCGGGCTCTGACCCGGTGCAAGCATCCTCAGGGGGCGCGCCGGTGCGAAGAACAGATTGAGTTGCGACGACCGACCGGCCCGATCCAGTGGAGGCTTCGCCGATATTGCGCCGGTGTCGGTCTCGCGGCGAGGTCGCCCTAGGGGGCGAGGTCGCCGTAGATGTTCTGGTCCAGGCCGCCGTCCCGTGGACAGGTATCGCCCGATGTCGGGGTGGCGCGGCACTGCAGGACGTCGGCTCCCTCCCCCGGCTCGGGGGTTCCGGCGACGGGGGTCTCGCGGGCGTCGGACCCGGACACGGTGTCACGCCAGTCGGTCCAGGTCGTGAAGGTCGTGGATCCCACGCTGTCCACCCACAGGTAGTCGCCTGCGAACGGCACGGTCCTTCCGCCGAACTGCTCGAAGTTCGGGTTGCTCGACGTGTCAGTCACCCGGACTGCCGAGGCGGCGCCCGGGCCGGCCGTCAGGGAGAAGGCCTTCGCGTAGACGTCCAGCGCGTCCTGGACGACCCGCTTGTCCGCTGTGTTGCCGATGGGCTGGCGGGCGCACTCCGCCGCGGTCGCGCAGCTGGAGTCCTTGCGGCTGTCCCACCAGATGACGTGGGCGGTTCCGGCGTTCACGGCGACGTCCGGGAAGAGCTGGTGCTGCTTGGTCGGGGTGTCGACCAGGACCGGAGCGGTGTGGGTGCCCGTCGCGCCGTTCAGCACGACGTAGTACGCAACCGAGAGCGTCCCCACGCCGTCGGCGACCATGCCGTACGAAGTCCCTGTCGGGACCTCCGGACCGTATGCCGCGTCGTAGACGATGTGGACGTTCTCGCCCGAGCGGTCGTTCTGGTCGGTGGCCGAGCGGGGCGTGGTGTCGGCGCGGAAGAACGTGTAGCCGGAGGGGCAGGCGCTGGCGGCGTCACCGCAGTCGCGGAAGCCGCTGTCCCGGTGCGCATAGCCCTCGAACGTCACCACCGTCTCGGCCGGGGCGAAGGTGGCGCCGCACGTCGTGCTCTTGGCGTACTGCACGGCATCCGTCTCTGTCTTCTTGTTGCCCAGGGTGGCCACCCAGGTGACATAGACGTGACCGTTGCCGGTGACGGTGACTTCGGGGGCCTGGACGTCGTTGACGCTGGTGGTGAGCAGGCTGGGCGCTGACCAGGTCTGCCCGTGGTCGGTCGAGCGGGACAGGTAGATGTTGCTGCTGTTGTTGTTGAAGCGCGACCAGGCGAAGTACACGTTGCCGTCACACGAGCCGCCGGTGCGGTCGACCTCGATCGCGGTCTTGTCGTTGAACTTGCCCCTCAGGTTCGGCGCGGACGAGCCCCGGGCCACGATCTCGGATCCCACGAACTCGGTGCCGTCGCGCAGGGTGTCAGTACTCGACGGACCAAGCGGGTTCTGGAAGGTGGCCACCCAGACGTCACCGAAGGTCTTCTTCGACCCTGCGGGGTCGTCTGAGCTCTCGGAGCCAGCGAAGAGGCGACCGTGGTTGTCCCAGGCCAGCACAGGGTCACCGGCGCCGGCGGTGCGGATGTGCGCTCGTGCGCCATAGGGGCTGGTGTCGCCCGGGTAGCCGGGTACCAAGGAGCTGCTGAACGACGCGCCACCGTTGGTGGAGCGGTAGTAGCCCAACCAGATCGGCCCCGACGGGATCGGAGCACCGTCGCCGTCGACACCATCGTTGTACACGCCGCAGTAGTCGTTCGAGCTGCCGACCAAGACCTGCTGGTTACGGGGGTCGATAGCCACCGAGGGTTCGTTCTGCCGGCCTCGAGAGCGCGAGCACTCGGACAGCGTGGCGTCGGTGTAGGGCTGGCCGGTCGCCATCGTGTACGTACTCGTGTAGCCCCCGCCTGTGTCGTTGCTGAGTCGGACGTCGCCACCAGGCGCGGATGCTGGCGCGGCGGTCGCATTGGCGGCGGCGATCAGGATGACTGCGATGACTGTCGTTCCGAGACGTGCCCGAGCGCGCATGACGTCCTCCAACAGGTGTCTGGTGGTCCGTTTGTGGACGGTACTCCTGAGCGGGTTGAAGGAGAAGATGCATCTGGAGGACCAGTCAGAGGAACCAACGGGTGGCGCTCGTCCCGGTGTCACTTGGCCGCGATTGCGCCCCTCCAAGCCTCTGAACTGCGAAAACGTGGTGGTCCCTCGGGCAAATTCGAACTGCCGACACCCGCCTTAGGAGTCGCATCGGCGGCCGGGCGGGGCGAGTCCCGAATCTGAATTTGAGCGTGGATGCTTGTCATTTACTGGCGGTCGCTGGGTGTTTCTTACCCCGTCCTTGTGCCACATCCGTGCCACAAGGAGGCGGCCTATGAACTTCTTGCGGGTCGCTGAGATGGTAGTCGTCCCGTCGCAGTGCATAGCCGGGACGGCGCTCAGACGAGCCTTGTAGGCCTCGGCTGGAAGAGCCTACGGCCGCGCGGAGTTCCCTGCTTCGGATTACACGCCTCCGACGTCTTGAGTCTTGGTGTCGATTCACGCCGAATGCCCAGGTTCTGGCGAGCCCGGTCGATAGGGTTTCCGTCTGGGGTTGCGCCATGGCGGCCCAGAGTGAAGGCCGAGGAGTAGCACCGTGAGGTTGACCGCCGACAAGGCTGTGCCGTGGACCGATGCGTCTGCGCCGGCCAGTCTTACGACGGACAGGATCTTCCTGGGCCCTGACCCGTTCGGACTTGGCGGATTCCAAGTGGCAGTCGCCACTGCCGTGATCGCGCCGTCGCGACAGGCACTGCGGGATCTGTTCACCGCGCGGAAGGGCAAGACGCAAATTCAGCTCGTCGTCGCTGTGATCCACGAAGGCAGCGTTCACCTCTTCGGTCCTGACCAGCAGGCTCGGCCGATCGAACTTCCGGTGGAACAGGCGCAACGGCAACTCCAGTCGGTGCTCGCCGAGCCCGACGTGCTGGCCGCGACAGAGCGGTTGGCAGGGTTCCGCAAGGCGAACGACTCGACTGGCGTTGCGGGCTTCAGCAACAGCGGTCTGTTTGCGTCTCATCACATCGTGAGCAACGTGCCAAAGCGCTCTGACTGGGACGGGCTGGGTAGCAAGGCTCGGCCACTCCTCACCAAACGAGGCAAGCAGCTCGTCGAGGCCCTCGGGTTCGATACACAGCCCGGTCCGAACGGAACAATGCTTTTGTCCATCGGCGGACACCCCCCTAGGGCGATCGCCGTCTTGCTCGACGATTCCGAGCATTTCGACGCCAAGACCCAGCGCTTCCAGCTCTCGCCGGTGGCCTTCGGCCTTGCGGTCGCTTCACGACAGGAGGTCCCGTGGCTGGTGGTTCTGCGCAAAGACCAGATTCGGCTCTACCCGGGTCGCGATGGGGTTGGCGTTGGCTCCAAGGGGCAGGCCGAGACGTTCTTCGAGGTCGACCTCTCGACCGTCGATCTTGAGTACGCCGCGCTCCTGCCGCTGATCTTCTCGGCGGACGCGCTCGCAGCCAACGGAACCGCCGACGAGCTTTTGCGCGACAGCTCTCGCTATGCCAGCGAGCTTGGGGCTCGTCTCCGCGAACGCATCTACGATGAGATCGTTCCTCCGGTCGCTGTGGAGGTCGCGCAAAGGCTCGCCCAGCACGCTGGGGTCAAGCTCGATTCCGATGGTCTTGCGCTCGCCTACCGTGTCACCCTTCGCATCCTCTTCCGTCTGCTGTTTCAGGCCTATGCCGAGGACCGAGGTCTCCTGCCGTCAGGGCGGAATGAGGGCTTCGATGCCAACAGTCTGAAGACGAATGCTAGGCGGCTGCTTGCCTCAGAGCTCCAGGAGTTCGGAAACTCGTCGACCATCTGGTTGGACTTGGTCCAGGTCTGGAACGCTATCGACCAAGGGAACCCGCAGTGGCAAATCCCTCCCTACAACGGCGGTCTTTTTGCGGCCGATCCGGACCGTGCCCCCGAGGGCGCACTTATCAAAAAGATAGATCTGCCGGACAACGTGCTCGGGCCTGCGTTGAAGAGCCTCCTCATCGACGTGACCGACGACGGTGTGCTCGGGCCCGTTGACTTCCGGTCGCTGAGTGTTCGCGAGTTCGGCACGATCTACGAAGGGCTTCTGGAGAGCTCGCTCTCACTCGCAGAGGAAGACTTAACTGTAGACAGCAGTGGCGCCTGGGTGCCGGCCAACAAGGGCGATGTAGTGGCGGCACCGTCCGGTTCTGTCTACTTCCATACGGCTTCGGGCGAGCGGAAGGCGACGGGTTCCTACTTCACACCGAAAGTCGTCGTCGACCACCTCATCGAACGTTCTATCGTTCCCACGCTGTCGGCCCACCTTGAGAAGATCGCCGCCTCCCTGAGGGAGGGTGATGCATCGGCCGCTGGGCGGGAGTTCTTCGACTTCCGCGTCGCTGACTTGGCTATGGGCTCTGGGCACTTTCTTGTTGCAGCGGTCGACAAGATCGAAGCGCTGATGCGGACCTTCCTCACCGAGCACTCGTTGCCCGGTGTTACAGAGGAGTTGTTGCGGCTCGCGGCCGTTGCTCGCGATGCGCTCGGCACCGACGATGTCGCCAAGAGTGAGGTCGACGAGGTTGGACTGCTGCGCCGTCAGGTGGCGCGCCGCTGCATCTACGGCATGGACATAAACCCGATGGCCGTCGAGTTGGCTCGTCTCGCACTCTGGATTCACACTTTCGTGCCTGGCCTGCCGATGAGCAACCTCGACCACGGCCTTGTGAATGCAAATAGCCTGACCGGTATCGGCACCGTCGACGAGGCCCTCGATGCTCTCCAGCCGAACCGGAGTCCTGGCGAGATGAGCCTCTTTGACGACATGCTCACGGACCAGCTCGCGTCATCGAAGACTCTCCTCATTGACGTGGCCAACGCCAGCGAGGCCAACAAGGCAGAGGTCGAGGAGGGCGCGCGTCTTCTCGCAGAGGCACGGGCGGCCGCCGATACGGCTCGGCGCATCTTTGACGCCGCAGTCGCCGCCCGCCTCGGCCACATAGTGCCTCAACTCATTCTCGATGAAGA
Organism: Pedococcus sp. P2_A3; assembly: GCF_056405035.1. NCBI lineage: Bacteria > Bacillati > Actinomycetota > Actinomycetes > Micrococcales > Intrasporangiaceae > Pedococcus > Pedococcus sp. P2_A3. The sequence continues at coordinate 27,319 of NZ_JBFUCW010000009.1, read as the reverse complement.
GACTCTCCATCAGGTGCTGAAGCTGCCTGCGGTTGCCCAGGTCGCCGAAGACTTGTCTCCAGCCCATATGCCCTACCTATTTCCGGAAGTCTTCTTGCGCGAAAACCCCGGATTCGATGTGCTGCTTGGCAACCCGCCATGGGAAGAGCTTCACATCGCGGAGCATCACTGGTGGGGGTTGCGCCTCCCGGGACTGCGAAGCACGCCTCAGGCTCGGCGAATCCCACTGCTCGCGGCGTTCCGGGCCCAACGCCTGGACCTCGAACGCCAGTATCAAGAAGAGATCTCGCACGTCGAGGAGATCAGGCGTGCGATTGCGGCGGGGCCATATCCAGGCGTAGGCGCTGCACACTTGGACATGTATCAGATGTTCGCCTGGCGAAATTGGCAACTGCTTCGGGAAGGGGGCCGTGCGGGAACAGTACTTCCGCGCGGCGCTGTCTCAGGTGCTTCCCTTGCCGAGTGGCGGAGCACCGTGCTGGCCGGCGGTGCCTTCACAGACGTGTGCTTCATCGAGAACACTCGGCGCTGGGCATTCGATATGGAGCCCCGGTACACGATCGCGTTTGTTGTCATAGCAAAGGGCGGAGAGAGGGTCGTGCGCTGGTCAGGCCCATTTAACAGCGAACGTGACTTCCGGGAAAACGCGACTCGACTCGCAGAGGTCCCTGCCGATGAGTTTGTGTCGTGGTCAGACACGGCGGCCTTCCCAATCGTGCCTGACGCACGTGCAGCCGATGTACTTCGCCAGCTCATGCACAGCCCGATGTTTGGCGACCTGCAGGATGATCGCGAGTTCTCATTGATCCAAGGTGACATGAACGCGACCAAGGACAAGTCTGTATTTGAATTCGATGTCGAGGAGGCCCGAGGGAGAATTGCTGTCACGACTGGGGCGGGATTCAACATCTGGAATCCGGACGCCGGCCTGCCTTACGCCTACTCAAAGCCCGCGGTGTTGCGCCCATACCTCGCGAACAAGTTCTCTCGGGCGGTCAAGACCTCACGATCTGCATACTTTGGTTTGCCGATTCATCCAAACAAACTGCAGATGGATAAGGCCCGCATCGCCTACCGTGGGATCGCAAGGGCTACCGATACCAGGACTGCGATTGCTTGCCTACTGCCGCCTGGTCGTGCTGTCGTTGACCCTGCCCATATGGTCGTCACCCGCCGCGGTGGCCCACCAGATGAGGCATTCCTTCTGGGAGTCATGGGGAGCATCCCGTTCGATTGGTCCGCCCGCCGTTGGGTCGAATTGCATCTGACCTTTGGAGTCCTGCGCCGGTTGCCCGTGCCGTGGGGGGGATTTGAAACAGAGGCAGGAGCGAGATTGCGTTCAATCAGTGGCCGTCTTGCTGCCGTTGATGACCGGTACGCGGATTGGGCGGCTGAGGTCGGTGTTCCGGTGGGTTCGGTCAAGACCCCGGCAGAGAAGGATGACCTCCTAGCCGAACTTGATGCGCTGGTGAGCGTGCTCTATGGCCTCACCGAGGATCAAGTCGAGTACGTTTTCGCGACCTTTCACCGTGGATGGAACTACCAGGCCCGCCTCGACGCGGTGCTAACGCACTACCGAAGGTGGAGGGACGGAGCATGAGCCAGCTTCCTGACTTCGCGACTAATCACGCGCCGAGTGACGCCGCGACGACGGTCGCGGACAAGATCAACGAGCTGTTTCGGGTTCTTCGTCAGAACAAGGTGACGGCTCCGCCCATCGCCATCGCCACGGCGTACGTCAACCCAGCAGGCTTCGCGCTGCTGGCTGACGAGTTGGAGACAGCCCCGCGGGTCCGCCTGCTGCTAGGCGCAGAGCCCGAAGGAGACTCGGTTCGCGCGATTACGTCGGGGGACTCTGACCAGGACGCGCGTAGGGACGCAGCAATCGAGCATCACCAAATGTGGCTTGAGGCAGAGCGCGACACGATGGGCTTCGCGCGAGTGCCCACGACGGCGGCGAAGCGAATGGTCGAGTGGCTGCAGAGCGTTGACCCCCTCGGAACAGCGAAAGTTGAAGTCCGGCGCTACTCCGGCGGGTTCCTTCACGGCAAGGCATACCTCGTGGAGGATGGAGCAGCGCAGGCCGCTATCGCGGGGTCGTCCAACATGACGTACGCGGGCTTGGCCCACAACGCTGAGCTGAACCTCGGCACTGGCGGGGGCACCAGCTCGGCGGCCAAAGTGCGCGAGTGGTTCGAGCACTTCTGGGGTATGAGCGACCAATACGACCTTGCTGGGCTCTACGGTCATTTGTGGGATCCGCATACACCCTGGATCGTCTACCTACGGATGCTTTGGGAGTTGTACGGCGAGCACCTCGACGTCGATGAGAACCCGAATGTCCGCACCGGCCTTAATCTCACGCGCTTCCAGGCCGACGGTGTAGCGCGCATGGAGCGGCTGCTCGACGAGCATGGCGGGGTCTTGGTCGCGGACGAGGTTGGCTTGGGTAAGACCTTCCTCGCTGGCGAGGTCATCTACCGCACCGCCAACATCAACCGACAGCGCGTTCTCATCGTCGCACCGGCCGCGCTGAAAACGTCGATGTGGGAGCCATTCTTGGTCACGCACGACTTCAGTCGATGGGTAAAGGTCTACTCCTACGAGGAGGTCCGCAATCGTCTAGACCCGGACAAGGGACCGGTCGACGCATTCCTCAAGGAGATCGAGGATTACTCGCTCGTCGTGATCGACGAGGCACACAACCTCCGCAACTCCGGAGCGCAGCGCTCGGGCGCGGTGGACCGCGTGATCACGGCTGGCAACCCGAAGAAGGTCGTCCTGTTGACCGCGACACCGGTCAACAACTCGCTTACGGACCTTGAGACGCTAGTCAAGTACTTCATCCGTGACGATGCCCGGTTCGCGTCGCTGGGCATTCCGAGCATCAAGGAGTACATCAAGCAAGCACAGGCCATTGATCCGGCCAACCTTACGCCGGAGCACCTCTTCGACCTCATGGACCAGGTTGCCGTGCGACGGACGCGCAAGTTCGTCAAGGAGCACTACGCCAACGAGCTCATCGTGGGCCCGGATGGAAAACCGACGACGATCAAGTTCCCGCAGCCGAAGGTGCGTCGCATCCAGTACGCCCTCGACGCTGACGGATTAGCCCTCATCGACGCAATGGTCTACGCCCTCGACGATCCCACGGACCCGCATGCACCCCGTGCCTGGGAGGACCGCAGCCGCGATCCTAAGCGCCTTATGCTCGCTCGTTACTTGTCGAGCATGTACACCGTCGACCACGACCTGCAGGAGTATCAGATCAGTAACGCTGGCCTTCTTCGGTCGGGCCTGCTGAAGCGACTAGAGTCGAGTCCCCAAGCGTTGCATGCGTCACTGCGGAACATGGTCGCCTCCCATGAAGCCTTCCTTGAGGCGCTCGAAAAGGGTTTTGTCCTAAAAGGCGAAGCCCTCAGCGAGTGGGCCTCATCGGACTCAGATGACCTTGACGAGTTCGTCCTCGAGTTCGACAAGGACGACCAGATCGAGTCGGTCGACGGCTACCACCTGACCGAACTGGCTGCAGATGTCCAATCAGACGTCGCGCTACTGTGCGAACTGCGAGACTTCGCAGCTGCCGTCATCAAGGGCACCGAGCCCAAGGTCGACAAACTGATTCATGAGCTCACGCAAATCGCTAGAGACGCCCAGCGTACGGACCCCCGCGGGTTGTCGCACTCGGACCGACGCAAGGTCATCATCTTCTCGGCATTCACGGACACGATCCTGCCGATCTACGATGCCGTCGAGGACGCAATCAAGAAGGCGCCTGCCGGATCTCCGCTTGCGGACTACAAGGACCGAGTAGCACCGCCTGTCATGGGGTCGTACGCGAAGACCCATGAGCGCGGCGCTAGCGGTGGTGTCGACCAAGGCGGACGCGCCTCCACAATCGCGGGATTCGCGCCGTTAACGGCTGGACCTCGCAACGCTGCGGGGGAGCCCATAGCCAAGGACGAGTTCGACATCCTGTTCACAACGGACGTTCTAGCCGAAGGGGTAAACCTTCAGCAGGCCGGCCAGATGATCAACTACGATCTACCGTGGAACCCGATGCGCATCGTCCAGCGACACGGTCGAGTGGACCGCATCGGATCAAAGCACGATTACGTCTACCTGGGGCTCTTCTTTCCGGCGGCGCGACTCGACGAGTTGCTGGAGTTGGAAGCTCGCTTGGAGAGGAAATTGGCGCTGGCTGACGCTGCTGTCGGTGCCGGCGAAGTGCTCCCGGGACGGGGTCCTGGTCACGAGGTCAATCTCGCCGACGACCAGGTCACGGACGAGTTCGAGAAGCTACTTGACGCGGGTGGTTCCAGTGCATCCCTCTCGGGCGAGGAGTACCGCCGTAGGCTATTCGGCGCCTTCAACATGGAGTCTGTCCTGAAAGAAGGCGTGCTGAGCCTTCCCTTCGGCGCGGGCAGTGGCTTCGTCAACCCGGTCGTGAACGGGAACGGGTACGTCTTCTGTGTCCGGATCGGAAACAGCGCGAAGCCGTGGTTTCGCTATGTGCCGGTGGATCACAACTGGTCGCTGCGCTACACCGAAGACGGGTCGCCGATTGTTTCGCCGGATACGCTCATCTCGCTCCGAGTTTCGGACCCACAGAACACAACGGCGGAGCGATGGCTGCCCGAGGATGTCTACGATCGCGCCTTCGACGCGTGGGAGGTAGCCCGAGATAGCGCATACGCGGCCTGGAAAGACCTGACGGACCCCAACGCCTTCCAACCCGACCTCCCCCTGTCGTTCCGAGACGCCTACGCACTCGTCTTGCAGCGGGGCACCTTCATGGATAAGGACGAGCGCATCGACCTTGCAAGTCGTCTGCGCAGCGTCCCTACGGCCAAAGTGTCTCGACAAGTGCGCGGGGCGCTTAATCAAGGTGCCACCGATGAGCAGCGCATCGAACTCGTTCGGGAGGTCCTCGATGAAGCGGGCATCACCGCCCCTCCCCCGCGCGAGCCGCTGCCCGACATCGAGAAGCACGAAGTCCGGCTGGTGACCTGGATGGCAGTGAAGGGGACTCGCGTCGTCGAGGGAGAGGTTCAATGACCTTCGACCGGAACGCAGGCGAACCACCGACGGCCTACTGCCACCGAGCCGATAGCGGAGCCGATCGCCGCCGGAGTGGTCGAGTCAAGGGTGATCGCAGGTCATCGCGTAGCGACGCGTAGCGTCCTTGACACGATCCGGAGGTGGCGCACGATGGCGCGTCGGATCGGTAGTCAGCGAAAAGCGTGCTGACTGGGGCGTCCCGCCTTGGATTTGGTAGCTATGCGGCCTTGTGATGTGCGTGCCGCCTCATGGCCGCTTGGAGGCCTTCTGGGCCAAGAAGCGTCAGGAACGAGCGACCATCGCACCTTTGGCAGAGGGTGGCGCATGCGACGTTCCACTGGTCGACCTTGCCGGTGAAGGCTGAGGTGACGGCAGTCAGCTGCTCTGGAGCGCCGCAACCTTCGCAGCGCGAAGCCACGGGGCATTCGGAAGTGTCCAGGAGCGAGTCGGGCGGCGGCTGGAGGTCGAACGGATCTCGGTCGAGGCCGTCGAACGAACTCCACCCATCCCCCAAGACCCGGCCGGTGGCGAACGGCTCGGTAACGGGCTTCCTCGTGTCCCTGTGTCGCTTTCGCGCTGCCTTTTGCTGCCGTCGCTTGTTCTGGTCGCTGGCCATGAGGGTCAGCATGCCCGATTCGTTGGTCGGTGTGATCGCGTTTGGCTTGACTAGTCCGGGTGCGGTGGGGTGCGCGTAGGGCGCGAAGCGCCCGAAGCGCGGGGCCCCATCGCGGGTCCCGGACCGAGCGGCGCGAAGCGCCGCCCTTGATCACTTAGAGGTCAATGCCGCAACCGCCATGACAGCGAGGCGTGTCGCTTCCGTGGCTGATGCGCCGGTCGGGTGAGAGGGACGCCTGGGACCTTCGATTGAGGTAACTCGCTGGGTGAATGCATCGCCGCGTTGGCGGTTGGTCAGGCTGAGAATCGACGTGGCCACCTGGGCCCGGTGTCTAGCCGTGTCCCCGACTCTTGCCGTAGTAGTACCCCGTGATCCCACCGAGCAACGTGCCGAGCGCTGAGACGATGACGGCGAAGAAGGCCACGAGGTCCTTCAATGATCCCGGGTGCCACCACGCCGTGACTGCGGCGACACAGATGATTAGGTACAGGGTGATGAAGAACAGGAGGACAAGTCGGGTCGCGATGGTTGCCGCGGTCTCGTCATGTGCCCTGATCGGATCCCACTTCTTGTCGCGCGGCGCGGAAAGGCCGCGCTGAGAGGCCTCTGGGTCGGGCGGGACCGTCTCGGCACCTAGCTCCGCCCCCGTGTCCGCCTGCGGCTCACTCATCATCGGACTCGATGCCATCGTCGGGACAGCGGCCCGCGGCCAACGGGCAGCCTGAACAGTTCGCGATGCGCTGGAGCCACTCGCCGCAGGTGCAGTGGGCTAGCTCTGCGGACGTGATGCACCGGTAAGCCCCAGAGTTCGGCCGGTGGCGCCCCGGTCCGCATGTGGCCATGTACGCAAATCCCGCAGCACACAAACACGACGAGAGCTCGACGCCCTTGAGCGTCGAGCTCTCGTCCTCATCGGACAGGTCCAGCTGGGTGGTGGCCCGGTGACGGCCCTCCACCTTGTGGCGGCTCTTGTGCTCCCCGGTGCACAGGCATGGGGGAGCCGAGGCATCGCTGACGGTGGCGGCAGGGTCTTCCCCTACCAGGTCAACGATCTCTTGTCGCTGGGGCGGCATGCTTGCCTCCTGTCAGCGCTCAGCGGATGAACTCCACCTCGCGCGTGCCGCGCTTGGGATCCTCGACGAGGATCCGAGCGTCTCTGTTCTGGACGTCGTGAAGCCACTTCTGAGTCGAGATGGCTCGACGCAGTTGTTCTGTGACTGATGTTCCGTCCTCATCAGCCATCTCCTTCAACGCGTCCACCACTTCTTCGGACAAGTTGACGGTTAGTTTTACAGCCATCGTCGGCCTCTCTCTCTCGTAACCGGTATGCCTGCCGGCCTTGCGCAAGTGGCGGATCCTGCGGGGCCGTGTATGACACTATCCCGTATCGAGCATACCTAATGTCAATAGTTCTTCCGTATCGAGTTGTCAAGAGTGCCGTATTTCTTCTGTACAGGGTACGGCTTCGATCTACCGCCGACAACCCTTTGACCCAAACGACGCGGCGCCGGGTCTGGGGCTCCCAGGGCCTGCAAGCGGCTTCCATGGCCATGGCGGCGACCGCGCGCATGGGGACGTGCGACAGACTCCGCTCGTGGGTATCGATCAGCACGACAAGACGACGCAGCTCTTCATCCGTCGAGCCGCACGGATATTCGACTCGGGATTCGCCAAGCGCCCCGACGCTTTGGCGCTCGGTACGCAGATCAAGGTGCGGATCACGGAGGGTTGGCCCGGAGCTCAGATGTCGTTCGGCGACCTCCCCGACGAGGAGACGATCGCGCACGTCGTGGTGCTCTTACGACCGTTCACTTTGGCCAAGGACACGCTCGCACACTCGAAGGTGCGAGCAGCGCTGCGGTCATTTCCGGGGGCAGCTGACCCACGAATCGCGGCGCACCTGGACAACCTCGACAAAGACTGGCGGGGCTACCCGGCCGCAAGGTGGCAGATCATGGCTGGCAACCAAGTGACCGGCGAGATGACCTTGAAGCCGATCTGGGACAGCGAAATCGCCCGTAAGTGGCTGTACAGCGACTTGGTTCACGCGGACGATGAGGCCGACATCCTCGACGCGCTAGGGGATCCAGAGATCCGCCAAGCCGGGTGTGCCATGGCGCGTGACGGCTTGATCCTGGTAGCGAACACGTGGTGGCTGGCGCATCAACTTCGTCCTGACCTGGCCCCCGAACCGCCGGATCTTGACGGCAAACTTCGGTTCGCCTCGCGCTGAACTGACGCCATCAGCGTGTTGGGTCCGCGGAGCTCGTTTGAGGTAGAGGTGAAGCAGATGGTCTCGCTGGGCGCGGGCTGCCGTCAGTCGAGAGGTTTTGTCCCATCGTGAGAGCGGGTAGTTGCCGGGCCATGCCCAAGCACATCGTGAATGCGGACGGCGTAGGCAGAAGGCATGAGGTTGTTCACGCTGGCCACCGGGTGCCAAGCAACCGCGATGGCTTCCTCGGATTCGGTGACTGGGGCAGAAGCTGCGCTGCATCGATAGACCAGTGCGACGATGCCACGAGTCATGTTCTTGTAGACGCCGCCCAGGGCTTCGATGTGAATCTCGACGCCGGTCTCTTCGCGCACTTCGCGCCGTAGGCCGTCCTCGATTGACTCGTCTAGTTCGAGCACGCCTCCGGGAGGCTCCCAGCGACCGTTATCGCGGCGCTGGATAAGCAGTACCTGACTGGCGTCGTCGTCGAGGATCACAGCTGCGACGCTGACCGAATGGCGTGGTGTCTGTCCCATGTGGAGGCCTCCTTCTGACACAGTGTAGGTAGTACAGATGTGTGGAGGAGTCATGAGCGGACGAAGTGATGCCGCCGCAGAGCGCCGGCTGCATGCCGTGGAATCAGTTACCGTCGACAAGACGGCGGATCGTCCAGTCTTCAAGCAGATCGCAGACGACCTCCGCTCACAGATCGATGCCGGGACGCTCGCCCCTGGGGATCGGCTGCCCTCTGAGAGCCAACTGATGGAGCGGTATGGCGTCGCCCGCATGACGGTACGTCAGTCCCTTTCGGGCCTCAAGGCTGAGGGCTTGATCATCGCTGAGCATGGCCGCGGGGTTTTCGTGAGAGGACGTCCGGTTGTTCGTCGCGTCGCCTCCGATCGATTTGCGCGTCGCCATCGTGAATCTGGTCAGGCGGCCTTTATTGCTGAGGCGGAGGGGGTTGGGGCGCCGAGCGTTGACGAGCTCGAAGTCGGCCATGAAGTGGCGACTCCAGAGGTGCGAGAAGGTCTGCGCCTTGCTGGCCGGGCAAAGGTGCTGGCTCGACGTCGGCGGTATTTGATCGACGGCCAGCCAGTGGAGCTGGCCGTGTCCTATGTGCCGTCGGCCATTGCGAAGGGAACGCCAATCGAGGAGCGGCACACCGGGCCGGGCGGGATCTACGCGCGGCTGGAAGGGCTTGGCCACACGTTGGCTGAGTTCACGGAAGAGGTCGGCGCTCGGATGCCCACGCCAGAGGAGCGCCGCAGACTTCGACTTTCCGACGGAACTCCCGTCCTAACCGTGCGCCGAATCGCGTTCGATACGAACGGATCTCCAGTCGAGATGACGGACACAGTGAAGGCCGCCCCCAGCTATCTCCTGGAGTACCGCTTCCCCGCAGGGTGACGCACCACTTGCAACTCATCTAGATAAGTGCTTCACTTTCCTTCAGAGCGACACTGCTCTAGTCGAGTGAAGGAGTGGAAATGACGTTCTATGCGGTGGAGAGCAAGCGCCAGTTGATGCGGTCGACGGGGATCGTGAACGAGGTCCGGGACTGGGTCGACGGCCCGGATGGGAAGCGTCGCCCGGCCGAGACCCAGGCTCGGGACGAGGACACGGGGATGCCCTTGTGGGAGGTCGAGGTGACCTATCGGCAGCAGGCGTTCGGGCGGGAGTCGTCCACCACGGCCTTCGTGCGGGTCGGGTCCGGGGTGCAGCCGGTGCTGGGTGAGTTCGAGCCGGTGTCGTTCCGCGGCTTGACGGTGGAGGTGCGGGTGAACAAGGCCGGCGGGCTGACCGAGTCGTGGCGGGCCGAGGAACTGGACGACAAGGCTGGCAGCGCGTCGACCAGTACCGGCTCACCGGCGTCGTCGAGCTCGTCGTCGGGTTCGTCGGGTAAGGCGGCGTGATGAGTGCGGCGATGGTTGACTTGGACGTGGTCGCGGCCGCGTTGGGCGTGTCGACCGATGCCGGGGTGGTGGAGGCGTTGCACCCGATCGAGCAGCAGCTGGACCGGATCATCGCCGCGGTGTGGAAGGTGAAGTTCGACCTGGAGGGGTCGGTGCCGAACGCCGACCAAGCCCTGGCTGTCGCGGTCGGTCACCTGTCCGACGCGCTGTTGTATCTGCTGCCGGTTGTTCAGGCAGCGGAGTCGCACCTGCGGGGACGGGGCTGATGAAACCCGCGATCCGGCTCCTGACCGGAATCGTGGAGCTGGGGCGTGAGGTGTGGTGGGTGGCCCGGTGCCTGCCACGCCTCGCCCTGCTCCTGCTCACGGGGACGGTCGGGCTGTGGGTCGCCGGCCACCACCTGCCCGCGGTCGGGTCTGGGCTCGGCCTGGGGCTGCTGTTCGCGTGGCCGCAGTTGCACTGGTCCTCGTGGCTGGACGTGGCCGATCGCGCCACCCAACGCTCCCACCGGGACCGGTGGATCCGCACCTGTGTCGCGGTCGGGCTATCCGTGCCCGGCCCGGACACCGCGACTGGCGGTCCTCGTCGGCTCGTGCCGCGGTTGCGGAAGAACCGCTGCCGAGACGGGGTCGAGACAATCCGCCTTCGGTTCGCGTCCGGTCAGACCTTGGACGACGTCGACCGGGCCGCACCCGCACTGGCGGCGGCGTGGGGTGCGCACGCGGTCCGGGTCACCCCCGACGGACCCTCCGGCGCGCTGCTCACGGTGGCGCTGCGGGACCTGCTGGCCCACCCCACCGCCACCCCGCTCCCCACTGAGGCCACCACCGAACCAGGGGCGGGGCACCCGTTGGAGCGGGTCGAGCTCGGCCGCGCCCTCTCCGGGAACCCTTGGACCGCGGACGCCCGGATCCACACCCTGGTGGCGGGGATGACCGGTGCCGGGAAGGGCTCGGTGATGTGGTCACTGCTCGTCGCCCTCGCACCCGCAGTGAAGGCGGGAACGGTGCGGCTCGTCGGAGTCGACCTCAAGGCCGGTATGGAACTGACCCACGCCCCGGGCTTGTTCTCCGCCGTCGCCACCACCCCGGAGCAGGCCGTCGCGGTCCTCGAGCGCGAAGCCGACCTGCTCACCAAGCGCGCGGACCGGATGGCCGGGCAGGCCCGGGCCCACCAGCCGACCCCGGCGGACCCGCACGTCCTTGTGGTGGTGGACGAGCTGGCCGCGTTGACGGCCTACATCAGCGACGCGCAGCTGCGCCGGCGCGCCGACACTGCCCTGCGGATCCTGCTCACCCAAGGACGTGCGCCCGGATGGAGCGTGTGGGCGTGGGTGCAGGACCCGCGCAAGGACACCGTCCCGATGCGGAACCTGTTCCCCCAGATGGTCGGCCTCCGGCTCAAGGACTCATTCGAGGCCGAGATGGTCCTCGGCGAGGCCGCGACCAAAACCGCGCCGTGTCACCGCATCGACCCGCGCCACCCCGGCACCGGGTACGCCGTCGCGGAGGACGGGTCGGTGTCCAAGGTCCGGGCCCACTACGCCAATGACGACCTCATCCACCACATCAACCAGGTCTATCCCGCCCGCCACGTCCTCCCTGCCGTGTCGCTCGCCCCCGCACCCGACCCGTACGGCCTCGGCCTGCACGCGGTGCCGAACGCTCGACCCGAGCCGCCACGCCCGGGCGCTGGACCATCCCTGGAAGTTGAGCCGTCGCGGGCTCGGAAGCCACGCAAGCCCCGGGCTCCGCGTGCCTCGACCAAGGCAGGCGAATCGGCATGACACTCAACCGTTCCGCCCGCCTGGCCGAAGTGTTCAACGAGGCACCCGACACCGCCGCCCGGCACGCACTCGGCGCACTGGCGTGGCAGACCCTCGCGGCCTGCGGTGCCCGCGCCGACCTGCCGTGGACCGCCGACGAGTTGAGCACGTGGGACGCCGAGACCATGCGCGCCATCTGCTGCGCGTGCCCGGTCCTGACCGAGTGCGCGGCCTACGTCGACCAGACCGACGTGTGCGCCGGATGGTGGGCAGGACGCGACCGGGACCCCGACCACACCGAACCACCCGAGCCCGCCTGGGTCCCCGTCAAGCACGGCCGCGAAGTCCTCCACGACGTCGAGCAGGGTGTGTTGCCGCTCGGGGGTGCCGCATGACCGCCGCCCTGACACACCCGTCACCGCTCCGCGCTGTCGCTGCCCTGCGTCCGACCGTCGAAGGTGTCACCACGGACATGGCTGTCGCCGTCGCCGAATCCGCCGGTGTCTGCGTGCGCCCGATCCTGCGGACCGTGACCGACCGCGCCACCGGACACACCACGGCGGTGCCGATCCCCTGTGGATCCACCCGCTCCAGCAGGTGTCCGCCCTGTGCGGACAAGGCACGACGGTTGCGGATGCACCAGTGCCGCGAAGGCTGGCACCTCGCCACCGACCCACGCCCCGCCGACGTGAGCACTGCCGACGACCTCGACCAGGACGACGACGAGCCGGACGTCGAGGACGAGGGGTCCGAGGAGCCGCCTCGGCGGACGCGGTCCACCCGCCGTCGCGACGAGATGCCCGACCTGCCCACCATCCCGGTCGAACACCGCACCATCGGGCGCACCTTCACCGACCCCAAGACCGGGCGAGAGTTCCGGCCTTCGATGTTCATCACCGGCACCCTGCCCTCCTACGGACTCATAATCCGCGGCGAAGGCGTCCCGAGGAACCCAGCCCGGTACGACTACCGCCGCGCCGCCCTCGACGCGCTCCTCTTCCCCAAGCTTGTCGACCGCACCATCGGCAACCTGCGCCGCTGCGCGGGCTACCAAGTCCAGTACTTCGGAGCCGTCGAAGCCCAGAAACGCCTCGCCCCCCACCTCCACCTCGCCGCCCGTGGCGCCATCCCCCGGCACGTCATCAAAGGGGTCTGGGCAGGGAGCTACGTGTCGATCTGGTGGCCACCTATCGACCGGGTCGTCTTCTCCGAGGACCAGCCGCAGCACTGGCCCATCTGGGCAGGCGAGGAGGTCGGGTACGTCGACCCCTCCACGGGAGAGGCCTTGCCGACGTGGGAGCAGGCTCTCGACCAGCTCGACCACGACGAGGACGCGAAGCCAATGCACGTGCTCCGGTGGGGACCCCAGACCGACATCAAAGGCCTGCTCGGCGGGACCGAGGACTCCGACCGTGCCGTGCGCTACCTGTGCAAGTACCTCACCAAGGCTGTCGCCGAGACCTACGCACCCGACCCGGATCTCATCGACCCCGACGATCGCGAGGCTTTGGCGAAGGCGCGCCGGTATGAGGACCACATCGACCGGCTGCACGCACAGGTGCGCGTGCTGCCTTGCTCCCCGGCCTGCGCGAACTGGCTCCGGTACGGCATCCAGCCGAAGGACCCCGGCCCCGGGCTGCACCCCGGGCACTGCCCCTCGAAGGCGCACGACCGTGAATGCCTCGGCCTCGGTGGCCGCCGTGCCCTCGTTAGCCGGTACTGGACCGGCAAGACCCTCACCCAGCACAAGGCCGACCGCGCCGAAGTCGTCCGCCAAGTCCTCCAAGCTGCCGGGATCGACGCACCGGACGCGGACCGGCTCGCCGCCGACGTGCTGCATGAGGACGGCAAACCCCGGTTCGTCTGGGAAGACACCCAACCCGGCCAGCGCGACTACCCCGCGATGATCGCCGCCTCTCTCCGCCAAGCCAAGCAATGGCGGACCCAGTACGAGCACGCCAAAACCATTCCTGCCCAACGCGGGTCGCCACCCGACACGGCTGTGGACGGTCATTCAGCAAAACGAGAGGGGAACCGACATGAAGACTGAGAAGCAGACGTTGGAACCGTTACCGCTGTCTACGTGCGACCGGCTGTGGACCATCGATGACGTCTCAGACTTCCTCGGTGTGCCAGTCCAGACGCTCTATCAATGGCGACATCGCAGTGAGGGCCCGCCGTGTGTCCGGCTGGGCAAGCATCTGCGGTTCGACCCTGCCCAGGTGCGTGCTTGGGTAGCGAGCAAGGTGGCCTGACGTGGCCAAGGTGGCGCGCGACGCCCGCGATGGTCGCTGGTTGGCCCGATGGCGGGACCCCTCTGGCAGGCAGCGCAAGAAGTCATTCCCTCGCCGGGTGGACGCCGAGCGGTTCCTTATCGAACTGCAGGCTGAGATGAATCGTGGTCGGTACATCGATCCGTCGGCGGGCAAGCTGCGGTTCAGTCACTACGCGGATCGATGGCTATCCGGCCTTGGACACTTGAAGGCGTCGACAGCCGAGCGGTACCGGGACATCGTCCGCGGCATAGTTGTGCCGAAGTGGGGGGACTGGCCCTTGGCCAGCATCGCGCGCTCGGACATCGCTTCCTGGATCGGGGACCTGAGCGACCAGGGGCTGGCTCCGGGCACCGTGCGGAAGTACCACCTTGTGGCTTCCATGATTCTCGATGCGGCAGTGGACGACGGGCGGCTCGGGCGCAATCCGGCCAAAGGTGTGAGGCTTCCGAGACAGGTGTCTCGCGAGCCTCGGTTCATGTCTCCGGACCAGGTGGGACGCCTGGTTGAGGCTGCCGGTCCGCACGGACTGGCCATCCTCACGCTCTCCCTGACGGGTCTTCGATTCGGGGAGTTTGCCGCGCTACGGGTCTCACGCGTGGACGTCCCTCGGAGTCGGCTCTATGTTGCCGAGGGCGTGTCGGTGGTCCGCTCCCAGATGGTCTGGTCGACGCCCAAGTCGCACGCGCGTCGATACGTGCCGGTTCCGAAGTCGCTGCTTCCACTGCTGGCGGCGGCGTGCGAAGGCAAGCAGCCGGACGATCTGCTGTTTCCAGACGCCCAAGGGGGCCCGATCCGATTGAACAACTGGCGGCGACGAGTCTTCGAGAAGGCCTGCGCCGATGCCGTGCTCGTCGGCTTCACACCCCACGATCTACGGCACACGGCCGCCTCGCTGGCGGTGTCGGTGGGTGCGAACGTGAAAGCTGTGCAGCGGATGTTGGGCCACGCTTCTGCCGCGATGACTCTGGACATCTACGCCGGTCTGTTCCCAGACGACCTGGCCGAGGTGGGATCACGACTCGACGCCCTTGTGCCACAAATGTGCCACATCGAGGGGTGGAACCCCTTGGGAGCGAAGGCCGATGACGCTGAAAACAGCCTCTGACCTGCGAAAACGTGTGGTGCCCTCGGGCAGATTCGAACTGCCGACACCCGCTTTAGGAGAGCGGTGCTCTATCCCCTGAGCTACGAGGGCGGGGGCTGACGGGCCGACGCCGGGACGCCGTGGCACATCCCTGAGTGGTCCAATCCTGCGTCAGGCAGGGTATCCGACCGCCAGCCCCGCCTCCGCATTCGCCCACCCCGGTGTGAAGATGCGTGCCCCTCGCTGCGCCCCCACGGCTGCCGCACCCCAGCGCCAGCCCGCGTGCCCAGCGCGAGCCCAAGCCAGCGTGCCCCACGGTGAGGGGCACGGCATAGCAAAGGCGGGCGCGTCGCCCGGGTCCCCCCAGACGAAGCGCCCGCCAAAAGCGCGCATCTCAACAACCAGAGCTGATGGCGGCTTGCCGCCGCGCCGAGACGCGGAGCCACAGTCGGCGCTGCGCCAACCAGGCCCGGCGCGCGCGCCGTTTCTCGAGCGCGAGGTCGTAGGCCGTCGCGCGGGCCGGGTGCTGGGAGTCGAGCGCCACCTGTCGGTGCTCGGCCATCACCATCGTCGTGAGCTCACTCATGTCGATCTCCTGGGTCGGGTCCAAGGAGCCGACCTCCTTGGGTGCCCAGGAGGTTGCTACGCCGACCTTCCGCAGACCTTTCGCGCGGACGCGCGAGACCTTGCGCCGCGTCAGGGCGCGGCAGCGAAACCTTCCCGTCCGTCCACCCGGTCCACCGGCGGCGAAAGGTCGACGGAAGGTCCCGTTCCTACGGTCCTCCCCATCAACCAAACCCGCCGGCACCACCCGGCACATCCGGAGGAGCACCACCATGAGCAACACGGCATACGCAGCACCCGCACCACTGAACGGTGTCGACGTGGCAACGCTGTTCGCCACCCTCGACGCGGTCAAGGGCCAGAACGAGATCGCCAAGTTCCAGTTCCGCGCCGAGAACACCTGGCAGACCGGCACCCACAGCCAGTCACGCATCCACGGCTTCTACGGCGCCGGCCAGGAGCTGACCCACACCCATGAGACGGTCCTCGACGCCGACCACCCGGCCGTCCTCACCGGCGCCGACAACGCGCCGACCCCGGTCGAGTACCTCCTCCACGCCCTCGCCGCCTGCCTCACGGCCGGCATCGGCAACATTGCCGCCGCCAGGGGAGTGGCCCTCACCAAGGTCACCTCGACCGTGGAGGGCGACATCGACCTGCTCGGCATCCTCGGCCTGTCCGACGGCTCGGTCCGCAACGGCTACGAGGGCATCCGCGTCACGTTCCACATCGAGGGCGACGCCGACGACGAGACCCTGCGCGGCATCGTCGAGCAGTCGCGCCGCCGCTCCGCCGTCTACGACGTCCTCACCAACCCCACACCCGTCTCCGTCTCCGTCGTGACCGGCTGAGCGAACGACCCGGCACGACCCCCGTCCGGCGATCCCGGCCGGGGGCGTGCCAGAAGGAGCACCACCATGCCCGCCATCGACACCGTCGTCATCGGTGCCGGCCACGCAGGCCTCGCCGTCAGCAGGCTGCTCACCCTCGAAGGACGCGACCACGTGGTCCTCGACCGCGGCCGCGTCGCCGAGAGCTGGCGCACCGCCCGCTGGGACTCCCTGCACCTGCTCACCCCGAACTGGATGGCTCGCCTCCCCGAGTGGGGCCACACCGGCCCCGACCCCGACGGCTTCATGAGCGCCTCCCAGTTCGTCCACTACCTCGAGAGGTATGCCGCGAGCTTCGGTGCGCCGGTCCTGTCCGGCGTGCGCGTGGAGGAGGTGACCGCCGTCGGCGAGAAGTACCGCGTCGTCACCGACTGCGCGACCTGGCTGACTCGTCACGTCGTCGTGGCGACCGGACCGGGCGGGCAACCGCGCATCCCGGCTGCAGTGCAGGGACTCGCCCCTGATGTGCACCTCACGACCTCGGCCGACTACCGCAACCCCCGGCAGCTCGCCGAGGGTGGAGTGCTCGTCGTGGGGGCGTCGGCCTCCGGCGTCCAGATCGCCGACGAGCTGGCTGCGGCCGGGCGTGAGGTCGTGGTGGCCGTGGGTCGTCACCACCGCATGCCGCGCGAGTACCGGGGCATGGACATCTACTGGTGGATGGAGCGCACCGGGCGCACGGCCCGCACCATCGACGAGGTGCCCGACCCGGCGGCGGCCCGACGCGAGCCGTCGCTGCAGCTGATCGGGCGACGGAGCCACCACGGCCAGGCGCGCGAGCTCGACCTCGGCACGCTGCAGTCGCGGGGTGTCCGGCTGACCGGCCACGTCGTGGCAACCGACGGGCAGCGGGTGAGCTTCGCCGACGACCTCGGCGTGTCGGTCGGCAGCGCCGACCACCGCATGCACCGGTTCCTCGACGTCGTCGACCGGCACATCGAGGAGAGCGGGCTGACGTCTGAGGTCTGGCCGGCGGAGCGTCCGCGCCCGGTGGTGCTGGGCGAGCGCAGCGTGACCCTCGACCTCGCGGCCGAGGGGATCAGGACGGTCCTGCTCGCGACCGGCTACAGCCCGAGCCATCCGTGGCTCAAGCTGCCCATCACCGCCGCCGACGGATCGATCCGCCAGCGTCGCGGCCGCACCGACGCCCCCGGCGTCTACGTCGTCGGCCAGCGCTTCCAGCACCGTCGCGACTCGGGGATGGTCGACGGCGCCAGGCACGACGCCGCCATGGTGGTGTCCGACCTGGTGGGTGCGACCCGCGCGGCAGGACAGGACGAGCAGTCCACGGCCCCCGACGAGCGCCTCGACGGGCGCCTCGATCAGCCGCTCGACGAGCGGCTCGAGGGGAGGGCGTCATGACCACCTACGACGCCGTAGTCGTCGGCGGCCGGGTGGCGGGCGCGTCGACCGCGATGCTCCTGGCCCGGGCCGGCGCCAAGGTGCTGCTCCTCGAGCGGTCGCACTACGGCTCCGACACGCTGTCGACCCACGGCCTCATGCGCGCCGGGGTGTTGCAGCTGTCGCGCTGGGGCCTGCTCGACCAGGTCGCCGCAGCCGGCACGCCGCCAGTGACGAAGACCCTGTTCCACTACCCGGGCTCCAGCCCGGTCCGCATCTCCATCCGGGCCAGCCACGGCGTGCCGGCGCTGTTCGCACCGCGCCGGCACGTCCTCGACCGGATCCTCGTCGACGCGGCCGCGGCCGCAGGAGCCGAGGTCCGGCACGGGGTCACCGTGACCGACCTGCTCACCGACCCAGCGGGGCGGGTCACCGGCGTGCGCGGCGTCGACGCGACCACGGGCCCGTTCACGGCATACGGGAGGATCACGATCGGCGCGGACGGCATCCGGTCCACCGTCGCGGCCGCGGTGGACGCGCGGGTCGAGCGGTCCTCCGCCGCCAGCGGTGCCGTGCTCTACGGCTACTTCGACGACTTCCCGACCGAGGGATACGAATGGGCCTACGGCTCCGCCACCGCAGCCGGGCTCATCCCCACGAACGGCGAGCAGACCTGCGTCTTCGTCGGGACCACCCCCGCGCGCCTGCGGCGGGCGAGGCGCAACGGCGGCGATGCCGACGCCGCCTTCGCCGCGCTGTTCGCCACCGCCGCCCCGCGACTGAGGCGTCGACTGGAGTCTGCTTCCAGGGTGGGGCGGCTGCGCGGCTGGTCGGGGCAACGCGGGCACATCCGACGGTCGCACGGCCCCGGGTGGGCCCTGGTCGGTGACGCGGGCTACTTCCGCGACCCGATCACCACCCACGGCATGACCGATGCCCTGCGAGACGCCGAGCTGCTCGCCGACGCCCTCCTCGCGACCTGGGCCGGGGACCAGCCGGAGAAGATCGCGCTCGCCACCTACCAGGCCAAGCGGGATGCGTTGTCCTCACAGCTGTTCGAGGTGAGCGACCGCATCGCCGCCTACGACTGGGAGGACACCGAGATCCACCAGCTGCTGCGCCAGGTCAGCTCCGCGATGAGCGACGAGGTCAGCCTGCTGCAGTCGCTGCCGCCGCGACCCCTTCGCCCGGTTGCAACGGTTATGGGCGGGCTTGTCTCGGCTGACATGCCCAACGCCGGTCGCTAGCGTTGAAGACTCTTTCTGGAGAACGGCGAAGATCGGCACCGACCATGGATGCGCGCATCAGCCTCCTCGGGGGTTTCTCGGTATCAGTCGGCAGCTCCGTGGTCACCGACCAGCAGTGGAGCCGCCGCAATGCCAGCGCGCTCGTCAAGGTGCTGGCGCTGGCCAAGGGACGTCGGCTGCACCGCGAGCAGCTGATCGACCTCCTCTGGCCGGACCTGTCGGCCGACCTCGCCGGTCCCCGCCTCCACCAGGCGGCGCACTACGCACGGCGGGCGCTCAAGGACGCTCCGGGGCAGGGCGTCGTCCTCCGCCACGATTTCGTCGAGCTCCTGCCGAGGTGTGACGTCACCGTCGACGCCGTCGAGTTCCGCGCCGCGGCCGAGGCCGCCCTGGCCGAGTCCGCGCCCGCGGCTGCCGCGACGGCCCTCGACCTGTATGCCGGGGTGCTGCTCCCCGACGACCTCTACGAGCCGTGGGCCGAGGCTCACCGGGAGTCGCTGGAGCAGCTCCGTCGTGAGCTCCTGCGCCGGACCGGGCGCTGGGACGAGCTGGTGGCGGCAGACCCTGCGGACGAAGAGGCCAACCTCGCCCTCGCTCGATCGCACGCGGCCCGGGGCGACGTCAGGGCGGCCCTGCGTCAGCTCGAGCGGCTCGAGCTGACCCTGCGTCGCGAGCTCGGCACCGCGCCGGGCACCGAGGCCGAGGCGCTGCGCATCGAGCTGATGGCGTCGCAGGCCGCCGCCGCGACCTCCCTGCCCATCGCCGAGGTCGTCCCTGTCGAGGCCGCGCGGGGCGAGCAGCGCCGGCTGGTCGGCCGGCGCGCGGTGGGGGACACGCTCCGCGAACGGCTGGCCACGGCCCAACAGGGGCGCGGGGGAGCCCTCCTGGTCGCCGGACCACCAGGAGTCGGCAAGTCCAGCGTGCTCGACCTCGCGGAGGTGCTGGCCACGCGGGCCGGCTGGCGCACCGGTCGCGGCACGGCGTCGGCGGTCGAGGGGCCGTGGCCCTACGCCCCGGTGCTGGAGGCGCTGGGCGACCTCTGCCGTCGGCACCCCGCCCTGCTGGACGGGCTCGACGACCGTTACCGCGAGGAGCTCGACCGCGCCCTGTCCGAACGCCAGGTGAGCTGGTCCGGGGAGAGCGCCCACCAGCGGCTCTTCGTCGCTGCGGCAGAGCTGTTGCGGCTCGGTGCTGCGGGTCGTGGGCTGCTGCTCGTCATCGACGACATCCACGAGGCGGACGAGGCGTCGCTGCGACTGCTCCACTACCTCGCGCGGTGCGCCGCTGCCGACCAGGTGCTGCTGGTGCTGGCGCACCGGACCGCCCACAACGCCGCCCTGGAGGAGGTCCACACCAGCCTCGTCGCGCGGGGCATAGGGTTCCGGATCGACGTCGCCCCCCTCACCGAGTCGGCCACCCTGCGCCTGCTCGCTGACCGCTTCCCCGATCTCGACGAGGCGACCCAACAACACATCTGGGCCGTCAGTGGCGGTCTCCCCTTCACGGCCCTCGAGCTCGGCGCAGCCGCGGCGAGTGGTCGCGAACCGGCGACGATCTCCAGCGTCCCTCCCGGCGCGCTCCGTGCACTGCAGCGTGCTGCCCTGCTGGGTCTGTCGTTCACCACCGACGAGTTCCTTGCGGTGGCAGGCGTCGACGAGGTCGAGGCCTACCAGCACCTCGAGACCGCCCAGGCCAGCCTGGTCATCGAGTGGTCCGAGACCGGCTACCAGTTCCGGCACGCGTTGGTGCGCGAGGCAGTGCTCGACAGCATGACTCCCGCCGCGCAGAGCGCGGCCCGGGTCGACGTCGCCCGCGAGCTGGCCCGTCTCGGTGCCCCGCCGGCCCGCATCGCCCACCAGTACCTCGCCGCGGGCCAGCCGCGCCAGGCCATCCCCTACGTGCTCCCGGCCGTCGAGACCGCAGGCGCCCTTGGTGCCTACCGCGATGCGCTCAACCTGGTCGAAGGAGTCCGCGAGTCTGCGACCGGCGAGACACTCGGTCACCTGATGGCACGGCGCGGTGACCTGCTCACGGCGCTGGGCGACCCCGCCTCGGTGGCGAGCTATCGCGCCGCGGTGCCCCTGACGACCGGGGTGGAGCACCGGCTGGTGCGGGCCAGGCTGGCGCGCTCGGCCTGCTTCGCGAGCGACTTCGACACGGCCCGCGAGGCTCTGGCCGGGCTCGAGCTGCTCGATGACGACGCAGACGGGCCGATCCTGCTCGCCCGTGGCAACCTGGCCTACTTCTCCGGCGACATCGACGCCGCCTGGGACCTGGCCGTGGGTGCCCGCGAGTCGCTCCTCACGGCCAAGGACCCGTGGCGCTATGTCGACCTGATCGCGTTGCAGGGCCTGATCGCCCACCAGCGGGGCGAGTGGTTCGAGCGCTTTCGCATCGAGCTGCGGCGCACGCTCTCCGACGCCGGCCTCACCACGGCGCTCTTCGACGCCCACCTGTGCGTCGCCGAGTACCTCCTCTACGGCGGCATCCCCTACGCGGAGGTCATCGAGCTGGCCAGCGGGCTGCGCCGTCGGTCGCAGGAGTTCGGCGCCCTGCGCGGGGTGGCCTTCTCCACGGCGCTGATCGGGGAAGCGGCTCTGCTGATGGGCGACCTCGACCTCGCCGAACGCGAGCTGCAGGAGGCAGTCGACCTCCACCACGACGCCGACGCGCCGGCCGGGGAGTCACACGCCCTCCAACGCCTCGCCGAGGTCCGCCTCGCCCAGGGCGACCGCGCCGAGGCCACCAGGCTCCTCGACCAGGCACTGCCCTTGGCGCGGTGGTCGGTGATCGGGAGGCACCTGCTGCAACGGATCCACGGGTCGATGGTGATCGCTGCCCCAGACCCCATCGCGGCTCGGATCGTGGTCGAGCGCGCCGAGGCCAGCATGGGTGACTCCGACTTCTGCCCCTTCTGCGCCGTGACCTTCGAGGTTCCCGCCAGCATCGCCTGCGCGGACGCGGGTGACCTCGACGCCGCCGAACGCCACCTGGCGGCCGCCGAGCTCTCGGCCGCCAAGTGGGAGGGGACGGCGTGGCCGGCCGCCGTGCTCGAGGCGAAGGCGCACCGGGCCAGAGCGCTCGGTGACCCCGACGGGGCCGCGGCGCTGTTCGCCGAGGCGGCCGAACTGTTCACCAGCGCGGGCCAGGTCCTCGATGCCGCGCGGTGCTCAGCGCAGGACGCTGGGCGACGTCCGGCGCAAACCCTCACCACCTCGCGCCCCTCGGGGATGGTCGCACCAGAGCCACGAAGCCGCTGACAAATCGTACGTTCCACACGAACTGCCCACGCTGACGGCCCCGAACGTCAAGAAACGACAAATGATCCACGCACTCGCAGCCTTGGGATCATGCTGGGCCTCGTCGACGGATCGCGCGGGACGCCGCCTCCGATCCCCCTTCTGAGCGGGGCTGGCTGGCCGGGGGTGCCAGTCCAGGGGGCCCTTACTCACTCCTGTCATTTCTTCTGTCGTCGTGTCACGGAGAGGGTTCACCATGCGCCTTACCAAACGCACCACCATCATCGCTGTCGCCGCCGTCATCGGTCTCGGAGTCTCGGGAGGCACGGCGTATGCCGCCGGCCTCATCCCGAGCGCCGACGGCACCATCCACGCCTGCTACAACACGACCAACGGCAACACCCGGGTGGTCGCCGCCGGCACCAAGTGCCGCACCCACGAGAAGGCCCTCGTCTGGAACCAGACCGGACCGGTCGGGCCGCAGGGCCCCCAGGGCGCCACCGGCCCAGCCGGACCCGCAGGACCACAGGGCCCCGCAGGTCAGGACGCTCCCAAGACCTTCGCCGGGGAGTTCCAGGGCGCGAGCCTCGCCATCTGGTCGGGGACCGCCGCCTTCACGGTGACGCACCCGGCCACCGGGTCGTGGCAGATCCACATCCCGGCGGGCACGTTCCCGACCGGTTCTGGCGTCGGCAACGGCTGCCCGATCCCCATGGTCCAGGCCCTCGTGCCGGGTGGCGCGATGATCATCGACCAGAACCTCTGTGGGCCGCTGACCGGTGACGGCAGCGTGCGGCTCGATGTGCGCAGTGCAGACGGCAGCGACAACCACTTCGTGAGCTTCGTGGTGACCGCGGTCGGCTAGCCAGGACTCACAGTCGGCCGAGCCGAGCCGACCGATCGGCTCCCGGGGAGCGGTGCGCCCGGGAGCCGATCGCTGCCCCGCGGGCCACGGCGTAAGCAGACCCCGATCCGGGGCGTCTTGCGGTCGAAGCCCCAAGGACGCACAAGTGGAGGCAAACAGCCATAGGTCCACCCGGCCAGCCTCGGATCACCCGAAGGGATGAGTCCCGCGCCAAACCCGCGACGACGGCGCGCACGCGCGGCATACCCTCCAAATCCGATCCGGCTCACCCCCAGCCAGAGGAACCACCATGCCCAAGCCCCTCGTTGCCCTCGGCGCGGCGCTGGTCCCCGTAGCACTGACGGCGGCCACGCTCACCGCGGCGCCGCAGACTGCCGACGGCGCCACCGCGACCTACGCGCTGACCTACGCCTCGCTCCCCAACGGCACCAAGCAGGTGGTCCGCTGGAACGGCTGCCAGACCGCGATCACCTACAAGGTCAACCTCTCCGCCGTGCCCACCGCCTTGCGCGCCACCGTCCTGACCGAGACGAAGGCCGCGCTCGCGCAGGTGTCGCTCACCACCAAGTTCACCTTCAGCTTCAAGGGCGGCACCACAGAGGTCCCGCGCGTCGGCTCGATGCCCACGCAGACGGCCGAGCTGATCATCGCGTTCACGACGCCGACGAAGACGAACTACTACCTCTCCGGCTCGACTCTCGGCCAGGGTGGCATGTACTACGGCTGGGTGGGGCGGACCGTAAACGGCGTGACGACGTACACCGTCGCGGCCCAGCGCGGGTTCGTCGTCATCGACACCCCCCAGATGCTCAGCCAGCTGGTCGGCGGCACCGGTTACGGGCTGCGCCGCACCAACCTCCTCGCCCACGAGCTCGGCCACGCGATGGGCCTCCAGCACGTCGCGGACACCAGGCAGCAGATGTACCCAGTCCTGCGGACTTCGTCGCCCAAGTACTTCTACACCGGGGACCTGACCGGCCTGAACAGGGTGGGCAAGGCGGCCGGCTGCGTCAACACGGCCTCCATGCCCCTCAAGGACCTCAGCTAGTCCATCCGCGCCCCGGAGATGGGGCCCCGCAGGTCACTCGAAGCCCGCTCGCCACCCCGGCGAGCGGGCTTCGTCGTGCCCGGGAGCCGTGCAAGGAGCGACGAACCGCGGCACCGGGAGGGTCTTCGGGAAATCCTCCCTTAACGCTCTAAATCGGACAGAACGCTTACACCATTCACGCCTGTAACCGCAGGGTTTTTACCAAATCTAGAACCAACCGGGGGGTTTCTTGCCCTACTAATGACCTTCTTGGGTGACTTGACAGGTGATGTGGCGACCCCGTGACGACCGCAAGTATTTGGGCAGTCCCACAGGGAGGCACGGCATCAGACCGGTCCACCAGCCCACGAAAGAGGAAACATCCCATGACGTTCAACCGCAAGCGCGCAGCAGCCGTCGCCACCGGCGCGGCCCTCACCCTTCTCGTGGGCGGCGTCGCCTTCGGTTACTGGACCACCACGGGTTCGGGTACCGGTTCGGCTGCGACGGGCAACACCAGCCCGATCAGCATCAGCTCGACCGCCGTCTCGGGTCTCTACCCGGGCGCCACCCCGACCGCCGTCTCGGGCACCTTCACCAACCCGAACGTCGGCCCGGTCTTCGTCCAGCAGGTCACCGTCGCGGTCGACCCGGCCTGGAGCGTCGGCGCGACCCTCCCGTGCACCGCCGACGACTTCGCCGTCACCCAGCCGACCGCGACCGCCAAGCAGATCGTCACCGGCGACACCTGGAGCGGCGCGACCATCCAGCTCAAGAACCTCGGCACCAACCAGGACAACTGCAAGGGCGTCACGGTTCCCCTCGTCTTCACCAGCAACTGAGGCTTCACCAGCACCTGAGTCTTCCAGCTGAGCATGAGCACGGCAGCCTGATCCCCGCCCGGTGGCGTCATCCCTCCCCCGACGCCACCGGGCGGCAGGCAGCAGAAGGACACCGCACGAATAGACCGCACCGCACCACCGCACGACCTGCCATGTACCACCGCATGACCGACCAGGGAGATGACCCATGGCCACCACGCCACGTCAGCGCCACATCCTCGCCGCAGGGATCGGCCTCGTCGTGATCCTCGCCCTCCTGGGCGGGGGCGGCCTCTGGCTGACCCGTGACGAACCGGCTCCCCGCCAGGCCGGCGCGCTGACGCTGGTGCTGGGCAACGGCACCACCGTCGCGGCGAATGCCGAGGGCCACGCCCCGTTCGCTGCCGTGGGCGCCGTCGACCAGCTGCGGCCCGGTCAGATGCGGACCCTCTCGGTCAGGATCACCAACCCCGACCAGGTCGCCTACCGGATCCTCGAGCTCAAGGCGACCCCCAAGGACGCGAACCCGTCCTGCTCGGGAACCACGAACCTGGTGGTCAGCGCCTACGAGGCGACCAAGCCCGGCGCCGTCACCTATGTCGTGCCCCGCAACTCCAGCATCACCATCCCGCTGACGGTCATGATGCTCAACACGGCCACGTCGCAGGACGCCTGCAAGAACGTGTCCTTCCCGCTCGCCTTCGGTGGCCTCGCCACCCAGGGCCAGGGCAGCGGCAACTCGTGACCAGTCGCGGGCGCTGGACGCGCCGCCTCGTCACCGCGGGCACCGGCACCCTCGCCCTGCTCATGGCCGGCGGCATCGCGTATGCCGCGTGGTCCCAGACCGGCGCGGGCAGCGGCACCGCCGCCGCGGGCACCATCGCGCCGCTGGGCGCCGTGGCCTCCCTCGGCTCAAGCCTCTACCCGGGTGGCTCGGCGTCGCTCACCGTCACCGTGACCAACCCGAACCCCCGGCCCGTCACGGTGACGTCCATCAACCTGACCGGCGCTGTCACGGCCAGCGCAGGGTGCACGACCTCCGGCCTCAGCGTCACCCTCCCCGGCGCCGTGTCGGTGACCGTGCCGGCCGGCGGCAGCGCCCCGGTCACGCTGACCAACGCCGTGTCGATGTCGACCTCGTCGACCTCCGACTGCCAGGGCGCGACCTTCACCGTCCCCCTGTCCGCGACGGGACACAGCGCATGAGCGCCCGCCGCCTTTCCGCCCGCCGCCTCTCGCCCCGACGGCTGCGCCGGGTCGCGCTGACCGCCGGCTCGCTCGGCCTGGTCGCCGCCCTCGGGGCCGCGCCGGTCTGGGCGTACTGGTCCACCTCGACCACCGCGAGCGCCGGCGGCACGGCCCGCTCGATCGCCACCCCTGCGGCCCCGACCACGGTGGGTTCGGCCACCGTCAGCTCCCTCGTCGTGAGCGGCACGCTGCCGACGGCGGTCAGCCAGGTGCCCGGCGTGACCTACACGGTCAAGCGTGATGCCACCACCCTCGGCTGTTCGCTGCCGAGCTCCGGCACCTACAGCTGCACCGACACGGGGCTGACCGGCGCGACGACCTACTCCTACACCGTCGTCGCAGCCCTCGGAGCCTGGCGGTCCACCTCCGCGGCCAAGACCGGCACCACCACGTGCCCGGTCACGCCGAAGTACACCGCGGCCCCCTCGACCACGACACCGACCGTGGGCACCGCGTTCACCGTGACCCTCACGGCCACGAACTGCTCGGGGGCGACCGACACCACCTACGCCGGCAGCCAGGCCGTCACCTTCAGCGGCCCCTCCACCTCGACGTCGGGCAAGACTCCGGTCTACCCCGCCACCGTGACGTTCACCAACGGCGTGGGCGTGGCCTCCGTGACCCTCTACCGCGCGGAGACCACGGCGATCACCGCCACGGCGGGCGCCCTGACCGGAGCGACCGCCTCCCTCACGGTGGGCGTCGCCGCGGCCCCGGCCTGGACGATCATCCTGACCAACCCGGCCAACACCGCCGGAGCGGTGACCGTCACCTGCTCGGACGGCGCGGACCTCAACGCGGCGAGCCACAGCTGCAGCCAGACCTCGGCCGCCGACACCGGCAACAGCCGCTCCTGGACCGGCCGGTTCACGCTCGTCGACAAGTGGGGCAACCCACAGGTCAACCCCGGCGCCGCCATCGCGATCACCGTCACCGCCAGCAACGGCCAGACCAGGCCAGTGTCGATCGCCACAGGGAGCGCGACCTCCGGCACCTTCTCCATCCCGATGTCGAACGGCAGCAGCACCATCACGCTGACCGCCACCTCCACCACCCCGACGGTCACCACGACCGTCACCGGGGTCGGCTGAGCCACCCGCCGGCGGGCTGGCAGGTCCCAGCCGGCGGGTCCCCGGCCCGGTCCGCATCC
>NZ_JBFUCW010000008.1:0-224184 GCF_056405035.1 Pedococcus sp. P2_A3 | reverse complement strand
GAACCGGCCCGTCATAGTCCTTCAGGATGCCCGTCAGCCCCACCGCCGCACCGATCTTGATCGGCCCGCCCTTGCTGCTACCGCCTGCGCCGGGGCTGTCTGCACTGCCAGTCGACGCACACGCCGACAGAGCCAGCACGGCAACAACGGCACACGCCAGCCCCAACCTCGACCCCTGCCTGTGGCTCATCTTCATTCCCGTGGTCTTCCATCCGAATAGTGAAATGTATATTCTGCTCGTCGAAACCGTAGCGAGCGTCGCACGGCTCGTCAAGACGTTGACAGCGGCGAACCCTGGGCCTTTCACTAGCGCTCACGCCGGACCCGTCGGGGCTCTGGGCGCCGCACATCCACCCAGAATTGGAGGCCACCAATGAACGCCCCTGACATCAACCGAGTCCGCCCGTACTACGAACTCTCCGATAGCGACTGGCGAGCGAAGCTGCTCGAGCTCCAGAGCCAGTTCTCGCCCCGCGTGCTGTTCCGGGGAGCCACCATCGTGACAATGGATCCAAACGTCCCCGATCTCGCCCAAGGGGATCTCCTTGTCGAAGGCCAGCTGATCAGCAAGATCGCACCCGACCTCTCGGAGGAGGCTCGCCGGGAGGGAACCGTTGTCATCGAGGCGGCCGGTACCATCTTGGCTCCAGGCCTAGTTGACGCTCATCGGCACTGCTGGGGGAACAGCCTCCGGCGGCTGATCCCCGATGTTGACCTCGACGGCTACATGGCGACCACCCACAGCGTCATGGCATCGAGCTACCGACCCCAAGACATGTACGCCGGCGACCTCGCGACCATGCTGGGTGCGCTCGACAGCGGCGTCACATGCGTACTCGACTTCTCGCACAATTCGCGATCATCAGCTCACTCGGACGCGGTCTTCGCCGCATATCGGGACTCGGGAATCCGAGCCGTCCACGCGTCCGCCGTACCCGAAGCTGGCGAGTGGGACGAACAGTGGCCCAATGACTTGTCCCGTCTGTACGAGGAGCACTGCTCCTCGCCAGGTTCCCTCAGCACCCTTCGGATGGCCACCGTCACCCGCCTCGTGAAGCCGATTCATGAACTGATCCAGGACGCCCGGTCCCGAGGCTTGGGAATGACCCTCGATGTGGTCCTCGGCCCATACGGCTCCGCAACTGTTGCCGACCTCGCTGAACGCGGTCTCCTCGGCCCTGACCTGGCATTCATCCACTGCACTGACCTGACTGACGAAGCATGGGGTCACATTGCGACGTCCGGAACATGCGTAACGCTGGCCCCAACCTCGGACGCCCAGCTTGGGATTCTGGACGGACAGTTCCCCATCCAGAAATGTCTCGACTTCGAGATCCGACCGAGCCTGAGCGTCGATGTCGAGATGTCGCTCGCGAGCGACATGTTCAGCCAGATGCGGGCGGTGCTTGCTACTCAACGCGCGGGCGCAGCGACTCGTCGGTACGCCGGCGACACCGGATTCCCGATGATCGAAACTCGAGACGTCCTGGAATTCGCAACGGTCCAAGGCGCTAGGGCGGTCGGACTTGAGGACCAGATCGGTTCCCTGACCCCTGGCAAGCAGGCCGACCTGATCATGATCCAGGCAGAGGACATCAACAACCTGCCCCTCAACAACGCGATCGGCACAATCGTGCTCGGCACGGATTCACAGAACATCAACGCCGTCTTCGTCGCCGGTATGGCGCGGAAGTGGAATGGCGTCCTGGTCGACCAGGACATAAACAACGTTCGTCGCCTTGCGCAAGAGACGCGAGACTACATAGGCTCCCGAGCTGGGCTGAGCGTGGACATCGTCGCAAGTCAGGGCACATCCACTAGCTCGTGACCTTATCGCCGCGTCAAACCGGTGCGGTTTGCGGGCAGCGGGCTCCGGGCCTCTCGCGGTTTCATCACGTGGAACCAGGAACCAGGAACCAGGAACCACCCGGACGACCCGCTCGGTAAGGGTCAAGGAGAGGTGTCTCGGGATTCTTTACGGGTCTTGGACACGCTCGAGAGATTGCAGCATCTCTGCCACAGCGGGTGAAGGCGCACGACCCGGGTCTCCGGGGCGTGCGCCGTCCCCTCACAAGCGCGGTCGGGTGAAGGGACGGCGGAGGTGTGATTCAAACCAGCGCTGGCGCGGCCCATGAGGCATTCCCGGGGTTGGTGCCAGCGCGGCCTTACGGTGTCCTTCGAAAAGCCCGTCGCCCGAGCGATCGCATGGTCGGCATCACTTCGGCCCACCGCAACCCGCGAATCCCAGTGCAGTCCTCCACATGCAGCACCCCTTCCCGCTTACATCAAGGGAGTCAGCGAAGAGGTCACCCGCCTCCGGGCTGGGGCGCTCCAAGGAAGTGTCGGAAGCGACGAGATGTTGCACGATATGTCGCACGCCACGCCGAAGTGCGCCTCTGACCTGCGCGTTCGTCTACGTCTGAAAATCGGAAGATCAAGGGCACGTGCGGTACAGCACGGAAGTACGGCAGTCGGTGCGACGGAGCTTGCCGCTCTACGCAGGCTGATGGCGGGTCGCAAGCACGATCACAGCTCCCCGACGCCGATGCCTGAAGTTGGGGACGAAGAGCGTCACGACGGGTACAGCAATCCTGCACTCCGCCGAAGTGGACGACGCGACATCCCCCGCGAACCTGCAAGCCGAGCCCAAGGCCCTGGAGGCACCCATTGACGGCCAAACGTTTGCAAACTGCCGCAGTCGCGCTGGGTCGAGGCGGACCCCAGTCAATGGCAGGCGGACAATTCCAGTCCATGGAACGCGTCCCGGGCATCAGTTCGCTACGGACGCCCGTCCGCATTGAAGGCCCGATGCTCCGCGGCCCGTTTGGCGTGCCCTATTCCAAAGCCACGGATCGTGGCCAGTCATAGCGGGCGACCGCTACTTCGGTTCCTCGGGCCTTTGCCACGGAGAGGTGGTACTTCGGTCCGCGTGCGCGTCCCTCCCCGCCCTCCTCGTCCGGGGCCTGCTTGCCCTGTGCGAAACCCGTGATCTGTCCGGCCGACTTGGCGGCGTCGAACGCCTGCGTGTCGCGGAACCAGAACGCCTCGACGTGCAGAGGCTCGAATGCAGACTTCCGAAGCCGCGACTTGCCTGAGTTGGAAAGCTTGGATTTCACCCCATGCTCCGCTTTGAACTTCCGATGCCACGCGACAAAAGAGCCGTCGTCGTCAGCGATGGCGAGGCCACCAACCATCAGAAATCCCAAGCCCTGGTCCTCGATGCACTCCTGCATTGCCGCCTGATCGTTGAGAGGTGCTGACGACCTCCCCCGCTTGGTCGAGCCGTCAGTGGGCGAGAGCCAAGACTCCGTGTGCGCCTTAAGGTCCCAGACATAACGCAGGGAGTAGTCGAATGTGGTGCCGCCATACAGAATGCGGGGCGGTGTGGGGTTGGGCGTGAACGCTGCGTTTAGGACCGCACGCCCGCGGGCCTCCCAGTAGAAGCCCTGCCACTCATTCTGGTTTGGGCCGTCTGTTACGCCCTCGTCGAGCATCCATGCGATCGATGCCTTCGCATCCCAAGAGACCCGCTTGCCTCCGTCTCGCTGCTTCTGGGCTCCCCATGCATCGAGGAGGGCCGCGGCAAGTGCCTGTCCCTCCTGTTCTGGGGTCCCGAAAAGGCCAATACGGGGAGCGCCCAACTGGCCGAGTCGAACCTCAGCTCCAGCGAGGAGCGTGTTGAGGCCAACAAGGGAGATGGTCTCGCCGGTAGATTCACACACGGCCGACCAAGGCGCCCCGAACTCGGCGGCAAGCCGAGCGCTGAGCTTCGTCTTACTGAGCCGCGTGTCGAGGTGCGGCGCCAGGCGTCTCGCCAGGTTGATGAGCACCGACTTGTGTTCCTTGCTGCCAGGGCCGAGCCACTCCGGTCCCGAATTTGTCAGCGCGCTGATCCGATTGACTGCCTCAATCTTCGATGGAGCTGGTTCAAAGGCGGCCCATCGCGGACCTTCGAGCCCCGGCGGCTGCTGCGCTGCGAGGCGTCGCAATGAACCCTCGTAGTAGGCCTCGGAGGCTCCCTCGAGAAGAGCGTTGAGTCCCTCGAGCGTGACCTTGTTGAGGTCGACATATGTTGTGCGCCACTCGATGCGAAGCGCTTCCGCGATCCGTTCTGCCATAAGCGCGTTCGGCCGTGCCAATGGGATGTCAAGATCGAGTGCATCGCGGAGAGCGACGATCGCCCGCTTCTCGCCTCGGGTGCCGGCGTCCTTCGCACCAGTTAGCGAATAGATGCGCGAGATCGCCTCTGCAGCAGAAGCAGCTGGCAGAAAAAAGGGACGATCACCGGGACCTACGCGCACTCGGGCAGGCTAGTCATCCCGGAACGTCCCTGGCTGAAGAAACGCTGGAGCGACTACTAGCCGTGCGCGGGGATGTGCTTGGCGAGCCTCTCCCGCACCCTTCCTGGGGATGTGGTTCTAGCTGACTTGAGGATGCGCTGGCCGATCCCGTCCGGATCTGCGGCGAGTAGTTTTCGGTCACGTAGCACGTGCTCGCGGAAGACGTGCTGCACGGCCCCGACCGCGACGCCATTGCCCATCTGCTTGTAGATTGCCGCAGCCGGCTGGTTTGGAAAGACAAACGTGTCTGGCAGTCCCTGGAGGCGAGCCGTCTCACGCGGTGATAGACGTCGTTCGAGTGGGCCCACGATCGAGGTCTGGGTGATTGCGACGAGCGCAGGTAGATAGGTTGGCCGTTTCGCGCGGATACCCGAGGGCCGGAAGTGCATCACGGTGTCCCACAGTCCCTTGGCATCTTGTGCCTGCCACTCCAACTTCCTCCGAGACACGGGGAAGAGGTCGGTGTAGATGCCCCAGCGGTGGGCCCACGTGAGGATGTCTGGCCAGTGGGCCTCGAACGCGTCGTAGTTGCGTCGCAGGTGCGATTGCTTCCACGACGGCAGGTCCGGGTCGATATCGGGGCGGGTGACTCTCTTCGGGAGTACGAGTCTCGTTGGGCGTTCGACAGGTTCGTAGCATCCGGTCTCAGGGCTGCGTAGCGGCCTCGGGGCGCATCTGCGAACCCACGCAGCGGCCTCGGGGAAGTCCAGCCATGAGTCCGCCCAGTACGGGAACCCCTTTAGGGGCTCACCGGTCCGCTCGCGGATGATCTGTGCGAAATCATCCCAAGCGTCGATCCAAAGTCGCTCGGCCGGCGCGAGCTCGCAGCCAGGCACGATGTGGGTCTGGTCGAGCAACCCACCATCCAGCAGCCTCCAACCACCGTCCTTTGCTCCAGGATCGAACAGGGGTGCGTTGCTCTCGGCGGTACCAGGGAAACGGTCAGCCATCGTGGCGACAGGATTGGGACCCAGAGCCCCGACATCCACGCGCCCGTCGGCGAGTTTGGGCACCGTGGCCGGCGCGTGGGTGGCCGTGATGAACACTCGCTCGCGGACTTGGGGCGTGCCACCGAGATGTTGTGGAAGCAGATGGGGAGAGAAGATCGCAGGTTGGGCAGAGACGTTGTAACCCTCCTCGCGAAGAGTCCGGATGATCACCTCCCACTCATGATCGTGCCGCGGCCCGATGAGGTTGCGCACGTTTTCCAGTAGGACGATCTTGGGGTGATGTGCCTTGATGATCGAGGCGATGTTGAAGAACAGCGTCCCGCGCGCCTCATCCATCCCCCTCTGTGCGCCAGACTTGCTGAACGGCTGGCATGGGAATCCGGCACAAAGCACGTCATGTGGCGGCACATTCATCACGTCAAGATCGTCGTCGGCGTCCTTCGTGATGTCCCCAAGGGCCGCGTGTCCCCAGTTCGCCTTGTAGACGTGCGCGGCCTTCTTGTCGATCTCAACGGCATACACGCACTCACCGCCGAAGGCCTTCATGACCGCGTGAAAGCCGCCTATGCCCGCGAACAGGTCTATGAAGCGGAAGGCAGGCTTAGTCATGACGCGAGCTTAGCTCGAGCTGGTGTTCGAAATCAAGCTTAGGCTTAGCAACACTCCGGAGCGGTAGGTTGTCCAAACTCACGGTAGAGCGCCGACGCCAGCACACAGAGGCAATGACCACGGATGCCGAAGACGTTTCGTCAGTCCAGCAGGCGTTGAGCGACAGCGGGCGGATCGTTCCTGACCTGGCACTCCCACACGCGTACGACGCGCCAACCAGAGGCTTGGGCGAGCTCGGTCGATCGGAGATCACGCTCGACATTGCGGCGCATCTTCTCGGCCCAGAGCGCAGCGTTGGGACCAGTCCACGCCTTCTTGCGGCCATGCACTGGGCAGCTGTGCCAAAAACAGCCGTCGACGAAGACCGCCACGCGGCGCCCCGGAAGTACGAAGTCGGGTGTGCAGCCCTTCGCAATGCGTCGGTGAAGCCGGAAGCGACCACCGGCGGCGTGGACTGCCTGGCGGAGGATGACCTCCGGGGCTGTGCTCTCCCTCCGGCGACCCGCGAGATGAGCGCCCTCCTTCGTCCGAACCCATTCTTCAACCACACCGTCAAAGTACGAGGTGCCACGGCATCCAGCCAAGGCGGGAGTTGCCACGCATCTGTGGCCGCAGCCCGGACATCCCGGTGGCTTGAGCGCCGACCAGGCTGCCGTTGCATCGTGGGGAGCGGGCGGTCGAGTCCGCGATCAGCCTGATGCCTTCTCCTCGGAGGCCTGCACCGGAAGGTCGACAACAGCCCATAGCGACTTTGGCACCTGCAGAAAGTAGGGCTCGTCTCGCTGCGGCCAGACCATCAAAAGACCGTATGACGTGTTCCGCGACCCCTGACGGTATGTCTTCGCGACAAAGCGGTCCGCGTGGATCATCTCGCGCAGGGTCTCGCTTGGCCTGGAGCCATCGTCCAGGCGGTAACGAATCCCTAGGCGGCGCTCGACATCAGCCCGCACCGAAGGGCGGAGCTTAGATAGGTCCATCCGTGTCACACCTACTCCTTGCTGACTCACAGGATCATGCCATCGACCCACGACAGCCACGCAGCACGGCACAGCAACCCCCAGACGGTGAGACGGGGAGGGTCGGCCGGGGGCAGTGCACCAGACTGGTCCGCCGGGCTTCGGGCCATTAACGGGCAACAGCCGCGGGACGCCAGGGGGCATCAACGGGCTCTCAGGGTCACGTCGGCGAGCACAACGCGGGCCGATACTGCAGCCCTCCTGAGATTCCCAAGCTGGACACGCGAGTTCGATTCTCGTCACCGGCTCCACAGCCAAGAAGGCCCCGACACGCTTTTCCGTCGGGGCCTTCTTGGCTGTGGAATTTGGAAAGGCGCCGAGAATCGGCAAGTCCCACGGTCCGCGTGGGCGGAGAGCCGCCGCGAGCGAAGCGAGCTCAGGGCGCGACGGCTCTCATCACCGACCCCACAAACCCCGTAGGTCAGGGGCCGTTCCATGAGAGCTAGATCCATAGGAATGCGAGCACCCGACACTGACGATCCAGATCGTGCCAATGCGCGGGTCAGACACGACCTACGCAGGAGGGCACGTGCCCGCCAAACGCACCTTCGGCAACATCCCGCAGCTTCCTTACGGCAGTGGCAAGCCAGATTCACGGCGCCAGACGGCACGCACGTGAGGGCCGCGACCACGTGCACCACCAAGGCGCAGGCCAGCGCCTGGTTGCCTACAGGACGCAAATCTGATCCGCCACGACTGGGGGGACCCTGCGCTTGGATCCATGATTTACGAAACTACACGCTTGCGTGGCTCCCCCGACCGAAGCGATCTCCGGCCCTCGAGGCGCACCCTGGACGCCACCACATAGACGAGGCTGTATTTACGAACCGGAGTCACCGAGCACCGACGGGTCCGGCGCTGCACGTGACCCGTCAATACGCAAGAACAAAGAGGACTTGCGGCGACGGCCGTCCTCAGGGCCCACAAGACTATCCTCGGCACCTGCCATTGCTCGTGGACGGCCGGAGGTCACGACGAGGTCGCAACTGCGCCGAGTCGCTCGGATCGGGGTTGGCCGACCCACAGAAGTTCACGAGCGCATCCGTCGCCAGGTCGACCCGTGGGGATGCAATCGAACAGATCAACCAAATGGATTGATTCCACCTTTGGGCGCGGGAGCCGCATCTCTGGAAAGGCGAGATTCCTCGCCGACTTGAGCGCGAATTGACTGCATCGAAACTGAGTCGATATCCGGCACGCGAAAGTGATTACGTCTCGCACTTTCGAGAATACGTGCGTCGACCTCGCCTCCATAGTTCGTGAAGTAATATTGATCCTCCATCGGCCAGACCACGGTGCCGTCAGTGACCAGCCCGATCGGAACAACAAGTCCCTTGGAGGGGTCACGTGTATCCGCTTGCTTTGAGGCCGCGACGAAGACAGGGACTGCTGCGCCCAGATACTCAGCGAGGCTGATGGCCTCGCTGGGGCGCACCGCCGCTAGGCGACCCCCCCGCCGAACTATGCTTACCATCTCGGAGCACCCCTATTGACAAACGAGGGCATTGGTAGTGCCTCCATTTCTACTTCGCTCAATTGCCAGTCGGCTCGAATCGTCGCCACTCCCCTAGCCCCTTTCCGTTCCGGTCAAGAACTGGACCACGAGTTGTAGGGTTCATGGGTGTAATCAATATGCTCCCGTCTGGCTCGGGCGGCAGCCAAGCGAGGCTAGACGGTGCAGTGACGGAGCAGTTGAGGGCTCTTGCCAGCTGTTTGGCGAAACCCAGCGGATCCTGACCCGTGCTACAGGAGAATAGCGTGACCGATTGCCCCTCTTGGTAGTTCGGGTCGTTGCCGATCAAAGCCGCCAGCTCCAGCGCACTCAAGGTGTCATTCCCAACGGCAACCCGGTCCGGTGCGCCATGAATCATTGCCAAATAGCTTCCGTCGCTCGGTGCCGGCATGGTGTCAACCACTCGAGTGAAGTCGTCGCCTTCCGCCAAGAAGAAGCGTCCAGCTCCCTTCGTGAAGGTGAATGACTCGTTCACATAGATTCGCTGAAGACGACGATCTAGCCCGTCGCCCGAGGGGGTGCCCGACGAACTCTGTCCACTAGGGGCTAGCGCAGTGCCATTCTGTCCGATCGTCCGACTGACGAAACTGCGGCAATGTTGCACTGCCCCTGAGAGCGCCTGGCCGCTGGTGTCCATCGCTTCGGCGGCTTGATGGAGTCCTTGTACGACGTGCCTCACGTCGGGACCGTGTTCCACTAGACGAGCGGCCCGGTCCACTTCCGACGCTAGCGCGCGCAGACGAACGGCACGGTGTCGCAGGTCCTCGGACAGGGCGGGCAACGGCTGAACGGATGCCTCGAGCGCGCGGCACAGGGCTTCAAGGTCAGACAAGGTGTAGGCCGCCTGACACTAACGACCCGTGGGTGGGTCGAACTCGACCACGCCGCCGTTGCTGTCCGGCGCCAACCCATCCACAGTGATGGGTACCCCGTTGCTGGGGGCCGCGAAGGACTGTCCGCTGTCGAAAGTCGTTGTCGTGGAACCGTCTGCCGTGGAAAGCAACAACGTGCCGGAGGGGCCTCCTACGACCAGGTGTCCCGGAGTGGCGGCGTAGATGGAAACGTCTCCGTCGGCGGGAATCGACCAGGTCGGCTTCTTCAGGTTCTTCAGCCTGAAGAGCTTCAAGTGACTGTCCACCTTCGCCACGACGTAGGGCAGATTCACGGTGACGTTCTCCCAGCCGGCCGGAAACTGAGCCTTGCCAAGGGTCTTGCCAGTCACCAGGTTTGCAGCAAGGTAGCCGTTGCTTCCGTACACGAGAAGGGTGTCGCCGACGAAGTGCTCCTCACCCTGCAGCCAGTCGGGCGCCCTGAGATCCCAGATGATCTTGCCAGTGCGGGCGTTGATGCCGGTCCAGTGGCTGCCGTACTCGCCGTCAGTGAACCCGCCGGGCTCCATACCGCCATCGACAACCACTACCCCCGCATCTTGGTACCACCCGGATGCTTGTGAGCCGTAGACAGTCGGGACGTGCCACAGCAACTTGCCGGTTGCTGCGTCGAATGAGCTGCTGTCGTGCAGCGATACGACAATCTGCCGGCGCCCCGCTGAGACTGCGGAGGTGTCTTCTGACACCCCCAGCTGCTCGCTGTTGGTGAGGTCGGCGGTCTTGATCCAGGTGTCGATGGGAGCGGACCAGACCGTCTGACCCGTGCCGATGTCGATCGCCGAGATCGAGTACGTCGTAAAGGCGTCCTTGAGCCCAACGGCCGGATGGTTGACCTGGTCGAGTTCGACCAGGTGCTGTGTTCCGATGGCGTACGAGGAACCGATCGTCAAGGCATGGGACCACTGCGCCGTGCGGCTGAAGAAGTCGTACCTGACGACGGTCGTCTGTGTCTGTGTGGCGCCCGTGTCGTCCGTCGCGTCTGCGGTGCAACCGATCAGGGCCTGACCACCCGGCAAGAGATTGATCGACTGCTCTGAGGCCTGGCTGCCCCCGGATGCCACATTGGACTGGCACACGGCGTCGGCGCCGTCCTTGGTGAGGACTGTCTGCCCCACGTCGCTCGGAGACAGCGGGCCAGGAGCAGCAGTCGTACTGGAGGTTGCCGCATCCTCGCTCGCCGTAGGCGCTGCCGTGTCGACGGGAGTGTTCCCCCCATCGCTGGCGACGGTGGGTGACTCCTGCTGGCTCATGACTGCCTGCTCGGTACCACCCCCGCCACCTGCGTGAGCGAGTCCCGAGACGATCGCCATGATCACGCCCACGCCGACGACGGCGCCGAGGCCAAGGACGAAGATGCGCTCGACCGGGTCCATCGCCATGAGCCGAGCCCTCAACTTCGCCAAGAGACCTCCCCCACTCATGCTGAAATCAGGCATCTCTCATGACCTCCGAGGTTCCTTGGGTCCTGCTTGGGTGGGTATTTCGTCGATCTGTGGCTGGCGCTGGTTCGGCCTCATCCCGCGGACTCGGTCGGTGGTCGACTTCGGGCATCGGCGTGATCTTGGCTTGTGTCAGCGGATGATGCGAGCGGACGACTCCGCCATGACCAGGGCAGCGCTGGCCCTGTTGGTGTGATGGGCGGCTTCGCGCAGAGCTTGAACCATCTGCTGATCGACCTGCTGAGCACTTCCGCCCACCACCGCGATCACTTCGTAGCTGACCGCCGTGAAACGCCCTGCAGCGGCGTCAAGCACTGCTCGGGAAGCAGCCGCTTCCCTGGATGCGGCCTCGAGTGCCGCATGCAGGACCCGGAGTGCGACCGCGTTCTGGGGACTCTCCGGCACTAGAGGGACTGCCCGTACCGCGTCGCGATGCGGGCGGCCTCGGTGAGGGCCTCAACCGCTGCATCGACCTTGCCCTGGGCGTTCTGAATCGCCTGGACAACCTCCTTGTCCTTGCTCTGGGCGCTGCCTCCGATCGTGCTCTGCACTTGGTTGGCAGCCTGCGAGAACTTCGACTTGAAGGCCGAGAGCTGGCCCGCGCTGGACTTGGCCTGTTGGGCAATGCCCTCAATCTGACCCTTGAGCTGACCTAGCTGTGACATTCGAACTCTCCTAGTGCGTGATGAGGATGACGACGATGGTTACGACGATGAGTGCTGCGATAACGAGTGGAACTCCGATGGACCGCTTGGGAGCGGCTGGAACTGGGGTGGGCGGTGCGGCTGGCTGGACAGCTTGGGAACGCTTACTGGCCTTCTCAAGGCGTGCTCTGGTGCGAAGGAGCGACTCGGCGATCGGCTTGGTGTCGCTGGCCCATTGAGCCACGTCGCGAATCTGGGCGCGCACCTCGACGAGTGTTGGCGCCGTTCCCGACTGCGTTGTCGGCGTTGGCGCCGAGCTGCGTGGGCTCACGCCAAGCGTCGCGTGGAGCGCGAGGAGCAGGCGCTCGGCATCGCCCGCGTCGGCGGCAGCCCGGTCAAACATCCGCTGTTGGTCGGCCAGACGTTTCTTGGCTGCGTTCTTGGCTTCCGCAACCGCCTCCACCGACCGGCGCACGGCATCCCGCTGGCGGGAATCCATGGAGTCGAGGGCTCTGAGGGCCTCGGCGTAGACGTCGAAAGCGGTATCGTCAGGCAAGGTCCACCGCCCCGACGATGTCGTCCGCCGCGAACGGTACGAGACGCTCTGCTGGCACACCTGCAGTGCGGTCAAACCAAATGAAGCGGGGTCGGGTAGTGGGTGCCCTGACCGCGTGCCCAGCGACGCTCGTCAGGTCGTCGTGGGACACGCCCGCAAAAGCCCACGCGCGGACCCCCGGGGCCCGCAACCCAAGGTGCTCCTCGAGCACTGACAACGCTTGCCACCAACCAATGGTCCACGTGCCGGCGAGTGGCCCGTTCCGAAGGAGATCGCGCAAGGATTCGTTGGGCAGCAGGTAGTCCGGCTCGATCGGGGTCGACAGGTCCACAGAGTCGAGAGCGATGGCAACGACAAGGTCGACTGCACCGCCGCCTTGCGCCAGCTCCACGATGCGGGCTGCAACACGCTGACGTCCCACGCGCTCGACAAGCATGCCGCGCTGCACGATGTAGTCCACGAGTGCGCTGATCCACTCCCTCCCGGCCTCGCCCGGACTGTCGCCGTCGAGGATCGTGATGCGGGCGCCGGCGCCGAGGCTGTCGAGGGCACACGTCACTGCGCGGACGAGCACCGCGATGGCGATCTCACGATCGGACCCCACGACAACAAGCGCTTGGTTCGGCGAACGCATCATGACCAGGCGGCGCGGTGCGGATTCGATCGCGATCGGGAGGCCGACAGCCGTCGAGACTCCCTGCGGAGCGAGTGGCACAGCCGCGGCGGAGGGCCAAGCCGCGAAGGACGACGCCCGGAAGACCGCGGGGGCCGAGCCATGTCCCTGCTGGAAGAGCTGCAGCTGGAGCTGCTCCAGGTATTCGGCGTCGGCAAATGCGACGGTGCCGATGGTGTTGGCGTCAGGCGCGCCCAGCGAGTCATTCAAGACCACTTGACCGCGGTGTTCCAACGTCGTCGCGGCCAGGTTCTGGGCTGCGAGGAAGGCTTGTGATTCGGCCGCGGTGTTACGCAGCGTGAGGCGGTTGTGGAACTGACCGAAGATGGCGTCGCCCCTGGTGCCTAGCGCCTGGATTCCAGAGATGGCTTGTGACGCGAGGACGAGGTGGACCCCGAAGCCTCTCCCTGTGCGGGCGATGTTCTCCAGAAGCGTTGCGGCCTCGGCAGCCTGGTCGCTGTCACCCTCGAACAGCCGCTGGAACTCGTCAATGACGACGACAAGCCGAGGAATCACCCGTCCCGTGTTGAGGTGGTACTGGCGCAGGGTCGACGCCGAGCTGTCCTTGAGCATCCCGGACCGTTGGATCATCTGCTCCGTGACCCAACGGAGTACCGCGATGGAGAAGTCGGGATCGAACTCGAGCCCAAGGGCGCGGACGTGGGGGAGCCAGGTCGGATTCGCCTTACGCGGTCCGAGGCGGGCGAACTCGACGCCGTCACGCAGGTCGACCAGGACCATCTCCATCTCGGCGGGCGAGTATTTGGCGGCGAGGCTGTGAATGAGCACGAGCAACAGGTTTGACTTGCCCTGACCCACCGCACCGCCGATGAGGACGTTGGGCATGGGCGGATTCTCA
Source organism: Pedococcus sp. P2_A3 (assembly GCF_056405035.1). NCBI lineage: Bacteria > Bacillati > Actinomycetota > Actinomycetes > Micrococcales > Intrasporangiaceae > Pedococcus > Pedococcus sp. P2_A3. The sequence goes on along the minus strand of NZ_JBFUCW010000008.1, from coordinate 210,695 downwards.
GAACGAAGGCGCAGCACCAACTCACCGCCGTCCACGGTGCCTATGACACCCTCCAGGCCCTCGTCGGCCTGAACCATCCACGGGTCATCGATCGCTGCCACGATGTTCTTGAACTCGACCTTCGGGGCGAGGCTGGGGCGGGGACGACCAACGAGGTTGGCACTGAGAGCACGCGTCATGCGCTCGCTGGCTCCCGCGTCCGGCGTCCAGCGAATACTTGGCAGAGCGGAAGTGGTGGCGGAGTCCCGCGCGAGGACGATGCTGATGTCTGGCCCGGCCTCATCCCGAGGGGCCGCCTCCACGGACTCGATGACGAGCAGGCCGCGGTCAGCCGCCAGTTTGCGGACCTGGAGCAAACGGGCACGTGCGCGGTCGGACAACTGGTCCGTGCTCGACCCGATGATCAGCAGCCGCAGCGGTGTGGTGGAGGCAAGCGAATGCCCCCCAGTCAGGGCACTCCAATAGTCCCCTTGTCCCGCGGCAGTCAGTCGGTCATCGACGGCGGCAAGGTCCGTCCTCAGCATCTCGATCGCTCGATCGAAGTCGTCCTCCGAGGTGATTGCCGGAGGCACACTGGTGGCCGAGATGGCCCGGAGCCCGGCAAAGCAGGCAAGGTCGAGGGTCAAGTCGGGGTCATAGGCCAGGACCCGGACGCGGGATGGGTCGAAAGCTGTGACGACGCGGGCGATGACGTTGTGAACGAACACCTTGAACGCGTCGGCATCGGCGCTGACAACGCTCCAAGCCCCAGCCGAGAGGGGGAGGGCGATCGGAACGGTGTCGGAGCCGAGCCGTGCGGTACCGACCCGCACCCACTCACCAGCCCGAGCGGTGGGCAGCTCGGTCCACACCCTCTCGTTCCAGTCGGCGGACAGGAATCCGGGGGCCCGTCGTTCAAGTGCCGTCATGGCGACGCCCAAGGCGCTGCTATGCAACTCGTCGATGTTCGCCGCGATGCTCTTGCGGTCTCGAGTCAGAGCCTTGTCCGCGGTGTCGACTGCATGGGCCAAGTCACCTTCGGCCATGTGGCGCCAGCGATTCTCTGAGCTCCTCAGACTGGTTCGTGCATCGGCCAGGTCTTGGGACTTCCTCTCGAGGGCGTTGATGAGCGACTTGATGTGTGCGTCGACGTCAGCGGCTGTGGGGGAGCTCATGCGTGGTCACTCAGAAGGGTCATCAAGTGATGAAGTGCCCGAAACGGCACGCACGGCCGTGACCGTGGCCGGCCGCAGCACTATGCCGTCCTTCTCATATCCCGCTCGAACCAACTCGGCGACCCGCAGCTCAGGACCGTCGCCTGTTGCCGACGCCACATGGTGCCGCAGTCGATCAACGGGCTCTCCTGCCTTCGCCGAGATCACCCACACGCCCAGCGTCTCCAGGACGTACTCGAGCTCGTCCGTGATCGAGGTACGTAGCTCCGCAGCCTGGTCGGAGGCGTGGAGGCGCTCGATGACCAAGGACAGCCCCTCGACGAGAGGCTTCAGCGAGGCCGCCGACGCAGCCTCTTCGGCACGGGTGAGGCGCGCCTGCAGATCCTCGATCACAGCCTGCTTCGCACGGTCGTCCAGAAGGCGCCGTCGGAAGAGGTCAGTCAGCTCGTCAAGACGCCCCCATATGGATGCGAGCGTGATCTCCTCGTCGGCCACGCTCACTGAACGTCCAGGTTCGACAACGCGTCACGCATGCGGTCGATCTCATCTCGATCGAGGTTCTTCGCGCGGTCGATCTCGAATTCTCCAAGACTCTGACCGTCAACCAGATCCGTGACCTCGATGTGCAGGATGCCGTCGATGTCGCACGAGAAGACCACTTGGATCGGCGAGCCCTGTTCCGGGTGCGGCGGCACCTGCAGGAGTGATGAACCGAGGATCTTGACGTACTTCAGGTCCTCCTCGTCACCCTCGGTGACCCGCACGTTCAACTCAGTCTGGTTCGCAACCACCGTGTAGAAGGTCTCCGACTTCTTGATCGGGATCTTCGAGTTGGCCGCGACGATGAGCGAGTTGACCTCTCGCCCATGGTCATTGACTGTCACGACGCCGAGGCCGTGCGACACCACATCACTGATCGCGAGAGTATGGCCGCTCGGCGTGAGGGGCATCGGACCCGTGCCACTGTTCGAGGCCGCGCCACGGCGCATGGCGGCCACGATGGCGGCGCCCTTTGCCACCGCCTCATCAGGATGGATGGACTGGTCCGGGGTCTGCGTGGTCAGCCTGGCCAGCATCTTGGCCACCATAGGCATCCGGGTAGAACCCCCAACGAGAAGCACCTTGTCGACGTCCTTGAAGCCGAGGCCTGCGCCGTCCACGACATCTTCGACAAGCATCTCGGTGCGGGCGAGAAGACTGCTGGTGATCTCCTCGAACCTGTCGCGAGTCAGGATCAGCTTCTCGTTGCGGCCCCCTGCGGAAACGAAGACAGGGGCCTGGTCGGAGACGCTGAGGCGGTGTTTGGCCTGCTCGGCGCGATCACGCAGCTGTGCGTCCATGTCGTCGCCTTCGATGACTTCTCCTGTCAAGGCAGCGAATTCGGCCTTGATCCACTGGATGACGACGTTGTCGAAGTCGAATCCACCGAGGTTGCGATCGCCATCCGTGCGCACGATGTCGAAGTTCCCATCGGCTGCCTTGAGCAGCGTCACGTCGAACGTGCCCCCGCCGAGGTCGTAGACGAGCACAGTGCCATTGAACTCGTGCTCGACGCCGAAACTCACGGCCGCTGCGGTGGGCTCATTGATGACCGAAAGCACCTCTAGTCCAGCGATCTCCCCCGCGTCCTTGGTCGCCTTGCGCTGGGCGTCGTCGAAGTACGCCGGGACGGTGATGACGACCTCGGTCACGGGCTCGCCGAGGGCTTGACCCGCATCGGAAGCCAGTCGCTTCAGGATGACTGCCGAGACCCCCTCCGGCGTGTAGGCGTCGCCCACCGTCGGATAGAAGCGCCAGGAATCGCTGCCCATCTGGCGCTTGACGAACTCCACAACATCCGCCGGGAACGCTGCTCGCTGAAGCTTGGCCTGCTGACCCACGATGGCTTCGCCGTTGTCAAACAGCACCACGGATGGCGTGATGGTCTGTCCGTCGCTGTTGCGCACCATCTCCGGTTGACCAGACCCGTTGATGGCGGCAACGGCACAGTACGTGGTTCCGAGATCGATCCCGATTGCCTTTGCCATCAGAGGCCCCTCTTGTTCTGCTTCCACTTGGGGACGTACATGAACTTCCACCAGACCCAGCAAAGCCCCGCACCGACCAGCAGCCAGAGAAGGCCTCCGCCGGGGTTGTCGCCCATCTGCCCAAAGCCGACGAAGATCAGGATGAAGGGAAGGAACAGCACAGCCCCCGCACACGAGGTCATCAACACCGCACCGAGGCACCCGGCGTCAGCCCCCAGGGCTCCGGCACCTGCCACCAGCGCCCATGGTGGCCGGAACGACTTCTTGTCCATGGCATCGAGGTAGTTGAGGATGTGATCCGCCCCCTCGCGGACCTCCTTGTCGACGATCTTCAGACCCTTGGCCCGGGTTGCCAGCGCGCGCATCCTGTTGATCTCGTCCTGCGACGTGACCACATAGGAGTCGTGTGTCCTCGACTTGGGAATTGACTCCGCAAGGTCGATCAGGACCGAGCCGAGGTAGTAGTTGGCGTTCGGGTCCTGGGGATGCTTCTTGTATACCGCCTCGATGATCGGCAACGCCTGGTCGGGCTTCCCGGTCGAGGCGTAGACACCTCCGACCGCCAGTTCATACAGGGGGTTCTGCGGGTCACAGGTGCCCGCGCGGCGGTACTCGCTGATCGCCTCGACGTAGGCGCTCATCTGCTCGTGGATGAGGCCGAGACTGAAGTGGTACTCGGCATTGTTGTCCTCCAGCTGGACAGCCTGCCGCGCTTCGTACAGGGCGTCCTGCCAGAGGGACAGCCCGGCGTTCGCGCGCGAGCGAATCCACCAGGTCTTTGCGTTGGTGCCCTCGACATGCGTCGCCTCACGAGCCGCATACGCAGCCGAGTGGTAGTCAGCGATCGCCAGGTAGTCCTCGGCCCGTTCCAGCCAACTCTGACCATTGCCGCTGTCCGCCTGCGCTCCGGGTGTAGCGGCTTGCTTCACGCCGCCCGCGAGGTCCCGGTCGTAGGCGGCTCGTTTGGCGCCGAGCAGGATAGTGCGAGCCTCCTCGATCTGCTTGACCTTCACTTCCGCCTCTTGGCGAACACCCAGATCAGGGGCTTCGGTTCGCTTGCGCCACTCGCGCATCGCCTTTTTGACCGCTGCCTCAACGACCTCGGTATCAGCGTCACGGGCAACACCAAGGACGGCGTAGTAGTCAACGTCAACGGCCACGCGAGCTCCCTTTCGTAGGGCAAGAACGTCGGGGGATGTCCAGCACACTTGCGCGCCAAACGACCCTGTCCTTGCCCCCACGAGAGACGACCTGCGCTGGTCGCCTTGTCATGCGCCCAGCTAACAGCCGTTTACTGTCCCCCCGCGGACCAAGTCCCATAGTCGCGCAGCGCACTGAAACTAATGCGTGCCCACTGGTGCTGTCAGCGGAAACGGAAGAAATGCCAACATGCGGACGATTGGCGCCTGAGATATGACTCCCAGCGCCGAGCCGGCCCCGCATCCCCGGTCGGAGTGCGCACACAACTGCACAGGGTTGTCGGCCTATGCTCCCCGCATGCCGACCGCCACCGGACCAACACCGATGCGGTCTGTCGATGCAGTTCTGAGCGCCGGCGCACTGTGCGCCGCAGCCTCGGCGGCGGTCAACCACCTAACAGGTTGGGGTTGCCCCTTCCTTGTCATCACCGGCTGGTATTGCCCATTCTGCGGTGGGACTCGAGCTGTTGAGTCACTCCTCCAGGGGAACGCCAGTCTCGCCCTTAGGGACAACGCGACGGTGGTGATTCTGCTGGCATTTATTTTGGTGAGAGTTGCCCTCCGAGTCACTGGTGGGCGTTCTCTCAAAGTCACTGTGGACTCTTGGCTCCTACGAATCGACCCACGGGCGTGGACCGTCCTGCTGGTGGGCTGGACCGTAGTGCGAAACGTCATCCGGCCTCTGGCGCCTTAGCCCCGACAATGCTCTGCCGAATGTCGCAACCAGGCGGCTGGCTTTTGGGCTGTGAGGAGGCGCGCGAACGGCGGCACCGGCTCTCGGGACGCACCGTCGGCCGCTAGCCAGGACGAGCGGTTCCCTTGGGGTGGCAAGCCAGAACGACGAAGGACCATGGGCAGAGAGAACGGCATGTGAAGTGGACCGAGGCGTGCCAGAACGTGCCAGATGTGGGGCCCCACCAACCCCTACCCACCACCAACGTCGGCATTCTATGCCACCTGGTGTGAGCACAAATCGTGCTCCGCCCACACCTGACAACAACGCCCATCGTCTGATTCCCAAGCTGGACACGCGAGTTCGATTCTCGACACCGGCTCCACAGCCAAGAATCGGGACCAGCGAGCCCGGCCGCACGAACCTCGTCCCTTTGGCTGCCATCAGGACGGGATTCGTCCAGACCGCCCTCTCCCGTGGTTCGCTTTGCCTAGGATCCCTGCGTGACGCACCTCGGGGGGAGCCGCGCAGCCCTGTCGCCCGCCAAGGGGAGGCTCGCTGTCCTGATGGCAGCCCTCGCGGCACTCCTCGTGAAGCTGGCGCTCGCTGCGACCACGGGTGGCACGCAGGACATGGGTGCCTGGGTCGCCTTCGCGGCCGGCGTGCGTCAGCAGGGACCGGTGGGGGTGTACACCCTCGACTTCGTCAGCCGCGGCGCCACGCAGTACAACCACCCGCCGCTGGTGGGTTACCTTCTCGAAGCCCTGTCAGCCCTGCACGGGTGGGGTGTGCCCATCGAGTTCTCGCTCCGCGCTGCGGCCGCCCYCAGCGACGTCGTGGCGGCCCTCCTCGTGTTCGAGATCCTCCGGCGTCGTAGAACTATGGGCGTCGCGACCTTCGGCGGGGTCACCCTCGCGGCGAGTCCCATCCTCCTTCTCGTGTCCGGGTACCACGGAAACACCGACCCGGTGACGATGATGTTGCTGTGGTTGGGGGCCCACCTGCTGATCGATCGCCGCAGGGCAGTGCTGGCGGGCATGGCCATCGCGCTTGCCGTCAGCGTGAAGCTCGCCCCCATCGTCGCGCTCCCCACCCTGGCCGCCTGGCTCATTGGTCGCCGGGATCTGCGCGCACTGCTTCGCGCCACAGTCGGGTTCGGTGTGGTCATCGCCACGGTCTGGGGGCCGGCGCTCGTCCTGGACCGGAACGGCATACGGAGCAATGTGCTCGGTTATGCCGGCGTCGATGACCGGCCTTGGGGCCTGGTGAAGCTGATGGACTCGCTGGACCTTCCGATGGTCTCGGCCTGGCTCATCGGTCCCGGGCGCTACGCGGTCCTCCTCATCTGCGCGGTGGCGCCGGCCGCCCTCGCGTGGCTCCGGCCCCGAGCCGCCATGGAGTGCGTTGCGGTCAGCCTCATCGCGTTCCTGGTCCTCTCGCCGGCTTTCGGCGTCCAGTACCTGGCCTGGGCTGCGTTGGCCTCCGTGCTTCTCGCCCCCAGGCTTGCTCTCGCCTACAACCTCCTCGGCGGCCTGTTCCTCTTCGCCCTGTATGCAGACTGGAATCACGGGCTGGACTGGAGCGGCATCGCCAAGGGGCAGCCGTTCAGGCCGATCGAGGCCATCGCCGCTGGCGTGCTCTGGGCGATCCTCGCCGTGCTGGTGCTTCTCGGGACCAGACGCGTCGTCGACTCGTGGCGTCGGCCTGACCCGATGCTGCCCGCACGCGAGTGGCTCACGCCAGCTCCGGCTCTGGTTGCCGCTGGCCAGGACCTGGGCCCCGAGCAAGGGCAGTCCGTCGTCCGCACGACGTCAGGGACCTGAGCCGCACGGGAGCCGCCGCTCAATGACTGCGCTCAGGAGGCGATGTCACGACGGTCGAAGGACCACGCCGCTATCGCGACCAGGACCACGACGGTGACGACTGCGACACCGATGGCGCTCCACGAGACCCCGGTGCGCAGGGGGTCGTGGGCGCTGTACTGRTAGAACGGCGACAGCTTCTGGAACGGCCTGAGCCAGTCCACGAGCCCCGCGAGTCCGTTGACGACATAGCCGAGGACGGCCAGGGCGACGGGGATCGCACGACTCAGGCCAAGCCGTCCACTCCCGGCCCCGATGGCGAGCGCGAGGGCACCGAAGACCAGGCCCAGCAGCCCCAGGTGGAGCATGGCTGCGCCGACCTTGGCGGCAGGAAGCCGCATGTCCACCAGAGCCCCTTCGGCCACGAGAGCCACCCCCAGCAGGGCCGCCAGGCCCAAGGTCCCCACGCTCATCGCCACGGCCTTGTCGACCAGGACCCGTCGACGAGAAACCGGGGACGTCAGGAGCAGCTCGAGCGTGTGCCTGTCCTCCTCGCCGGCGACCGCCGACGAGCCGATCCCCACCGCATACAAGAGCACGAGCAAGGGCCCCATGAACGACAGCAGCTCGATCTGGATGTAGCCGACCGGGGTGGACATGTCGGCTCCGGACATGGCGAACAGGTTGCGGAAGGCAGCCGGCATCTGGTCGAGGAAGTCCTGCATCGAAGGCTGTCCCTTGATGCTGGGCCACAGCGCCACGTACATGGCGACCAACAGGACGACGCCCGCACACCAACCGGCATACGACCGTCGCTGATCACGCATCGACTTGAGCACCACATCACGCAGCATCGTCGGCTCCTGTCGCGTAGTAGGCGAGGAAGGTCTCCTCGAGCTCGGCCTCGACGACGGTGAGGTCGACGAGGGGGTAGCGCGCGATCTGCTTGGTCAAGGAGTCGAGGGCCGCCTGCGGTGCGTCGCACCTGAGGACCTCATCCTCGACGCGCGCGTTGCGCACCCCATCGACCGCCGCGAAGGGTGCCAGCGGCACGCTCGACGTGAACTGTGCTTCCACGTGGTGCAACGACTTGGCTCGCAGATCGTCGAGCCGCTCGACGGCGATGACCCGTCCTCGGCTCAGGACGCCGATCCGGGTGGCGAGCCGCTGCACCTCGCTGAGCACGTGCGAGCTGAGCAGCACCGTGCCCCCGTTCGCGGCGTGCTCGGCGAGGAGGGCGTGGAACTCGCGCTGCACGAGCGGGTCGAGCCCACTGGAGGGTTCATCGAGCACGAGGAGCTCTGGGGAGGTCATCATGGCCAGGACCAGGCCGAGCTTCTGTCGGTTCCCTCGCGACAGCTGGCGCACCGGTCGATCCAGGGCCAGGTCCAGCCGGTCAGCGAGCGCGCGCGCTGCCGGCGGTCGCCCTTGCCCGTGGAGGTGGCCCAGGAAGTCCACGTGCTCCTGACCCGTCAGGCGCGGGTAGAGGGAGATGTCACCGGGCAGGTACCCCATGCGGCGGTGCAACTCGTCACGATGGCGCCACGCATCCAGGCCAAGGACCTCGACCCGTCCGGAGGTCGGTCGCGTCAACCCCAGCAGGAGGCGCAGCGTCGTCGTCTTGCCGGCCCCGTTGGGCCCGAGGTAGCCGAAGAGCTCACCCGGTTCGACGGCGAGGTCCACCCCGCGGAGCGCCTCGGTCCGACCGAACCGCTTGACGACCGCCTCGCACCGGATCACGGGTGTACCCATGCAGCGAGAGTTGCAGCACCCCACCCGGGGGCACAGGGCCAAAGGGCCCTCCCACCGCAGTTGACCGCAAGGTCGCGCAACCCGAGGCCCGTGAGTGCGCCGGCGGCGCGGCACCGGCGCGGCGGCGCGGCACCGGGGCGGTGAGAAAGACCCTCGCCGGGTGAGATCAGGGTCTGGGGTCGCGGTCGGAGTTCTCGCGCCGCGCGATCCGGCTGTCCGTCCGCACGATCGAGATGATCAACGCCGCGCCACCCAGGGCAGCGAGGAGGAAGAACACCATGGCGATGGCGGGGTAACCCAGGACGCGGTTGCGCGTCGGCACCTGCATCATCAAGGCCGCACCCACCACCAGCGCCGCCATCACGATCCCCATCGTGAGCCGGTTGGCCAGCCGCTGGAGCACGTGCAGGAACCTGGCCTCGTCGAGGGCATCCACCCGGAGCGAGAACTTCCCGTCGGCGAGGTGGTCCATGATGGCGTTGGCGCGGCGGGGGAAGTTCGCCGTGAACTCCTTGGCGTCGATCGCTGCCGCCATCAGCCCTGAGGCTGACACGGAGAGGCCGCTTCCCATGATGTCGGTGATGTTCTCGCGGATCGCCTCGGCGGGGGCGAAGCCGGGGTCGAGGTGCTGGGTGACCTGGTCGAGGTTGAGCAACGCCTTGCCCACCATGGTCATCTCGGGCGGCGGCCGCAATCCGTGGACGCCCGAGAGGCGACTCAGCTCCACCAGGACGGCCCCTGCCTGGGCCTGCTCCCCGAGTGACACCGCCCGGGACACGAGGGCCGCGACCTCGTCGCGGAACTGCGCCGCGTCATACCCCTCCAGCCGTTGGCCCATCGAGGCCAAGACCATTGCGGCCTCCTCGCCGTCCGACTCGGCGATCGCGAGCAGCAGCTTCACGATCTGGTCCTGGACGCGAGGGGGGACCGTCGCCACCATGCCGAGGTCGATGAGACCGAGGCGGCCATCCGGCGTGAGCAGGACGTTGCCGGGGTGGGGGTCAGCGTGCAGGAAGCCGTCCACGAGGATCATCCGCAGGTATGCCGCGAAGAGCTCGCGCACGAGCGGCTCACCATCGAGGTCGGTCAGGCCCAACGGGCTGATGTCGGTGACCTTGCGACCGGGCACCCAGTCCATCGTGAGCACCCTGCTGCTGGTGTAGTCGGGAACGGGCTGCGGCACCACGAGCAACGGGTAGTCGGCAGTGAGAGCGCCGAGGCGCACCAGGTTGGCGGCTTCCCGCTGGTAGTCCAGCTCGCCCGCCAGCGAACGCCGGAACTGCGTCAGCAGCTGGCCGAAGCCGTAGCGACGACCGACCTCGGTGTGGTCGTCGGCGAAGGCTGCGATCTTGGTCAGTGCCTCCATGTCGTCCCGCACCACTTCGCGCACCCCCGGCCGCTGCACCTTGACGACGACCTCCCTGCCGCTGGGCAGGACCGCACGGTGCACCTGCCCGAGGGACGCGGCCGCAAGGGGCACCTGGTCGAAGGAGGCGAAGGCGTGCCGGATCGAGACGCCCAGCTCGTCCTCGACGATCTGTTGCACCTGTGCGTACGGGAACGGCTCGACCTTGTCCTGCAAGCGGGTCAAGGCCTCCGTGTAGGCCGGTGGCAGGAGGTCCACGCGGGTCGAGAGGAGCTGGCCGAGCTTGACGTACGTGGGACCCATCGCCTCCAGGTCATTCGCCAGGGACTCCGCCGCCGCGACGTCGCCGGCGGGCCGCTCGTCCTCGACGAGGAACTCGTCGAACCCCGCTCCACTGACCAGGTCGGACCGTCCGTGCCGCACGAGCAACCGGGCCAGGGCGGCGTAGCGCACGGCGTGGGGCAGGTCCGGGAGCGGGTTCATGGCGCAATCTTGGCAGGCAGGTCGCCGGGTCTGCGCTGGGGCCGTGACCGGGGCTGGAGCTTCGCAGTCCTCAGGAAACACTCAGACTTGCGGTGATGGACTTGACGTCCGTGCGCACCTGCGCGGACTGTGCCAGGAGGACCCTGTGAGTGTAGTGAAGTCGTTGTGGGCGAGCGTTCAGGGCGACCCCGTGTTCATGCGGCGCGTGAACGGCTGGTTGGCGGTCTTCTGGATCATCATGATCCCGATCTCGATGATGATGGGCTGGCTCAACTCCGTCGTCTACGTGTCGGCTCTGTCGTTGTGGGCGCTGGTCTCCGGCCACTGGTCGGCCTGGCAGGCGGCCCGGGTGGAGGTCCAGCAAGCCGAGGACGCCAAGGCGGCGGAACAGCAGGATGTGCCGCAAGAAGTCGTGAGCAAGCTCGTGGCGGAGACCGACGTGGAGCCCGCATCGTCCTGATCGACGTCAGGCGTTCTTGCGTCGGAGGTAGGCCCAGGCGAGGAGCGCGCAGACGAGGCCGTTCAGCGCCCCGATCAGGATGTCGCTGAGGTGGTGCATGCCTCGGTAGAGCCGGGCCCACGCCACGAGCACCGGGATCACCAGGCAGATCGTCGTGACGACTCGTCGCAGGGCAGGGCGCTCGATCGACTGGGCGAGCAGGGCGAAGGACACGTACAGGGCGGTTGACGCCCCGACGTGGCCGCTGGGGTAGCTCGAGGTGGGCGGCGCCGGGTCGAGGTGGGGCACGTGCGGGCGAGGCCGCCCCACGACGGCGGTCGCGATGACGAACACCGTTGCCTGGAGGGCGATGGCGATCGCAGGCACCACGGCACGCCACCACTCGCGGGTGCGCCACCACAGCAGGGCGACGGCGACGACGCAGACACCGATGACGATCTCGGTGTTGCCGATGTGCGACCAGACCATCGTGATGCTGTCCCACGTCGGCGTGCGGAGGCCCTGCGCGTCCTTGCTGATCGCGTCCTCGGAGTTCAGCCCCTTGAGGGGACCCTTGATGAACAGGCCGCCGAGCACGATCGCGACCCACAGGATGATCGCCGGGGCGACCGCGCGCACCGCGAGATCGCGCAGGGCGGAGCCGATCGAGGGCTTGGAGCGGTCGTCTGCGAACCGCGTCAGGAAAGCCATGTCGAGCCCTCGGGTGCAGCGGCCAGGTTCGTGGTTCGAGCAGTGCGCATGTGCGCGACCCTACGCCCAAAGACTGGGCGGTAGGCCCCCTGACCTGCACGGTTGTGGTCGGCGCACCGACCAGGCCAGGGCCTGCCGCCGGGTCAGGAGGGCCGCCCGAGTCAGGCCAGGAGCTGTTGGGTGGCGCTGGCGATGACCCAGTCCTGGTAGCGCTGTTGGCCCCACCGCCTGGTCCGTCGCAGGGTGTGGAAGACGCCCGGCGAGCTCAACGTGAACATGATGTCCGCGGCCGTCGCGGCGGATAGGCCGGGGCGGAGCTCCCCGCGCGAGTGAAACCGTTGCGCCAGCTTGAGATTCAGCTCGTAGGCCGCCTCGGTGCCACGGGTCACCGTGCGTCGCAGGTCGGGATCGGCAGCGGGGATCGCGTCGCTGACCAGGATCAGGTCGCCCGCCCGGTTCATCAGGTCGGTGGCGAGCCTGAGGTGGGACGCCAGCGCCTCGTGCGGGTCGTCCATGGCGCGGGTGGCGACGGCTTCGGGTCGGTCTGCAGCGCGCACCCGCGACTCGTCGCCCATCGTCAGCATCGCGATCGTGTGGCGCAGCAGGCCCAGCTTGTTGCCGAAGCTGTCGTAGAGCGTGCGCTCCCCCACCCCGGCCCGCTCCGCCACGTCCTTGAGGGTCGTGCCCTGGAAGCCCCGCGTGACGAACAGCTCCAGCGCGGCCTCACGGATGCGCGCGCGCGTCTCCTCGGCGGCCGCCGACCGAGCGGCCGAGCGGTACTGCCTCTTGACACCTTCGTCCACGAGGATCACTCTATCGGTAATTGACCGCAGTTTAACTGCGGTGAAATGGAGAAGGATCGATGAGTGGAACACGCCAGCTGAGACACGCGGTCCAGCGAGCGTTCAGCCCCGCGAAGGGCCGCCGCAGGATCGGCGTCGAGCTCGAGATGCATGTGCGCACCGGGACGTCGATCGGCGGCGAGCCGCCATGCGGCATACCGGTCCTGGGGGCGGAGCTCGCAGCTCGCGGGCACCCCACTCGCGAACCCGGAGGTCAGCTGGAGCTCAGCCTCCCGCCGCAGCCCACCATCGCCGCACTGCTGCGCGAGGTCGACTGGTGCCTCGACGCGGTCGAGAGCACCACGGAGGTCGCCCTGACGGGTGTCGACCCGTGGCGATCCCTCGACGAGGTGCCCCTCACGCTCCAGACGCCGCGTTACCTCGCTATGCAAGCGCTGTTCGACCGCGCTGGCGACGCCGGGCGCCGGATGATGCGCCTCACCGCGTCGCTGCAGGTGTGTGTCGACCTGCTCCCGGGCCCGGCCGGGGTCGAGCAGTGGCTGGTCGCCAACCTCGCCGGCCCGAGTCTCGTGGCGGCACACCAGGGCTCGCGCGAACGCACCCGCATCTGGCAGGGGATCGACCCGGCGAGGACGGGCTACGACGGGCGCCACCTCGATGTCCGCGACCCGATCGGCGCGTATGCCGCGTTCGCCCTTGCCGCAGAACGACTTCCGATCGCGGAGGCCGAGGACGAGGGGTACCACCTCAACACCCTCTTCCCCCCGGTCCGACCGCGTGGCGGCTACCTCGAGCTGCGCTTCCTCGACTCCCAGCGACCCACCGCCGAGCTCCTCGGCACCATCTGGACGTTGATGTATGACGCGCGCCAGCGACGCCGCGCCCTGGACCTCCTGTTGCCCACCCTCCCGACGTACTGGGACCAGTGGCAGGCCGCAGACGCCTCCCCGCTCCGCGAGCTGCTCGGCGCCATCCCCTCGAACGGGGTGGCGGCATGAGAACGCTCTTCGTTGTCGACCCGCTGGACGGGCTCGACGCCTCCCTCGACACGAGCATCGGCCTGATGCACGCGGCTCAGGAGCTCGGCGTCGAGGTGTGGGCCGCCGAGGCCCGGCACCTCGAGGTCGTCGACCGGCGAGCCGTGGCGCGCGCCCGAGCCGTGAAGCTGGCGCCCTCCACGCCCGTGGAGGGATGCCGGTGGACCGTGCCGGACCCTTGGTACGACGCTGGCCCCGAGGAGGCACTGCGGCTCGACGACGTGGACGCCGTGTTCCTGAGGCTCGAGCCCCCGGTCGACCAGGACTTCCTGGCCGCGACCTACGTGCTCGACCTCGTGGGCCGGGCCGACCACGACACCGACCACGACAACGCTCACGACCGCCCGACCACTGCGATGGTCAACTCCCCCGGCGGGCTCCGTGCCTGCAGCGAGCACCTGCTGGGCCTGTCGTTCCCCGACCTGGTGCCACCGACCGTGGTCACCGCCAGTGGCGAGACGCTGCGGGCCTTCCTGGCCGAGCACGGACGCATCGTCGTCAAGCCGGTCGACGGCTTCAGCGGACGCGGTGTCTTCCTCCTGGCACAGCACGACCCGAACCTCGGGTCGATCATCGAGACCGCCACAAGTGCCGGTAGGCGGGCAGTGGTCGCGCAGCCCTACCTGCCCGAGGTCGAGGCCGGCAACAAGCGGATCTACGTCCTCGACGGTGTCGCCGTCGGCGCCAGCCTCCGGCACCCGGTGCCGGGCGACTTCCGCATCGTCAGCCCCGACGGGCCGGCCGAGCTCACCGACCGCGACCTCCACATCGTCTGGCGGCTGGCGCCGACGCTGCGGGCCTACGGCCTGCGCTGCGTAGGCCTCGACGTCATCGGCGACCACCTCATCGAGGTCAACGTGACCTCTCCAGGCGCACTGCGCAAGGCCGACGCCCTGCTCGGCACGACGTACTGCGCCGACCTCGTCTCGCACGTACTCACCCACACCACGTGGAAGGAACCGTCATGACCACAGCCATCATCTGCTCGGCCGTCCTGGCCGCCTCGATCTTCATCCTCGGCTTCAACGTCTCGCTCAACCGGGGTCGCGCTGCCCAGCGCGGAGGCAGCCAGATGCCCGTGGACCCTGCCGACCCGCTGCTGATCGCGCAGCGGGCCCACGGGAACGCCACCGAGTACGTCCCGACGCTCATTGCGCTCTTCCTGCTCGTGGGCTGGAAGTCGCCGGAGCCCTGGGCGCAGGGGCTCATCATCGCCGCGACCGCGTCACGGCTCCTGCACGCTGTCGCGATGCTGAGGTCCGAGACCTTGGCCGCCGAGTCCGCGCCCCGCATGACCGGGGCGATGGGCACCTACGCGTTCGGGCTCGCCCTGGCCGTGACCGCGGGCGTCGCCGCCCTCTGAGGGGTGCTCACTGGCCAACGCACTCCGGTGCCCCTCGCCGCGTGACGTCAGGAGAGGTCGGTGATGGGAGAGCCGAAGCGCACCAGGCGCCGGGTCGGCTCGCGCTGCACCCCGGGGCCTGGGCCGGCCCGGGCCCAGCACCGACACCACCGCTGCAACCGCGAACGCGACGAGCGCGAGCCCGTGCAGAGGGTTGAGTGCCGGGACCCACCGCGCGGCGTGCAGGCCCAGCAGCACCGTCAGGCTCCACCAGGGCCAGCGCCGACGTGACCCTGTCACGTCCCACAGCAATGCTCCGGCAGCGAGCCCTGCCGTGTAGTACCGGTTGGTGCCCGGGTCGAGGGCGAGGCGGCTCGCCATGACGACCAGGAGCGCGCCCGTCGGCCGGCCGCGCCACACCGCTGCTCCGGCGAGGGCGGTCCCGAGGAGGGTCTGCAGCGGTCGGTCCCAGGGTGGGGTCCGGGCCGACATGACCCCGAGCAGGCGCAGACCCGACAGGGGCCCGTTCGCAATCGTGAAGTGCAGGGCCCGCGTGGTGTGCGGGTCCGCGATGAAGAACGGGAGCCACGCGGCGGCGGTGCACAACGCGGCGACCGTGAGGGCGACGGTCCGAGATCGCAGTGAGGGCAGGGCGAACAGCACCAAGGCGAACGGCAGCGCCCACGGTTTGGAGTCGACGGCCACGGCGATGGCCAGCCCGGCCCACACCGGCCTCCCAGACAGGACCAGGGCCAGCGCCGCAACGCCGAACGCGATCGCCAGGACGTCGTCGAGGTGGGTGGAGCTCACCGCGGCATACATCCAGACGGGCGCGAAGCAGGCACCCGCGGCGAGCAGCATGGCGTCCAGGCCACGTGGTCGGACGGCTCCGTGCAGCGCCCGGAGCTGCCGCGCGATGCGCCGCACGAGGGCCACGACCGCTGCTCCGAGTCCGGCCCCCACGAGCTGGGCGGCGAGCAGGCCATGTCCGTCGGACACCCTTCCCAGCGCCCAGGCGGTGCCCARCGCAAGGGGGCCGATCTGCAGCACCGGGTGCTCGGCATAGAGGTGCAACCCAGCACGCGTCCCGTCGTCCAGGTCGGAGAGGACCCCCGCGCCGGTCGCGAAGAAGTGCCAGGAGCCTCCACCGTGGGGGGCCTGGATGACGAACCACCCGACCGACCACAGGACCAGGGCGACCAACCCTGCCGACGACCAGGTCGCCCGGCTGCGGAGCGTGGTCAGCGTGGCCCGGCCGCTGCCGGGAGCGAAGCGGGGGGTTACCACGCCTCGAGTGTCAATCACCCGCGCTGAGAGAAGGCTGTGTCGTTCTCAGGGACTACTTAGGCCATGGACGTAGCGTTGTCTCCTGTGGACCATGGCACAGACCCCGACGCGGCGCGTGCCCGCACGGCAGACCTCACCCGACGCACCGTCCTCTCGGCGGCCCTGACCGGACTCTCCGGCGCCGCGCTGGCGGGGTGCAGTGGCACCTCCGACCCCAGCTCACCCGCCCCCACCCGTCCGGGCGAGGCCTCCGCCAGCACGACTCGCGACTCCTCGCCGACCGGGTCGAGCACCAGTGGCCCATCACCTGCGGCCACCTCGGCCGGCGCCGCCTCAGGGCCACCGCCCGTGGCTCTGGCACCCGGACCTGACATCTCCCACGGACCCGACAGCGGCCACCAGGTGGCCCTCACGTTCCACGGACAGGGTCCGGTCACCATGGCGCGCGAGATCCTCGACGCCTGCGCCAGCGCCCAGGCCTCCATCACGGTGTTCGCCGTGGGCACTTGGCTGCACCAGAACCCGCACGTCGGCCCCCAGATCGTGGGGGCCGGGCACGAGCTCGGCAACCACACCTGGAGCCACCAGCAGATGAAGCAGCTGACCCGCGCGCAGGCCATCGACGAGGCGGTGCGCGGCGCCCGGGCACTGGAGGCCTCCGTGGGAAGCGCCGGTTGGTGGTTCCGGCCGTCCGGGACGCAGCACAGCACGGCGACCATCCGTGCGGCCGCTGCCGCCGCCGGGTACCAGCGCTGCGTCTCCTACGACGTCGACCCCGAGGACTTCCGCGACCCCGGCGCCACCGCGGTTCGTGACCGCACGCTGGGGTCCGTGCGACCGGGCTCCATCGTGAGCCTGCACTTCGGCCATCGCGGCACCGTGCTCGCGCTCCCGGCCATCCTCGCCGGGCTGCGATCAAAGGGCCTCGAGGCAGTCACGCTGTCCACCCTCCTGCGGGCCGCCTGATGCGCCCCCACCGCAGGTCGGGAGACGGCCCTCGGGCCGCTCGCTCGCTGACCCAGCGCGTCACGGCGGTCACCAGCCTCCTCACCGTGGCCTTCGTCGCAGCCACCGGGCTGGCGGCCTGCGCTGCCCTCCAGGGCGACGGGCACAGCCCCTCAGCGTCGGTGGGGGCGAGCGCGTCGTCGTCCGCACGCCGACCAGGCTCCGGCGGCACGGATGCCGCGGACGCCAACACCACAGCGCCCTCCACGACACCCACACCCTCCGTGTATGCCGCGGCGGGCGCCAACGCGCTCAGCCCCGTCGCACTGGCGGCGCGGCCGATGGTCTACGTGCCCAACACCCTGAGCAACACGGTGCAGCTGATCGACCCGCGCACGTACAAGGTCGTCGGACGGTTCCGCACCCCGCGGGAGCCGCAGCACGTCGTCCCCTCGTGGGACCTGAAGACGCTGTGGGTCAACGCCGACCAGGGCAACTCCCTGACCCCGGTCAGCCCCGTGACCGGCCGGCCGGGTCGACCGGTGCAGGTCGCAGACCCCTACAACCTGTACTTCACCCCGGACGGCAAACACGCCCTGGTCATGGCGGAACGCCTGCACCGCATCGACGTGCGCGACGCCCACACCATGAAGCTGCAGCGGTCGCTGGCGGTCCCGTGCGCCGGGATCAACCACGCCGACTACTCGGCGGACCTCTCGTTCCTCGTCGCGAGCTGCGAGTTCAGCGGCAAGCTCCTCGTCATCGACCGGGAGGCGACCAAGGTCATGAAGGTCATCGACCTCAACACCCTGAAGACGCCCGGAGCCACCTCACCGAGGGAGGCGATGTCCATGCCAGGCAGCCCCAAGAACGGGTTGCGGGCCGGTGCGAGCTCCATGCCCCAGGACGTGCGAATCGTCCCGGACGGCCAGCACTTCCTCGTGGCCGACATGCTGCGCAACGGCGTGTGGGTGATCGATGCGCACACGCTGGAGGTCGCCCGGTTCATCCACACGGGGCTGGGCGCGCACGGTCTGTACCCCTCGCGCGACGGACGTCAGATGTTCGTCTCCAACCGCGACGCGGGCACGATCACGGTGCTCGATGCCGCCACGCTCGCGACCGCAGCCGTGTGGAGGATTCCGGGAGGCGGGTCGCCGGACATGGGTGGGGTGACAGCCGACGGTTCGCAGCTGTGGCTCGCAGGACGCTACGACGACGTCGTCTACGTCTTCGACACCGCGACAGGCAAGCTCCTCCACTCGATCCGCGTCGACTCCGGCCCGCACGGGTTGTGCGTCTGGCCCCAGCCCGGGTCGTTCAGCCTGGGTCACACCGGCAACATGCGCTGACGGCGAGCAGCCGCGGGCTCCCCAGACGTCGCTCCCCTCAATCCGATGGACGAGCAGCCCCGGTGGTGACAGCGTGGTCCCGTGACTCGCACTGTCGCAGCCGACTACCTCGTGGTGGGTGCCGGCGCCATGGGCATGGCCTTCACGGACGCGCTCGTCGACCACTCCGACGCGCGAGTCGCGCTGGTGGACCGCCGGCACGGCGTGAGCGGGCACTGGCTCGCGGCATACCCGTTCGTGCGGCTGCACCAGTCCTCTTCCTTCTACGGCGTCGCGTCGACCTTGCTCGGCGGAGGCCAGCTGCAGCAGAGCGGACCCGAGAAGGGCCTGCAGGAGCGGGCTACCCAGCCCGAGATCTGCGCGTACTTCGCCTCGGTGCTCGAGCGCCTCGTCGACACCGGGCGCGTCGAGTTCTTCCCCAACAGCGACTACCTGGGTGACCGGACCTTCGTCTCGCGGATCTCGGGCGAGACGTTCGAGGTCGGCCAGAGGTGTCGGGTGGTCAACGCCCACTACCTGGCACCCAACATCCCCGCGGAGGAGCCGCCGCCGTTCGACGTCGCCGACGGCGCCAAGGTCATCCCCGTCAACGCCCTGGCGGTGCTGGACGAGGCACCCAGCCAGTACGTCGTCGTGGGGTCGGGCAAGACGGCGACCGACGCGTGCGTCTGGCTGCTGGCGCGCGGGGTCGACCCCGACGCGATCTGCTGGGTGCGACCTCGCGACCCCTGGATGCTCAACCGGGCCGTGATCCAGCCCGACCCCGCGATCTTCCTCGGCGCGATCGCCGACATGGTGGAGGCGGGCAGCGGCGCGGCCTCGCTCGACGAGGTGTTCGTGCGGCTCGAGGAGCGAGGCGTCATGCTGCGCGTCGACCGCACCGTCACCCCGACGATGGCCAGGACCCCGACCCTGGCCACCTGGGAGCTCGACCAGCTGCGCACCCTCGAGAACGTCGTGCGCAGGGGGCACATCCAGGCCGTCGATCGCGGCCGGCTCACCTTCGCGGATGGTTCCGTGTCAGTCGCGCCCGACGCCGTCGTCGTGCACTGCGCGGCGGACGGCCTGCGGAACCCCGGGCGAGTGCCCATCTGGAGCCCGGACGCGATCACCCTGCAGACCGTGCGGGCCGGCTTCCCGTCGTTCGGCGCGGCGGTCACCGGCTATGTGGAGGCGACCCGTCGCGACGACGACGAGAAGAACCGCATCTGCGCCCCGTCGATCTACGGGAACTCGTTGCAGGACTGGGCCCAGATGATCGTCCTCGGCATCCGGAACTCCCAGTCCTACTCCGCCGAACCCGACATCAAGGAGTGGTCCACCGGCGTGGCGACCAACCCGGCCCGCGTCCCACCCGGCTACCTCCCCTCGGCGGCGCTGGACGACGTCAACGAGCGGCTGGCGAAGCACACCGCTCCCGGACTCGCCCGGCTCGCGGAGCTGATGTAGCGCGTGGGCACCTCGAGGAGACGAGCTCTCGTCCTCGCCGGCGGCGGTGCGGCCGGCAACGCCTGGGAGCTCGGGCTCATCGCAGGACTCGCCGAGGTCGGCGTCGACCTGCTCGACGCCGACCTGATCGTCGGCACCTCGGCAGGCTCGACCGTGGCGGCCCAGGTCACCAGTGGCACCCACCCCTCCGACCTGTATGCCGCCGTGCTGGCCGAAGTGCCGCGCCCCACTCCCCCGGGCGGACGGCCTGGGCGGGGTGGCGGTCCGGGTGGCGGCCCGGGTGGCGGTCCGGGTGCCGCCGGTCGGCGCTACGTGGAGTGGTCGGACGGAGTCATCGCTGCATCCAGTGACGCGGTCGACCTGCGTCGCCGGATGGGCGCGGCGGCCCTGGAGACAGGCGACCGCGCCGTCCGGGCGCGGTGGCGCGACGTCGTCACAGCCCGACTCCCCCAGCACGACTGGCCGGATCGCGACCTCTGGATCACGGCGGTCGACGCACGCACCGGTGAACCCGTCGTGTTCGACCGCCACAGCGGCATCGACCTGGTGGACGCCGTCTCCGCCAGCACCGGCAACGGCTACCCGATCGGCGAGCAGTCGTACATCAACGGTGGCTACCGCCGCAGCGAGAACGCCGACCTGGCAACGGGCTACGCACGAGTGCTGGTGCTGTCCCCCTTCAGCGGACGGACGCGCATGCCGCTCGAGTGGCGCATGGATCTCGCGAGCCAGGTCGATGACCTGCGGGCCAGCGGTAGCCGCGTCGAGTCCGTCTTTCCCGACGCCCGGGCCGGTGACGTCTTCGACGCGAACGCCCTCGACCCCGCCACGCGTCCACCAGCCGCGCGAGGGGGGTACGAGCAGGGTCGTGCACTCGGCGCGCAGTTGGGCGACTTCTGGCGCTGACCGGCCCCGCTGGAGACCGCTCCGACTCGCTCGATGACGCACAATGGACCGTGCCCAGAGAGCTCGCCGACATCGTATGGCCCGTGACCACAGCGCGACTCACGCTCCGACGGGCCACCGTTGACGACGCGGATGCCGTTCTCTCCTACCGCAGCTCGTCGCTGGCGACCGAGTGGCTCGGCGCCCCGCCGGACGACTTCCACGAGCGGTTCGTCGCCCCCGAGCGACTCGACCTCCTGGTGGTCGTCGAACGGGATGGCATCGTCATCGGCGACCTCATGATCAAGATCGGCGACGCGTGGGCACCTCCGCAACTGTCTGCGGAGGCCAAGGGCATCCAGGCCGAGCTCGGGTGGGTCCTGCGACCGGAGGAGACGGGGAAGGGCTTCGCCACCGAGGCCGTCGAGGAGGTGCTGCGGATCTGTTTCGAGGACCTGGGCCTCCGCCGCGTGACTGCGGAGTGCTTCGCCGGCAACGCCCCCTCCTACCGACTGATGGAGCGGGTGGGCATGCGTCGCGAACAGCACGCCGTGCAGGACGGCCTGCACCCGTCCGGGCAGTGGATGGACGGCTACCTCTACGCGCTGTTGGCAGACGAGTGGCGCGCACGCCACGCGTGACCGTCGGTCGGTGGGCTCATCTGCTCGGCGACGGCGTGCGCGTCCGGCGACTCCTCGGCCAGCAGCCCGGCCACTACCCCGGCCCGGTCGGCGTCAGACCGGTTCTGGCTCAGCTTCGCCTTGGCCTCCACCCGTTCCACCGCGACCTCCAACCCCACGATGGCCCGCAGCTGCCCCCGGAGGTACTTCTCTGGGGCGTCGGTGCTCCGCCACGGCGACTCACGACCACCTTCGTGGTGCTCGACCAGCTCGTCGACCGCCCCCTGCAGCCAGTCGACGTCGTCGTGCACCGTGGCCCTCCCGGCCAGCTGCACGACGGAGTAGTTCCACGTCGGCACCACCTTGCCGTGCTCGGCCTTGGCCGCGTACCAGCTGGGCGAGATGTAGGCCTGCGGCCCGGTGACCACCAGCAGCGTCGGCTGGTCGGGGCCGATCGCCTTACAGTGCTCGTTGGCGCGGGCGAGGTGGGCGATGACGGTGTCGCCGCGCCAGACCACCGGCAGCAGGGTCGCGAGCGGGTAGCCATCCGGGCCGGTCGTGACGAGCTGCGCCGAGCCGACGTCGGCGACCATCGCGCGGATCTCCGGCTCGTCGTCCCAGGCGTTGAAGTGCGGCACGTACATGACGTCAGTCTCCTCTCGAGGCCGCCGTCGGCGCGCCCCCGACCACCTCAGCGCGCCTGACGACCAGATCCTCGGCCAGGATTCTCGGCCCATGGGCCGGTTCTCCGCCGCATCTGGGCACCAGCCGCCACGAAGACGGCCAATGGGCCGGATCCTCCCGCAGCCGGCATCCCGGCGGGCAGGCACGACGGCTTCCGGCTCGACCTCGCCACGGTGCGCGAGCACCCCGACTACCGCGGGGCGCGCATCGTCGACGTCGCGGCCGAGGTCGCCACCGACGGCTCTCTCGACCCTGCGGTGATCGGCGCCGCCGTCGCGCGCGGCGACCACGACCCGCAGGACCTCAAGAAGGTCTGGCACCACGGGGCCCGCTTCGGCCGCCCCACCTGACAGGGCGCCGGCGCCGGATCGGCGGGGGCGCGGCCGCCTCAGGCCGAGCGGCGCAGGGCGGCGACGGCGGGCAGGTCGTCGAGAGCCGAGAAGACCGCCGTGTCACACACCGTGCAGCAGAAACCGCCCGGCAGGTCGTCGACGACGGGCACGAGGATGCGCTCGTCCAGGCACACGTCGCACCACGCCTGGACGGCGTGGAGGAGCAGCACGTCCGAGAGGTTCTCCATGACCCGAGGGTGACACGGGGCACCGACAGGGCGAAGCACCCACGCCGTGCCGTTCGCGTCAGTCGAACCCGCCGGTGACCACGAATGGCGCGGCGAGGTCGGTGTTGTCGACGACGAGGTCGGCCCGCGTCCACGGCGAGCGCTGCTCGAAGTAGGTGCGCTGTGCCCCGATGTAGCGCTGCATCGACGGGTCCTCGGGGTCGGGCGGCGTCCCGTCGCGCTCGGCCATCCGCGCCGCGGTCTCCTCGAACGGCACGTCGAGCCAGATCGCGAACTCGAAGCACCCCTCGAGCTCGGCCCGCTGGAGGAACAGTCCGTCGACGACCACCACCGCGCCCACCGGGGCGTGCGACACCGGACCCTCGATCACCTCGTCGGTCTCGAGGTCGTGGCCCCGCGCGCGGTACGCCCGTGACCCACCCGACCCGAGCGGGTCGAGCACCTCCGCCCTCAGCCGCGCGTAGTCGTAGGAGTCGAGCCAGAAGCCCTGCGCTGAGGCGCGGCCCCGGGCGTAGCGCAGCTCGCGCACCTGGTGCCAGTCGTCGGCGCTGACCCTCACCACGGCCCGGCCACGGGAGGTCAGCTCGGCTGCCAGCTCGTCCGCGAACACGGTCTTGCCCGACCCGTCGACCCCGTCGACCGCCACGCGCACACAGTCCTCGCCCAGCGGCTCCGGCACCGAGTCGGCCACCTGGGCGAGCACGACCGGGCGCACCAGTGGCGGACCGCCGACCCCGACCGGGGCGTCGCCGCTCACCCGGGCACCAGCCAGCGGAGCACCGTGACGAGCCCGACCACGGCGCAGACGACGAACAGGACCGCGAGGGCCAGAGCGATGATCGTGGCGGCGTCCGGACCACCGTCACCGGTCTCCTCGGCGGCGGGCGCCTGAGCGGCCCCTGTGGACCCACCGGTCGCGCCCGACCCGCTGCCCACCTGCTCAGCCCGGCGGCGCAGGGCATCCACCCGCTTGTTGCCCTCGAGCTCGCGCACCGACCGCGGCAGGCTGCTCCACATCTGGGCGAAGTGGTCGCCGTACCGCTCGCGCCAGGCCTCGACCGCCTCGTCGACGTCCGTGCCGCGGCGCGACGTGCCGAACCACGCCGCACCCGCCGCGGGCAGGTCGCGCATCAGGTAGTTCACCTCGCCGAGCAGCTCGAGCGCCTCGGCGTCGTACTCGCCGGCGAGGTGCCCGACCAGCCGCTCCCGCGCCTTCCACTCGCGACCGTCCGCCAGGTCGGCTCGGGCGCGCTGGACGGCGCCACTGGACGGGTTCGCGGGCTGCTCCTGCGGTTCCTCGCTCACCCTCGTGAGTATGCCGGGTGGCTCCCGACCGGGCCCGGCCACCTCGGGTGCCGCCGCGGCATACCCGATCGTGCAGGGCCGGGTGGGCCGTTGGGTGGCGGATCTCACAACGGGCTTGCATTCGTTACTGGTCAGTAGCACCATGGAAGTTACCGGCCAGTACGTACTGGCCGGGCACGACGACAACGACGTTTCAAGACGTGGAGGTGCCCACGATGGGCCACTACAAGAGCAACCTGCGCGACCTGGAGTTCAACCTCTTCGAGGTCTTCGGACGCGGCGAGGTGCTGGGCCAGGGCCACTACGCGGAGGTGGACCAGGACACCGCCCGCGAGATGCTCAAGGAGGTGTCGAGGCTCGCCGAGAACGAGCTGGCCGCGTCCTTCGCCGACGCGGACCGCAACCCGCCGGTCTACGACCCCGAGACCTACTCGGTGACCATACCCGAGTCGTTCAAGAAGAGCTACCAGGCCTATGTCGACTCCGGTTTCTGGAGCGTCGACGTCCCCGCCCAGCTCGACGGCACCGTCGCCCCGCCCAGCCTCAAGTGGGCCATGAACGAGATGGTGCTCGGCGCCAACCCGGCGATCGCGATGTTCGCCGCCTCCTACTCCTTCGCGAACCTCCTCTACATCCTCGGCAACGACGAGCAGAAGAAGCTCGCCCACTGGATCGTCGAGAAGGGCTGGCACTGCACGATGGTGCTCACCGAGCCCGACGCCGGCTCCGACGTGGGCGCTGGTCGCACCAAGGCCACCGAGAACGCCGACGGCACGTGGAACGTCACCGGCGTCAAGCGGTTCATCACCTCCGGTGAGTCCGACATGACCGACAACGTCATCCACTTCGTGCTGGCCCGTCCCGAGGGCGCCGGCCCGGGCACCAAGGGGCTGTCGCTCTTCATCGTCCCGAAGTTCCAGATCGACCTCGAGACCGGTGAGCTCGGCGAGCGCAACGGCGCCAACGTCACCAACCTCGAACACAAGATGGGCCTCAAGGTCTCCACCACCTGTGAGATCACCTTCGGCGACAAGCAGCCGGCCGTCGGCACGCTGCTCGGCGACACCCATGACGGCATCGCGCAGATGTTCCGCGTCATCGAGCACGCGCGGATGCTGGTGGGGACCAAGGCGATCTCGACCCTCTCGACGGCCTACCTCAACGCACTCGGCTACGCCAAGGAGCGCGTCCAGGGCGCCGACCTCACCCAGCAGACCGACAAGGCCGCGCCCCGAGTCACGATCACGCACCACCCGGACGTGCGTCGCTCACTCATGACGCAGAAGGCGTATGCCGAGGGCCTGCGCGCGCTGGTGATGTACACCGCCACCCAGCAGGACACCGTCCACCAGGCGTTCCTCGAGTCGGGCTCGGAGGAGATCGCCGCTGACACCCCCGCGGAGATGGCCAACCGGGTCAACGACCTGCTGCTGCCCATCGTCAAGGGCGTCGGCTCCGAGCGCGCCTGGGTGCTGCTCGGCACCGAGTCGCTCCAGACCCTCGGTGGCTCCGGCTTCCTGCAGGAGTACCCGATCGAGCAGTACATCCGCGACGCCAAGATCGACACCCTGTACGAGGGCACCACGGCCATCCAGGGCCTCGACTTCTTCTTCCGCAAGATCATCCGCGACAAGGCGCAGGCGCTGTCGCACGTGGCGATGCAGGTGCAGGAGTTCGCCAAGGACCTCGGCGCCGACGGCGGCCGCCTCGACACCGAGCGCGAGCTGCTCGGCAAGGGGCTGGAGGACGTGCAGGGCATCCTCGGCTACATGGTCGGCGAGCTGATGAAGTCCGACCCGCGGCAGGAGGGTGGCGACGTCACCAACCTCTACAAGGTCGGCCAGAACACCTCCCGCCTCCTGCTGTCCGCCGGCGACCTCGTCATCGGTTGGCTGCTCCTGCGCCAGGCGTCCGTGGCCGTGAAGGCGCTGGAGGGCGAGGTCTCCGCCAAGGACCGCGACTTCTACGAGGGCAAGATCGCGGCGGCGTCCTTCTTCGCGCGCAACGTCCTGCCGAAGCTCGCGGCCGAGCGCCAGATCGCCGAGTCCACCGACAACGCCCTCATGGACGTCCCCGAGTCCGCCTTCTGACGCCGGCTCCGCTCCCCCACGGGGTATGCCGGGTGGTCCCGGCACGACCGAAGGGCTGGCTTCCCACCGGGAGCCAGCCCTTCGGCATACCTGGGGCGGGTTGGTCACGCAGTGCGGGGGATCCCCTCGGATCGCTCCCCTGCTCCGCCCGACACATGCGCACCCTGGGCATCGAGGTCCACCGCGTAGATGGCGTCCTCGGCGTGCGGAGTCAGCCGGAGCACGTACTGGTAGCCGAAGACGGTCGGCCGCACCCGCGTGAGCCGCGCATCCACGCGCCGCACGACATCGAGGAGGCGCGACGACCCCTCGGCGTCGATGGCGCCGAGGGGCAGCCCGGTCGCCGACTCCTCGAGGATGTCGAAGCCGGCTGACCGTACCGCGCGGCGAAGGGTCGCCCGCGTGAAGAAGCGCAGGTGGGTGTTGTCGAGGATTCCCCTGCGGTCGTAGCCGAACGTGCCGGTCACCACCCGGAACCGGGGGTACCAGTGACCGAAGTTGGGCACCGAGAGGAGCAACTGGCCGCCGGGACGCAGGACCTCGCGGATGCTCTTCAGCACCTCGACGGGCTTCGTCAGGTGCTCGATCACGTCGCCGGCAACCACCACGTCGTAACCGGTGCCGACCTCCGGGGGGAGACCCTGCTCGAGGTCGGCGACGTGGAACTCGTCGGTCCGCTCGCGAACTCCCGGGATCTCCATGTAGTCGACGCCGACGACGTGGTGCCCGGCAGCCCGGGCTCGCTCGGCGAAGAGGCCGCCGGAGCAGCCCAGGTCGAGGATCCTCGACGGCGGCAGCCTGTCCAGCATCGCCAGCATCGCCGCGTGGGAGGAGCCGTCGCCTTCCTTGAAGTCGTACTCATCCGGGGTGGGCACCCACTCCTGGGTGCCGAAGCCCTTGGTGGCCAGCTTGAACTCGACCACGTCTCGGACGACGTCGCGGGCGTACTGCAGGCCGTTGACGTAGCAGATCTCGTCGCCGTAGTAGGTGGGGATCGGGACCTCGACGATGGTGCCGCCGACATGCACGATCTGGGCGATGATCTGCGTGTCGAAGTCGAAGCCATCGCTGTTGGCCTCAAAGGGAATCCGCTTCAACAGGGCCGTCGAGTACGCGCGGTACCCAGAGTGGAACTCGCTCAGGTGCGTGCCGAGGACGTCGTTCTCGAAGGTGGTCAGGATGCGGTTGCCGATGCGCTTGTAGAAGGGCATGCCGCCGGCTCGGGCCGCTCCGGGCACCAACATCCGCGAGCCGAAGACGGCGTCGGCAGATCCTGTCCTGAACGGCGCCAACATGGCGCCGAGACTTTCCGGGGCGTACTGGCCGTCGCCGTGGAGCATGACGACGACATCGAGGCCGTGCTCGATCGCGATGGCGTAGGCGGCCTTCTGGTTGCCTCCGTAGCCCAGGTTCTTGGTGTGCCGCACGACTGTCGTCCTGACGGCTTGGGAGCGGCGCCCCCACTCGCGCGCGAGCACGAAGGTGTCGTCATGGCTCGCGTCGTCGGAGATGATGATCTCCGAGAGCTGGGGCAGGATCTCGTCGGGGATCCGGTCCAGCGTGTCCACCAGGGTCGAGGCAGCGTTGTAGGCGACCACGACGATTCCCACTCGTGGTGTCCGTTGCCATGACTCGGCCATCGCGCCCTCAGTCCCTCGGATTGACCTCTTGATGATTACCCCGCCCTCGAAGGGGGTCAATGGCCCCTCCGTCTTCGTGCTCTTCCCGGCGCCCCCGCACACGTCTATCGTTTCGCGCATGGCAGACAGGGGGACGTCGGCTCCGTTGCCGCAGGGACGTTCCCCGACCCGCCGGGTCGTGGAACGCGTCCTGGGCAACGACCCCGTCGTACGGGCCATGGTTCTCGCCCTCCCCCTGGTCAAGCTGCTCGGCGTCGTGTCGGTCAGCCCCACGACCTACCCCGACACCCGCACCTACCGCCACGTCGACCACTGGTTCGACTTCTCGCTGACCAGCCTGGACGGCCGCTCGATCCGGCCCGTCGGCGTGACCGCGTGGATGGCACTGTGGCCGAACGACCGCGTCATCGTCCTGGCCCAGGCGCTGCTGTCCGCCGTTGCCTGGGGTGCCTTGGCCCTCGTTGTGGCGCAAGGCATCCGGCGTCCCGGACCGAGGCGCCTGTTCGCCGCCATGCTGGTGCTCATCCCCTGCTCTGCTCAGATCGCCAACTGGGACACCGTCATCCTCGGCGACTCGGTGGCCATGACCACGGGCATCCTCGCCCTCGCGGCTGTGGTCCAGCTGACCCGCGAGCCCACCTGGGGTCACGGGCTGGTCTTCCTGGCGGCGGCGCTCTGGTACACCATGACCCGGCCGAACCTCTTCGTGGTGCTGCTCGCCTGGGCTCTTGGGCTTGCCCTCATCGCGGCACTCACCAAGAAGGTCATCCTGTTCGGCGCAGTGGCCGCCATCCTCGTGCTGTTGTCGGGCTACAGCTACGTCTACAACATGCGAGCCGACCCCACCTGGTCGCAGACCTTCGGTTACTCACGCTCGACCGTCGGCATGGCCTACCCGCTGGGCATCCACGACCCCGTCGCCTCGCGAGTCATCGCCGACCTGCGCAGGAGCGATGCACCGTCCTGCATGATCCCTGCCAGCCCGGCTGTGGTCACCCGCCCCGGGCCCACGCGCTGGGCCGGTCGCACCAGTGCCGCCTGTCCGGGGATGGACGCGTGGGCCACAGCGCACTGGCAACGGTGGTGGGCCGGCTGGTTGCTCACCCACCCCACGGACACGATGCGCATCATCGACTCACAGCTGCCCCATTCGCTGGCTCCATCCATCTGGGGCGAGGTCATCGCCGCGACGCCTCCGGGGGTGGCCAGCCTGTTCCTGGGGACGCCCGCGATGCGTCAGGACGCCCACGCGAACCGCACGTATCGCGTCCAGCCACTGATCCTGTGGGCCGCCGTCGCCGCGATCCTCGCGATCCTGGCGGCCACGCGGCGGCTGTGGCGTGGCACCTCGTGGGGGGCGGACGTGATCCTGGCCGCGACGGTCGCGGGCGGCCTGGCCAGCTCGATCTCCAGCGGTCTGCTCATCCAGACGACGCCCCACGAGGTCGCCCAGGAGAGCCTGGGTGCCAGCGCCGTGATCATCGCCGCGCTCGTCGCAGCCGTCGCGCTCGGCTGGGACCGCGTCTTCGGCGGTGCCCTGCCGGCAGAGATCGCCCGGCCCGCCGCCACCGCCCGGACCCCGGGGATCGACCCGCCGGTGGTGTGACCCGACAGCACCGAGGGGCTGGCTTCCCCCCGGAAGCCAGCCCCTCGGCATACCTGCTCTGCGTCCGTCAGGTTGCTGTGGTCCCACCCTCCCCTCCGGGGCGAGCACACTCTCTCACTTCGGATCAGCGAGCCGAACGGATTGGTCACCGCTGAGCCGCAGGTTCGCCTCAGCCCTGGAAGCGGATGAAGTCGCTGAACTGCTCGCTGCCGGTGCCGCGGGTGGCCGTGCGGTAGCTGTAGGTGTCGGAGCGCACGTGGTTGTACTCCTCCACCATGAAGCTGCCGTCGCTGTTGACCTTGGCGACGTAGGCGACGTGGCCCCAGGTGCCGCTGCTGCGGACCGCGATGTCGCCGACCTTCGGGGACTTGTGGACCGGGATGCCGGCAGCACGGGCGGCGTCGTCCCAGTGCTCGGCGTTGCCCCAGTGCTGACCCTTGTAGGAGTTGGAGAACGCGACCCCGAGGTTGTGGCGGACCCGCCAGGCGGCGAAGGAGGTGCACTGGCCCTTGTAGAAGTTCCACGGGTCGACGCCAGAGGTGGCGCCGCGGTAGGGGTAGTCGTCCTTGATGGCGCCGGTCGGGGCCGGCGTGCTGCCGCCGCACTTCGGGGCGACGAAGCCGTCCCGCCCGGTGTAGACGTAGGCGTCGGAGACGTAGCGTCCGGTGCCGATCCTGTCCCAGAGGTTCGAGGTGCCGTAGGTGCCCTTCACGGTCGAGCCGTAGGTCTGGCAGCTGATGGTGACCTTCGTGCCCTTCGGCAGGGCGGTCACGGCCTGGTAGCCGGTGCCGGGTCCGGAGCGCACCGTGAGGGTGGCGCCCGTGGTCCGGATGGTGCCCGTGGCCGCGTCGGCGATGGCCGCGCCGCCAGCGACGACCGAGAGGCCGAGGGCGCCGGCGAGGGCCATCCGGACCGGCTTCTGGCTGAGGTTGAGTGTGCGCATTGCGTTCTCCTGCATCGTGGTTCGGATCCGCCCGTCCCCTTGGTGGAACCGGCTGCTGACGACGAAGGTATGAACGTGGGGCGGGGCCGTCGATGGGGAGGACTACCCGTAGGGGCGCGTCACGCACCCGGCACCGCAGGGGAGCTCTCCCCTGCGCCGGACGTGCGACAGGGCGGGCCGGGTGGTCCCGGGCCGCCCTGTGGCGGTGAACTGCGCGGCGCTGCGCGCCGAGCTGGGTGGGTCAGATGCGACCGTCACGGTCGACGTCGACCTCGTCGACGCGGGTGCCCGTGGCCGGGTCGGTGTGGCTGACGCGGCGGGCCGAGTAGCCACCGCCGGCGACGCCACGACGGTTCGTCATGACGAGCGACAGCAGGATCGCGAGAACGCCGGCGATCATGCAGATCCAGCCGATCGTCTGGAGGTCGACCCCGCCGACCGAGGACGCGTCGATGGCGAAGGTGAGGATCGCGCCGACGACGATCAGGAAGATGCCGAGTCCGATGTACATGCTCACTCCTGGGGGATTGCGGGCACTGGTCGCCCGTTGCCTCGACTCTATCGGCCGAAAGCCCCTGACCTGCGTCAACGCGGCGCATTCTTCGCATACCGGAACCCGTGGCCGCGTCTGGCGGGCAATGGGGCAGTCCGGGCGACGCGGTGACCGGCCGACCCGGGTCGTGACCAGCTTTCTGGTCATTATCCTGGGGTGAGTGCTTGTGTTCGAACAGATGTTCGACTAGAGTTGGCTACATGTCCACAGTCGCCTCCCTTCGCCCCGCCCCGCTGGCGACGGTCGAGGTGCTGCGCGAGATCGACCGGCTGCTCGACCGGGTCGACCGCGGCGACGTGGTCGGCTCGGCCGCGGCGACCGCGGCCCTGGGCGCCGTGGACCGGGCGATCACCCGGCTCCAGGCGGTGCGGCTGGCTCTGGTCGCCGAGGCCGACCGATCGGCGGTGGCGTCCGAGTCGGGCATGACCGGCACCGGGGCCTGGCTCGCCGCCCGCACGCGGCGCGAGGGCGGCGAGGCCCAGCGCGACGTCCGCCTTGCCACCGCGCTCGACACCGGGCTCCCCGCGACGCGCGAGGCGCTCGCGGCCGGAGAGGTCTCCAAGGAGCACGCCCAAGTGATCGCGACGGCGACGAGCCAGCTGCCCGACGGGCTCGGCGTCGACGAGCGGGCCGCCATCGAGACGGCCCTCGTGCGGCGCGCGAAGCTGGTCGACCCGGGCACCCTGCGCCGTGACGGCCGGCGTGCCCTCGCCGCCGTCGAGCGGTCCCGGGCCGAGGTCGACGCCCACGAGGACTCGGTGCTGCGCACCCAGGAGGAGGCGGCGCTGGCCGCGTCGCGACTGACCTGGCACCACAACGACGACGGCACCACCAG
This sequence comes from Pedococcus sp. P2_A3, assembly GCF_056405035.1. Taxonomy (NCBI): domain Bacteria; kingdom Bacillati; phylum Actinomycetota; class Actinomycetes; order Micrococcales; family Intrasporangiaceae; genus Pedococcus; species Pedococcus sp. P2_A3. The sequence continues at coordinate 179,133 of NZ_JBFUCW010000008.1, read as the reverse complement.
CGGCCACTTCACGCTGCCCACGCTGGCGGCGTCGATCCTCGTCAAGACCGTCCAGCAGATCGCCTCGCCCCGACGGTTCGCCCAGCAGGCCGCCAAGGCGGCGAGGGAAGCCGGCGCCACGACGGCCGCCGAGGTGTCAGACGCCACCTGGGACGCCTTCCGTGTGGCAGACGGCGACTGGGCCCACCGCTACGGCTCGGCATTCGTCGAGCTCCTCGAGCACCTACCCACCGACACGCTCTCGGGGAAGGTCGCGGCGACGGTGGTCGTCACGGTTGACCACGAGCAGCTCAAGGCATCACTCGGGTCGGCACACCTCGACACCGGGCACGACCTCTCGGCCAGCGAGGCGCGCCGGCTGGCCTGCAACGCCGGCATCGTCCCGGCGGTGCTGGGTGGTCGTTCCGTGCCGCTCGACCTCGGTCGGCAGGAGCGCTTCTTCACCGAAGCCCAGCGGGTCGCGCTCGCGACCGTCTACGACACCTGCGCCGCCGAGGGGTGCGATCGGCCCTACGCGTGGTCCGAGCTCCACCACGAGGACCCGTGGGCAGCGGGGGGCGACACCGACCTCCACCTCGCGGTGCCCCTGTGCGGGCACCATCACCGCAGAGCCCACGACCCGCGCTACTGGCACCGAGTCGACACCGACGACCGCGGGAAGAAGTCGGTCAGCTACTCCGTCCGCTGCTGACCGACGGGTGACTCCAGCCCGACGCCGAGCAGCTGGCGTGGGCACCCAGCAAGCGTTCAGGAGGCGCGACTAGCGTCCGGACCATGCGGACCTCACTGGGAGGCGTTGCAGAGCACGCCCGCACACCATCGGACCACGGGTGTCCCTGACCGGCACCGGGCTGGTGGTTCTCATCGCGGCCCTGACGGTCGTGGTGTTCGCGCTGGTCATCAGCGACCGCCCGTCCTGGCGACGCCGCGCCGTCAAGGTGGTCTCGCGCGCGGCCAGTGTCATCACGCTCAACCTCCTCGTCGTCTCGCTGTGCGGCGCGTTGCTCAACGACAAGTACCTGTTCTACTCGAGCTGGTCCGACCTGTTCGGTGCCCGGTCCACGCAGGTCGAGCTGCACCACGGCGGCACCGCACACCAGGCCTTCGCGGCCCGGCTCGGCGGAGGGTTGACCGGCCTGGCCCAGCCCGCGGTCCTGCCTGCGCTGCCGTCGCCCGGCAACCGCCTCCAGAGCTACCTGGTGTCCGACCAGCGCTCCCACGCGCACGGCCAGGTCCTGGTCTACCTCCCGGCCGGCTACAACCCGGCGTCGACCCGGGCCTACCCCGTGATCCTCGGGCTCCACGGCTTCCCCAGCGGACCGCGCAGCTTCGTGGCGCTGAACTTCCTCAGCTCGATCGACACCCTGACGGCCGGACACCGGCTCGCCCCGTCGATCGTCGTCATCCCCCGCATCGACACGCCCGCGAGCCTCGACACCGAGTGTGCCAACGGTGCTCCCGGGGAGTCCCAGACCGACACCTGGCTCTCCCACGACCTGCCCCAGTGGGTGGCCGGCCACTTCCACGTGCAGACCAAGCGCACGTCCTGGGCCGCGGTCGGCTACTCCTACGGGGCCTGGTGCGCGGCGTCGCTGAGCATCCGCCACCCCGACGTCTTCGGGGCGGCGATCATCCTGCTGGGATACTTCCGACCGGACTTCAGCCTCTCCTACGACCCGCTCACCGCTGCCTCGTCCCGGGCCTACGACCTGGTCAGGATCGAGCAGGCCACCCCGCCGCCCGTGTCACTGTGGGTGCTCACGACCCGGGAGGACCCCTTGTCATATCCCTCCACCTCCAAGTTCCTCAGCGTCGCGCATCCGCCGACGAACGTGACCGCGGTCGTGCTCGCGCACGGCGGCCACCGCGACAGCGTGTTCCGGCCCTTCGTGCCGCAGGCGCTGGCGTGGCTGGGGCAGACCCTGCCGGGGTTCCATGGCTGAGCGCCTCGTTCGAGCCGTGGGGGCCGCCGTCAGCGTCGTCGTCCTGGGGCTCGGGGCCGCGGCCGTCCTGCGCCATGGGGGCGGCCACCCGTCCACCGGAGCTGGCACGGCCGTGCGGTCGGCTGCCACGGCCACGACGTCCGCGGGTCCCACGCCGAGCCCGGTGCCCTCGTCGCCGTCCGTCACCGCGGTGCCCCCCTCCCCACTCACGATCGTGGCCCTCGGGGACTCGGTCCCCTCTGCGTCGACCTGCGCCTGCAACGGCTACGTCGAGCAGCTCGGCACGTGGCTGCAGCACACGACGCACCGGCCGACCGAGGTCCACAACGACGCCGTCGACGGCTGGACGTCGGCCGACGTCGAGGAGTCCCTGCGCTCCCGGGCGACCCGGACCGACCTGGCCGGCGCCGACCTGGTGGTCATCGAGATCGGCGCCAATGACTTCGACTTCGGCGACGTCGACGACCCGGCCTGCTTCCAGGACCCCTCAGCCCCGTGCTGGGCCGACGCCGTCCGGGCGATGCGGGCCCACCTGCTGCGGATCGTCCCGGCCATCCGAGAGCTCGACGCCAACCCCGACCTGCGGGTCGCCCTGGCCGGGTACTGGAACGTCACGGTGGATGGCGAGGTGGGCCGCGCCCGGGGCCAGCACTTCGAGACCGGCAGCGCCGTCCTCACGCGACTGGTCAACACCACCATCGAGGACGCGGCGCAGAACACGGGCTCCCTCTACGTGGACTTCTACACACCACTCAAGGGCGTGGACGGCTCCCGCGACCCGACCGGGGAGCTCCTCGCCGACGGTGACCACCCGAACCAGGCGGGCCACACCCTGCTCACCCAAGCCCTCGTCGCCACGCTGGAGCGCACGGGCACCGTGGCCGGGTGGACGTCGCGCTGACCCGGTCTGGACGAGTCACGTGCCGCGCAGGTCGAGGTCGAGGCGATCTGTCGCGCCCTCGACCAGGACGACCGGAATGCCCCAGTCCTGTTGGTAGAGATGGCAGGCCGCGTGCTCGGGCACCTCACCGGTGACCGGGTCACCGTCGCAGGACGCTGCCTGCACCGAGATGTGCAGCACCCCGTCACCGGCGGCTGGGTCGAGGACCAGGGTGCGGGTGAGCCCCTGCGCACTGCCGGCGCCATCGCGCAGCAGCCCCTCGGGCGTGGCCGAGACCACCAGCCGGGTGGGGTCGCCGTAGCGGTGGTCGAGCTTCTGGCCGGTCGGCGGCGTGAAGTTCACCGTCAGGGCGAGCGGGCCGGGGGCGACCTCGGTGCGCGGCCGCTGGGTCTGGTGCGCGAGACCGTCGACGCGCTGGGCCTTGTCGGGCAAGGGGATCCGCACGAGTCGGTGGGCCGCCGACTCGACCACGACCAGCTGGCTGCGGTGCCCGGCCGGCTCGTCGGTGCGCTCGTCGGTCAGCTCGTCGGTCAGCTCGTCGGTTCGCTGGTCGGTCAGCTCGTCGGTTCGCTCGATCGTGGCGTCCGACGGCTCGAGCAAACCGGTCGCGAGCGTGCTGACCTCGGAGGTGGCCGGGTCGAACCGGCGGATCGCGCCGTTGTAGGTGTCACTGATGGCCACCGACCCGTCCGGCAGCACGGTGACCCCGAGGGGGTGCTGGAGCAGCGCCTGGTCGGCCGGCCCGTCGCGGTGACCGAAGTCGAACAGCCCCTGGCCGACGTGCGTGGTGACGACGAAGCCGTCGTCGGTGAGGTCGAGCGACCGCAGCGCCGAGGTCTCGGAGTCGGCCACCCACAGCCGCTGGCCGTCCGGCGAGACGGCCAGTCCCGACGGCTGCGCGAACCACGCCTCGTCGGCCGCTCCGTCGCGGATGCCTTCCGCGGAAGTGCCACCCAGCACGGCGACCGTGTTGTCGGCCGGGTCGGTGGCCAGGTGCAGCGCCCACAGCTGGTGGGTGCCCGCCATGGCGATGACGACCCGGTCGATGAACCACGCGAGGTCCCACGGCGTGGAGAGGTCCTGCTTGCGGGCGGGACCGCTGCCCGAGCGCTCACGCAGCTGCCGGCCGGTGCCGGCGAGCAGGGTCCACGAACCGTCGGCCAGCCGCAGTCCCTTGACCTGGTGGTGCACCGAGTCGGCCACGACGACGTCGTACCCGACGCGCTCGGCCGTGGCGGCAGGCAGCACCAGCACCCCCTGTGGCTCGGCCAGCTGGGCCTCGCCGGCCGCATTCGCACCGCCGAACCGCCTGCGCTCGGTCACCAGGTCGAGCTCGAGCCAGACCAGCTCGTGGTGCGCGGTGTCCGACACGAGGAACGACCCGTCGCCGAGGACCGCGGCCTTGCCCGGGAACCGCAACGCGGTCTCCGGAGGAGGCGGGGCGGCATACGGGGAGTCGCCGCGACGCAAGGTGCCCTTCGCGGAGTGCTCGGCCACGAGCTCCTCGATGAGCACCGACAGACCGTGCGCGTGGCCCTCACCCGACATGGACGCGACGATGTAGCCCTCCGGGTCGATGACGACGAGGGTCGGCCACGCGCGGGCGGTGTAGGCCTGCCAGGTGACGAGCTCGGGGTCGTCGAGCACGGGGTGGTGCACGGAGTAGCGCTCCACCGCGGCGGCCAGGGCGGCGGGGTCGGCCTCGTGCTCGAACTTGGGCGAGTGCACGCCGATGAGCACGAGGGAGTCGGCGTACTTCTCCTCGAGTGGCCGCAGCTCGTCGAGCACGTGGAGACAGTTGACGCAGCAGAACGTCCAGAAGTCGAGGATGACGATCCGCCCCCGCAGCTCGTCCAGGCTGGTGCTCTTTCCCCCGGTGTTGAGCCAGCCCCGACCCACCAGGGGCGGGGCCTTGAGGCGGTGACGCGCGCGCATGGCCCCAAGCCTAAGAGGGCGCAGCTCGGCGGTTTCGAGAGGTCTTACAGGCGCCGGTCCTGCAGGACCGGGAACTGCTCGCGCCAGGCGGTCACGGCGTCGAGGTCGACCTCGACGCTCAGCACCTCTTCGGCGGACCCGGCCATCGCGAGCGCCTCACCCTTCGCGGAGACGACCTGCGAGTGGCCGCCCATCTCGGTGCCCGCATGGGTGCCGGCCGTGTTGCAGGCGATGACGACGCACTGGTCCTCGATCGCGCGCGCGTGGGCCAGCAACGTCCAGTGCCGCACGCGGGCCGCGGGCCAGGCCGCGGGGACGATGAACACCGTGGCGCCGGCGTCGAGCTGGCGCCGGTAGAGCTCGGGGAACCGCAGGTCGTAACAGGTCGACAGCCCCGCGCGGTGCGCAGGGGGTCCGCCCGGCAGGTCGACGAGGACGATGTCCGCACCGGCGTCGAGGAGCTTCGGCTCACCCGACCCGAAGCCGAACCGGTGGATCTTCCGGTATGCCGCGACGAGACCGCCGTCCGGACCGTAGACGAGCGAGGTGTTCCAGAGCCCGTGGCCGTCGGAGCCGGTCTCGCCCGTGGAGGGCCGTTCGATGATCGAGCCGGCGTGCAGCAGCACCCCGGCGTCGCGGGCGGCGGCAGCCATGGCCGACCCGATCGAGCCCTCGACCGGCTGGGCCCGCTCGGCCCAGTCGCGGTAGGAGAAGCCCCCGGGGGCCCAGAGCTCGGGCAGCACGACGAGGTCGTGACCCGCCTGACGGCGGACGAGCTCGGCCACCCGCTCGACGCGCTCGTCCATCGACTCGTCGTCGCCGTAGGCCACCTGCAGCACTGCCACCCGCACGCTCACGTCCGCCCTCCTCCGTCGTTGCCGTCGCCGTCGCCCTCGAAGCCCCGCGGTCGATCTGCCTCCCGCTGCACGCCCTGCTTCTTGAGCCGCTGCAAGTGTGCGTTGTAGGCCGCCAGCTCCGCATCCCCGTCCCGGTCGGCCTGCCGGTCCTTGCGGGTCGTCTCGGCGCGGTCGCTGCGCACCCAGGCCACCGCGACGAGGAGCGTGAGGATGACGGTCGGCCCCTCGCCGATGCCCCACGCGATCGCGCCGGCCTCGTGCTGGTTGCCGAGCGGGTCGGTCATCCACGGGAGCCGCACGAACTCGAAGAAGTCGGGCGCGAGCAGCGTGGAGCTGCCGGTCATGACGACCCCGAAGAACGCGTGGAACGACATCGTCGCGAAGAGCACGACGAGCAGCATGAGCGGCGGCCACTTCGTGGGTCCGGGGTCGATCCCGATGAGGACCCAGGTGAAGAGGTACCCGGTGAGCAGGAAGTGCACCACCATCAGGACGTGCCCGGTGTGGGTGCGCAGCGCGAGCTCGAACAGCGGCGAGTAGTAGAAGATCGCGAGGCTGAAGAAGAACAGGGCGGCCGCGACGACCGGGTTGGCGACCACCTTGAGCAGGCGCGAGTGGACGACCTGGAGCACCAGCTCGCGCGGGCCCCAGGTCTTGTCGGGACGGGACGGGAGGGCACGCAGGGCGAGCAGGAGCGGCGCGGCCGGCACGAGCAGCAGCGGCACGAGCATGGCGACGACCATGTGCATGACCATGTGCATGGAGAAGAGCACCCGGCCGTAGACGCCCGGCGCACCCGAGGTCGCGTAGACGAACACCACCCAGCCGAGCACCCAGACGATGGTGCGGTGGACCGGCCACGCGTCGCCCCGGCGCCGGAGCTTGCGCACCCCGGCGAGGTAGAGCCCCACCGCGACGACCGCCAGGGCCAGCCAGAGCCAGTCGGTCATCCAGGCCGTCAGCCACGAGTCGCCCGTGAGGGGGCCCGGGTCGGGGTAGCCGGTGAGCGCGAATGCGGGGGAAGGGTCCTCGACTGCGGTGACCGGCACGGGCGGGGCGCTGCGCGCCAGCGCCACCGCGGTGCCGATCGCGATGCCCATGACCACCAGCTCGGCGACGACGAGGCGGTGGAAGGCGGCCGTCCGACCGTCACGCAGGCCGGCGAGCAGCGAGCGGCGGTGCCGCCACCCGGCATACCCGAGGAGGAGGAGCGCCGCGGTCTTGACCAGCAGCAGCACGCCGTAGCGGCTGCCGAGGTCGCTCCACGGACCGATCCGGATCAGCGCGCTCTGCAGGCCCGACAGGGCCACCGCGCCGTAGCACCAGCCGGCGAGGGTGGAGTAGCGGGACGCCGTGGCGGCGAGGTCACCCCCGAGCAGGGGTCGCAGGAGGGCGAGCGCCAGCAGGCCGCCGACCCAGACCGTCACCCCGACCAGGTGGAGGGCGAGGGCGTTGACGGCGGTGCCGTGGTCGGTGGCTCCGGCGGCGTGCCCGGCGAGGGCGAGCGGGAGGACCCCCAGCACGGCGAGGACCGACAGCCAAGCCATCGCGGGGCGACCGTTCGCGACGAGCGCCCCGAGCGAGATCACGGCGGCGACGCCCGCCGTGATGAGGGCGACGCGGGTGGGCTCGTAGGTCCACGCGAACGTCGTGAACTGCTGCCCGAAGGCCGGGTCGGTGAGGGGGATGCCGATGGAGGCCGCCATCGTGAGGGCGGCGCCCGCAGCGCCCGCGAGCGCCCACAGGCCTGCGGCGATCCCGGCCAGCCGGGTGGCGACGAGGCGGCGGTTCGTGCGGGTGGTCTCCGGCACGAGGTATGCCGCGTGCACCAGCAGCCCGATCGTCACCGCCGCGGCCAGGTCGTGGACCACCCGGGCGTAGAGGACGCCCCAGCGGACGAACGCGCCGGGGTCGGCCACGACCGGTGCCGTCGCGGCCGCTCCGACCACCGCGGCGAGCGGCAGCGCCAGCACGGCGGCGACACCGAGCGCCAGGAGTGGCAGCCGGGCCGGCGCAGGGTCGGTGGTCTGTCCCGTCCCGGGGGCCGCCGGGGACGCGACGGAGGAGGTCATGCACACAGCCTAGGTAGCGCGGACACCTCGTAGGGTGGGGGCATGCCCCTCCACCCGGCAGCACCCGAAGACCTGCCCGGCCTCGTCGCGGCCTACCAGCAGACCACCCAGGCGGTGGTCGACCTCGGCCACTCCTGCTCGGCCGCCGACTTCGACCTGCCGACCGCGTGCCCGGGGTGGACCGTCAAGGACCAGATCTCGCACGTCGTCGGCCTGGAGTCCTGGCTGCACACCGGTGACGTCCCACGGGTCGAGCTGCCCGACTACGAGCACGTCCTCAACGAGGAGGGGAAGTTCATCGAGCGGGCCGTCGAGATCAGGCGGTCGATGGTCGGCGCCAAGGTGGTCGCCGAGCTGGAGACCATTGCCGCCGAACGGGTCGAGCAGTTCAGCGCCCCCGGCGTGACGCTCGACACCGTGGTGCGGGGGGCCTGGGGTCCGGCGCCGCTCGGCGAGAACCTGCCCACCCGGATCCTCGACATCTGGACCCACGAACAGGACATCCGGCAGGCCCTGGGGCGCCCCGGCGACCTCGACTCCGGTGGCGCAGTCGTCTTCATGCACCTGCTGTTTGCCTCCTTGCCGAAGCTCATCGCCCGCAACGCCCAGATCCCCCCGGGCAACGTCGTCATCATCGAGAGCACCGGCCCGGTGGTGGGCCGGGCCGGCGTGTGGGTCGAGGACTCCGACGACGGCAAGCCGCGCGGCATTCCGCTGTTCTCGGGGATCGCCCACGACGGCGACCCCGAGGACGTGTTCACCACCATCACCCTGTCGACGGACGCGCTGACGCGGCGCGCGGCGGGGCGCGGCAGCCTCGAGGACATCCACTTCACCGTGCAGGGCGACGAGGCGGTCGCGCACCAGGTGCTCGAGAACCTGGTGTTCGTGCCCTAGCCGAGCCCCGCTGGTTTGTTTGCTTGGTCGTCGCTTGCTTGCTTGCTTGCTGCATGCAACCATCTCGTGATACTTGTATGTCGCAAACAACTTCTCGTCCCGAGGCCCCTTCATGTCGCAGCACCACCTCGACCGAGAGACGGCGGAACGCGTCAGCGTCGGCCTGATCCGGTTGATGAAGCTCCTGCAGGCCATGCGCCAGCACGCACCACGGATCCACCCGGCGGTCGACGCCACCGCGTACCCGATCCTGTTCAACCTGGCCGCCGAACCGCGCCGGGTCTCGGTGCTCGCCGAGGTCGTCCACTCCGACGTCTCCACCGTGAGCCGTCAGGTGAGCACCCTCGAGGGGCACGGGTTCGTCGACAAGGTGAGCGACCCGGACGACGGCCGGGCCCAGGTGGTCCAGCTCAGCGCCGAAGGCCGGAGGCTGGTCGCCGGCATCCAGCAACAGCGGACCGAGTGGTTCCGCGAGCTGATGGGCGACTGGACCCCCGAGGAGGCCAGCGACTTCGCCGGGCACCTCGAGCGGTTCGGCGCCGACCTCGAACGACACCGCAAGAACCTTCCTACTCGTCACCCGGAGAACTGACATGGCAGCCGCCGCCCCCGCCCGTCCCGACGGGCCGCTGACCCACCGGCAGATCATCACGATCCTCGTCGGCCTGATGATGGGCATGTTCCTCGCCGCCCTCGACCAGACCATCGTGGCCACGGCCATCCGCACCATCGCCGACGACCTCAAGGGCCTCGACCAGCAGGCCTGGGCCACCACGGCCTACCTCATCACCTCGACGATCGTGACGCCGCTGTACGGCAAGCTCTCCGACATCTACGGCCGCAAGAAGTTCTTCTCGACCGCGATCACGATCTTCGTCCTCGGCTCGGTGCTCTGCACGCTGTCGCAGTCGATGCTCCAGCTGGCGTTCTACCGCGCCGTCCAGGGGCTCGGCGCCGGCGGGCTGTTCTCCCTGGCGCTGGCCATCATCGGCGACATCGTGCCGCCGCGCGAGCGGGCCAAGTACCAGGGCTACTTCCTCGCCGTGTTCGGCACGTCGAGCGTGCTCGGCCCGGTCATCGGTGGGTTCCTCGCGGGACAGTCGAGCATCCTCGGCGTCGCCGGCTGGCGCTGGGTCTTCCTCGTCAACGTGCCGATCGGGATCGCCGCCCTCTTCGTCGTCTCGCGCACCCTGCACCTGCGGCACACCCGGCTCGACCACCGCATCGACTGGTGGGGCGCCGCCACCCTGACCCTCGGCCTCGTGCCGCTGCTGCTCGTCGCAGAACAGGGCCGTGACTGGGGCTGGGGCTCAGGCCGCGCGATCGCCTGCTACCTCATCGGCGTCGTCGGGGTGATCGCCTTCCTGCTCGTCGAGCGGGCCATGAAGGACGAGGCCCTGCTGCCGCTCACGCTGTTCCAGGAGCGGACCGTCGCCGTGGCGTCCGGCGCCTCGGTGCTGATCGGCATGGCCATGTTCGGTGGGCTCGCCTCGCTGCCGCTCTACCTGCAGATCGTCAAGGGCGCGTCGCCGACCAAGGCCGGCCTGCTCCTGCTGCCCCTGACGCTGGGCATCATGGCCGGCTCGATCGTCTCCGGCCAGATCATCAGCCGCACCGGCCGCTACCGCCGCTTCCCGATCATCGGCTCGGCCCTGCTGGCGATCGCGCTCTTCGTCTTCCACTACATCAAGGCTGACACCCCGCTGTGGCAGACCAGCGTCGTCATGGTCGCGTTCGGGTTGGGACTGGGCTTCAACTTCCAGCCACTCACCCTCGCCGTGCAGAACGCCGTGTCGCCGCGCCTGATCGGGGTGGCCACGTCGTCGGCGACCTTCACCCGGCAGATCGGCGGCACGCTCGGCACCGCCGTCTTCCTGTCGATCCTGTTCTCCACGGTGCCCGACAAGATCGCCACGGCGCTCAAGGCCTCGTCCGGCACCAAGGACTTCCAGGCCGCGCTGGCCGACCCGGCCAACGCCGAGTTCGCCAAGGGCCTGCAGTCCGCGACCGGTCAGGCCGGCGGCACCGCCGGCGGGGTGCTCAAGGACAGCTCGTTCCTCAACCACCTCGACCCACGGCTGGCCAAGCCGTTCCTCCAGGGCTTCTCGGACTCGATGGACCTGGTGTTCCTCGTCGGCTCCGGCGTGATGGTGGTCGGCTTCCTCGTCATGCTGCTGCTGCCGCACATCGAGCTGCGCGGCGGGTCGGCCTACTCCGAGCGGGGCGCCTCCGACAAGGCGGCGGCAGACAAGGCCGACGCAGACAAGGCCAACGCAGACAAGGCCAACGCAGACAAGGCCAACGCAGACAAGGCCGACGCGGAGGCCGCAGCCGTGACTCCCCCCGTCGCGGGGCACTGAGCCCACCCGCGGAGTCCACCCGCGGAGCCCACCAGCGGAACCCGCCCGCGGAAGCCCTTCGCGGCATACCCTCAGGTCAGCAGGGGTGAAGGGCTCCTGCGGGACGGTGCCGGGGGTGGTGGCCGATGGCCGCGCACAGCAAGGTCTTCGCGGGCGCGGCCATCGCGCTGGCCCTGGTCGCGGGGCTCTGGTCGGCGACCGTCGCGGTCGCCGACCAACCCACTCCCCAAGGTGCCCTCGAGTGCCCTGACCTCGGCAGCGTCACCCTCGACGAGCCGGGCGCCCCGGAGCGCGGGTCGGTGCGGGCGGCGACCACCGGCTCGTTGCGCCTGGTCTGCACCTCGTCCAGCGGGGCGAGCACGGCGGTCGAGTCGGTCCCGACCACGGATGACCCAGCGACCGCTGACTCCGGTGCCGTCACGGCACAAGCCGAGGCCACGGCGCGGTTCCCGTTCCAGGCCGAGCTCGCGGCATACCTCGCGGGGCGGCCGGGATCGGTCACCGTCTCGGCGCAGGGACTCGGCGGGCCACGGATGGTCTACACCAAGGGCGAGGCCACGAACGTCACGGCCAGCATCGTGAAGGTGCAGGTGATGGCCACGGTGATGCGCCGCGCCCAGGAGCGCGGACGTGGCCTGACCGAGTGGGAGAAGAGCAAGATCGTCCCGATGATCCGCGTCAGCGACAACGCGGCGACGAGCGCCCTGTGGAGCTACGTCGGTGGGGGCAGGGAGGTCGCGCGGGTCGACCGGCTGATGGGCCTGACCGCCACCAGCGTCAGCTCGACGGGCAGCTGGGGCCTGACCGTCACCACCGCCCCCGACAACGTGACCTTGATGAACCGGTTCGCCTACGCCAACACGGTCATCTCGAACCGCAACCGCGCGTACGGGCTGTCGCTGATGGACTCCATCACGCCCTCGCAGGACTGGGGGGTCTCCGCGGGGCCCCCGGCGGGCACCGTGCAGCTCAAGAACGGCTGGCTGCCCCGCACCGACGGGTGGCACGTGAACAGCATCGGGTTCAGCTCCAGCGGCCCCACGCCCTACTCCATCGCAATCCTCACCCACAGCACCAGCGGGTCGATGGACACGCAGGTGGACACCATCGAGGGCGCGAGCCGCATCATCTGGCGGCATGCCGCGTCGCTGAGCCCCGTGCGCGGCGACTGGGACCAGACCCGCACCACCGACCTGCTGGCCACGGCCCAGGACGGGCGGCTGCTCTTCCACCCCGGGTCCGGGAGCGGCGGGCTCGGCGCCCCCACCACCTTCGGCAGCGGCTGGGCCACGATGACCTGGGTCGGTTCACCCGGCGACATCGACCGCGACGGCCACAGCGACCTGCTCGCGGTGGACGCGGGCGGACTGCTGCAGCTCTACCGCGGCAGTGGGCCGTTGACCTTCCACTCCCCCGTGCAGGTCGGCAAGGGGTGGGGCGCGATCACCGTGATCGCCACCCCGCAGGACTTCGACGGCAACGGCACCCTCGACCTCCTGGCCCGGTACCCCGACGGGAGCCTCGGCCAGTACTCCATCGCGCCGACCGGCCTGCTCACCAAGGTGCGCGTCTTCGGCAACGGGTGGCAGACCATGCGAACCATCCTCGGCAGCCGGGACTTCACCGGCGACGGACGCGGCGACCTCCTGGCCGTCGGGGTCGACGGGTCGCTGCGCGCGTACGCGTCCACCGGCACCAGCCTGCGCCTCGTCGGGGTCGTCGGGAACGGCTGGCAGACGATCCGGGAGGTGGCGGTGCCGGGAGACCTCACCGGCGACGGGATCGACGACGTCGTGGCGCTCACCACGACGAACGCGCTGCGGGTCTACCCGGGACGCACGGGCGGCACACTGGGGTCGTGGTGGGACACCGGCAGGTCGGGCGCACTCCTCACCCGTCTCTTCTGAGGGTCGGTCTTCTGAGGGTCGCTCTTCTGAAGTCATTCGCCTGGGGGTCAACCCTGAGCTGCCCCTGACGTTCGGCCCGCCTCGGTCGACCGACCGGGTCGCGCGGCTACTGTGACTCGCGTGGAAGCAGTTCACTCGGGAGCGGTGGTGCAGACCGAGCGCCTGACCAAGGACTACGGTCCGGTCCTGGCGCTGGACTCGCTCGACCTCGAGATCGGGTCGGGGATCACCGGGCTCGTGGGGGCCAACGGCGCCGGCAAGTCGACGCTGCTCAAGATCCTGCTCGGGCTGGTGCCGGCGACGGGCGGGCGCGCGCAGGTGTTGGGGCACGACATCGCCACGGAGGGGTCGAGCATCCGAGCCGCGGTGGGCTACCTGCCCGAGCACGACTGCCTCCCTCCCGACGTGAGCGCCAGCGACTTCGTCGTCCACCTGGCGATGATGTCGGGGCTCCCCCGGGTCGCAGCCCGCGAGCGCGCGGCCGAGGTGCTGCGCCACGTCGGGCTGGCCGAGGAGCGCTACCGGCCGATGGGGGGCTACTCCACCGGCATGAAGCAGAAGGCCAAGCTCGCCCAGGCCCTGGCGCACGACCCCCGGCTGGTGCTGCTCGACGAGCCGACCAACGGCCTCGACCCCGCCGCCCGCGAGGAGATGCTGGGGCTGGTGCAGCGGATCGGACACGACTTCGGGATCGCGGTCATCGTGACCTCCCACCTGCTGGGTGAGCTCGAGCGGGTGAGCGACCACGTCGTCGTCCTCGACGGTGGCCACCTGCTGCGGGCCTCGCGCACCGACGAGTTCCTCAACGCCACGGGGATCCTGCTCGTCGAGGTCCACGGCGACGACGCGACAGCGCGGATGGCGCAGGCGCTCGCCGCGGCAGGGGTGCCCACCGTCCCGCGCGGCGCCCTCCTGACCGTCGACGCCACCGCCGGTCAGCGTGATGTGCACGACCTGATCCGCGACACCGCGAGCGACCTGGGGCTCGGCCTGGTGCGCCTGCAGGTCGACCACCGCCGCATCGAGGACGTGTTCAGCGATGTCTGAACCGACGCCTGACCCCATTTCGCCTGACCCCATTTCGCCTGACCCCATTTCGTCTGACCCCCTTTCGTCTGACCCCCTTTCCCGTGACCCCTCGTCCGCGACCCCCGAGGGCCGCAGCGTCATCCACGATCTCGGCTACCGCCCCTATACCGGACCCCGGCTCGGCCCGGCCGCGATCGCCCGCGCCCTGCTCGTCACCGGTTTCCGCAACACCTTCGGGCTCGGTCGCTCGGGCCGCTCGAAGGTGCTGCCGTTCCTCCTGCTCGTGCTCAACGTCCTGCCGGCGCTCATCGTCGGCGGGGTGATGGTGCTGGTGGGTCTCAAGGAGCTGCCGATCGGCTACGCGCGGTACGCCTCCACGACCCAGGTGCTGCTGGGCATCTTCGTCGCCTCGCAGGCGCCGGTGCTCTTCTCGCGTGACCTGCGGCACGGCACCATCTCGCTCTACCTCGCGCGTCCGCTGCCGTCTGCCACCTATGCGATCGCCCGCTGGGGCGCGCTCCTCGGCGCCACCCTCGTCTTCCTTCTCCTGCCGATCCTCATCCTGTATGCAGTGGCGTTGCTGGGTGAGCTCGACGTCTCCGACCAGTCGCACCGGGCTGCCGTGGCCGCGGGGCTCGCGGTGCTCCTCGCCCTGTCGTTGGCCGGGGTCGCCGGGCTCATCGCGTCGTGGTCGACCCGGCGGGGTTTCGCCGTGGTCGCGACGATCGCGCTGCTGTTGCTGGGCAACGGCATCGTCACGGCGATCCAGGCCATCGCGGGCGAGGAGCACCACCCCCGCGTCGGGGAGGTCGCCGGGCTGTTCTCGCCCTACTCGCTCTACCGCGGGCTGATGGCGATGTGGGCCGACGTCGACATCGCGACGCCCCCCACCGGGCTGCCGATGCAGGCCGCCTACGTCGTGGTGTTCGTCGGCCTGTCGGCGGCGTGCCTCGGCGGCCTGGTCTGGCGCTACCGGAGGGTGGCCACCGCATGAGTGAGCTGCGCCGATGAGCGAGCTGCGCCGATGAGTGAGATCCGGCTCGACCAGGCCTCCCGGTGGTACGGCAACGTCGTGGCCGTCAACGGCATCTCGATGACCGTGCGGCCCGGCGTCACCGGCCTGCTCGGGCCCAACGGTGCGGGCAAGACCACCCTCATCGCGATGATGTCCGGCTTCCTGGCCCCGTCGGCAGGCTCGGTGACCCTCGACGGCACCGCGATCTGGCGGCACACCGAGGCCTACCGCACCATCGGCCTGGTGCCGGAGCGTGAGCTCAGCTTCGGCTACCTCACCGGTCGTGAGTTCGTGCAGGCCAACGCCGAGCTGCACGGGCTCCCCGACCCGGGGGCGGCGACCGAGCGGGCCCTCGACGTCGTCGAGATGACCGAACCGGCCGCCCGCCGGATCGGCACGTACTCCAAGGGCATGCGGCAGCGGGTGAAGCTCGCGTCGGCCCTCGTGCACGACCCGGCCGTGCTCCTGCTCGACGAACCGTTCAACGGCGTCGACCCCCGTCAGCGGCTGCACCTGATGACCCTGCTGCGGCGGATGGGTGCCGAGGGCCGCACCGTGCTCTTCAGCTCGCACATCCTCGAGGAGGTCGAGCAGGTCGCCCGGCAGATCGAGGTCGTCGTCTCCGGACGGCACGCGGCGTCCGGCGACTTCGGGCAGATCCGCCGACTGATGACCGACCGCCCGGTGCAGTACGTCGTCGTCGGGGACGACGACCGCGGCCTGGCCAGTGCGCTGATCGCGGAGCCCTCGGTCGTGGCCGTCTCGCTGCGCCGCAAGGGCGGGGTGGACGTCTCGGTCTCGGACTTCGGCTCCTTCACGGTCCGCCTGCCGCAGGTGGCCCGGCAGCACGGCATACGGATCCTCGAGCTGACGCCGACCGACGAGTCGCTCGAGAGCGTCTTCGCCTACCTGGTGGGGGGATGAGCCGGTGAACCCCACGATCCTGCGCCTGTCACGCCAAGCCCTCCTCGGCCGTCGCCGCGGCCTGGTGCTCATGCTGATCCCCGCGGTCCTCATCGTGCTGGCCGTGGTGGTCGCGGCCCTGACCAACGACGCCGTCGGGTATGACGCGGTGCTGGGCCTCGGCTTCACCCTCGCCCTGCCGCTGGTCGCCCTCCTCGCGGCGACCGCGGTGCTCGGCCCGGAGGTCGACGACGGCTCGATCGTCTACCTGATCGCCAAACCGGTGAGCCGCCACGTCGTCGCCGCCAGCAAGTTCGTCGTCGCCTGGGCCGCCACCCTGGTCCTGGGGGCGCTGCCCCTGCTCGTCGCCGGGCTCGTCCTCGACGGCGCGGACGTACGCCAGGCCGTGGCGTGGGGGGTCGCCGGCGTGGTGGCCGGCACGGCATACACCGCGGTGTTCCTGGCGCTCGCCGCCTTCACGCGGCACGCCGTGGTCATCGGGCTGCTCTTCGCACTCCTGTGGGAGGGGCTGCTCGGCTCCCTCCTCGGCGGGATCCGGTGGGTGTCCATCGGGCCGTGGGGGCGCGGCGTCGCCGAGGCGATCAGCCCGCAGGTGTCAGGACCCGGCACCGGCCTGACCTACGCCCTCGTGGCGGCCACCGTCCTCAGCGTCGGCTCGCTGTGGTTCACCGGCGACCGGCTGCGGTCGTTCACCCTCCGCGGCGACGAGTAACCACCCCCGCTCCTCGGGAGTACGCTGCGCGGGTCGAAGGGATCGCCATGACTCCTGTGCGATGGGGACGGGTTCGGGCCGCGCTGGTCAGCATGACCGCGCTGGCGGCGATCGGGGCGCTGGCACCACCGAGCAGCGCCCTGACGGCTGACGTCGTCCCGCCCGCCGTCCAGCTCAGCACCGTCTGCCCGCCCGGGTTCGTGCGCGGCCCCACGTACTATCTCGACGACTTCAACCGCGCAGGGATCTACGATCCCGAGAATGGCGGCTTCTACACCCGGTCGGTCGCCTTGGGTCCCGACAGAGGGACCATCTACCAGTCGGGCGAGGTCCAGGTCAGCGGAACGGGACCGGTCGTGCTCGCCTTCAAGGCGCGGTCTGCCCCGACGGCACCGGCCGGCCTCAACGTGGCGGTCCAGCGCCAGTGGGACTGGTTCGAGGTACCCCTGACGCAGTCGTGGACGTCCTTCCACCTGGATGTCACGGCGCTCGTGAGCGGGTCCCCTCGGCGCCTCGCGGTCACGCTCGACCACACGTGGGACATCGAGGAGAGTGGCACTCTGAGCACGCTCGACCTCGATGACGTCGAGGTCTATGGCTGCGCAACCCCGCCCGCCACCGGGGTGCGCGGTGACTGGGTGAGCAACGGCCGGACCGGCCTGATCGCGGTGTCCGGCGACACGAAGCTCTACAGCTTCCCCGGCACGGGACGCGGGAGCTTCCTCGGCCCCTGGGTCTCGGGGAAGGGGTGGAACTTCGTCAGCCAGCTGGCTTCACCGGGAGACCTGACCGGCGACCGACGCACCGACCTCCTGGCCCTGAGCGGCATCAAGCTCTTCCTCTACCCGGGCCGGGGTGCGGGCACCTTCGGCTCCCGGATCGAGATCGGCACCGGCTGGGGCGGCGACGTGCTCGCCACCCCCGGGGACACCACGGGCGACGGCCGCCCCGACCTGTGGTCCATACGGCAGAACGGCAAGCTCTATCTCTACCGCTTCACCGGCCCCACGACCCTGCGCCTGGTCAAGCAGGTCGGGGCCGGCTGGGCGGCTCAGAAGCTGGTCGGGATCGGCGACCTCAACGGCGACCGCCGCCCGGATGCGCTCGGCGTGCTCTCCGACGGGTGCATCCGCTTCTACCCCGGCACTGCGGCGGCGGGGCTGGGCACCAGCCGCACGCTCTCGTGTGGGTGGGGGGTCATGAACTGGGTCGGCAGCCTGGGCGACCTCACCGGTGACGGCCTCTCCGACCTGCTCGCGCGCAGTACTGACGGAGCCATGTGGCTCTACCGTGGCCTGCCGGGCGGACGGCTCAGCACGGCAAGCCTGGTCAGCACCGGCTGGTCGGGCTGGCGGCTCATCACCTGACCCACTCGGCCTCGTGGCCCGACCACGCGACGACGCGCCGGGAGTCCCGGAGCGTCGTCGCGGATGCAGGGTGAGCCAGCGTCGTGGGGTCAGCCCCAGACGAGGCCCCGCGCGGGGTCGGCCAGGATCGCGCCGACGTCAGCGATGAACTTGCTGCCGAGCTCGCCGTCGACCAGCCGGTGGTCGAACGACAGGGCCAGCTGGGTGACCCAGCGGGGCTCGATCGTCTCGCTGCCGTCGGCGGCCGTGACCACCCAGGGCTGGCGGCGGATCGCGCCGAACGCGAGGATCGCCGCCTCACCGGGGTTGATGATCGGCGTGCCGGTGTCGACGCCGAAGACGCCCACGTTGGTGATCGTGATCGTGCCACCCGACATCTCGGCCGGCTGGGTGCGACCCTCGCGCGCCGTGGCCGTCAGCGCACCGATGGCCTCGGCCAGCTGCCGCATCGACATCTGGTCGGCGTCCTTGATGTTCGGGACGATCAGCCCGCGCGGGGTGGCGGCAGCGATGCCGAGGTTCACGTAGTTCTTGACCACGATCTCCTGGGCGGCCTCGTCCCAGGTGGCGTTGATCTCCGGGTGGCGGCGCAGCGCCACGGTCATCGCCTTGGCCAGCACCAGCAGCGGCGTGACCTTGACGTCCTTGAACTCACGGTCCTTCTTGAGCCGTTCGACGAGCTCCATGGTCGCCGTGGCGTCGATGGTGACCCACTCGGTGACGTGCGGCGCGGTGAACGCGCTGCCCACCATCGCCTGTGCCGTCATCTTGCGCACGCCCTTGATCGGGATGCGCGTCTCGCGCTCCCCGCCCCGGGTGAACACCGGAGGCACGTATGCCGGCTGGCCGGGAGCCGCGCCGCCAGCCGGAGCGACCGGGGCGATGCCGATGGCGGCGTTGCCGGCCGCGCCGGCACCGCTCGCGTGGGCGTCGACGTCCGACCGGCTGATGATGCCGCCCTCACCGGACCCGACGACGGCGGCCAGGTCGATGCCGAGGTCCTTGGCGTACTTGCGGACCGGCGGCTTGGCCAGGGCGCGGACCCCACCCTCGCGGGCGACCGGGATCTCGACGGGCTCGATGGCGACGTCGGTGCCCTTGCCGGAGAGCTCGGGTGCCTCGACCTTGGCCGGGAGGCTCCCGCCCGGCGCGGTCTTGCGCGGACGACGCTTGGCCTCGGTCTGCTTGACGCCGTAACCGACGAGGACGGCGGTGCGACCGGTCGACGTGGTGCCGCCGATCTTGCCCTCCTCGATCTCGGGCTCCTCCTCACTCGCCTCGATGCCGGGCTCCACGGCGTCGGTCGCGGGGGCGTCCTGCACGGGCGCTGCCCCGCCGGCGGTGTCGACCGAGATGATCGGCGTGCCGACCTCGACCGTGTCGCCCTCGGAGACGTGCAGCGCGGTGACGGTGCCGGCGAACGGCACCGGCAGCTCGACCAGCGACTTCGCGGTCTCGATCTCGACGATGATGTCGTTGACCTTGACCGTGTCGCCGACCTTGACGTTCCAGGTGACGATCTCGGCCTCGGTCAGGCCCTCACCCGGGTCGGGAAGCTTGAACTCTTTGACTGCCATGGGTTTTCGCGCCCCTCTCAGAAGGCCAGCGAGCGGTCGACGGCGTCGAGCACCCTGTCGAGGTCGGGGAGGAACTCCTCCTCGAGCTTGCTCGGCGGGTACGGCAGGTTGTAGCCGCCGACCCGGAGCACGGGTGCCTCGAGGTGGTAGAAGCAGCGCTGCTGCAGGGCCGCGGCGATCTCGGCACCCATCCCGAGGAACGTGGAGGCCTCGTGGACGATGACGGCGCGCCCGGTCTTCTCCACCGACGCGGCGACCGTGTCGAGGTCGAGCGGGCTGAGCGACCGCAGGTCGATGACCTCGAGGTCCTTGCCCTCGGCGGCGGCGGCTTCGGCAGCCTGCAGGCAGGTCTTGACCATCGGGCCGTAGGCGACGAGCGTCGCGGCGCCGCCCTCGCGGCATACCTGCGCCTTGAGCAGCTCACGCGGAGCGGCCGACTCGTCGACCTCGCCCTTGTCCCAGTAACGACGCTTGGGTTCGTAGAAGAGCACCGGGTCGTCGGACTCGATGGCCTGCTGGATCATCCAGTAGGCGTCCTCGGCGTTCGAGCAGCAGACGACCTTGAGGCCCGCCGTGTGCGCGAAGTAGGCCTCGTTGGACTCGGAGTGGTGCTCGACCGCCCCGATGCCACCGCCGACCGGGATGCGGATGACCATCGGCAGCTTGACCTTGCCGAGCGAACGGGCGCGCATCTTGGCGACCTGGCTGACGATGTGGTCGAACGCCGGGTAGATGAACCCGTCGAACTGGATCTCCACGACGGGTCGGTAGCCACGCAGCGCCATACCGATCGCGGTGCCGACGATGCCGGCCTCCGCGAGCGGGGTGTCGATGACGCGGTCCTCGCCGAAGTCCTTCTGGAGGCCGTCGGTGACGCGGAAGACGCCACCGAGCTTGCCGATGTCCTCACCCATGAGCACGACCTTGGGGTCGCGCTCCATGGCGGCGCGCAGGCCGTTGTTGATGCCCTTGGCGATCGTCATGGTGCTCATCAGTGGCTCCCCTCGCCCTCGAAGCCGGCGTGGTAGGCAGCGAACTCCTTGCGCTCGGCCTCGACGACCGGGTGCTCCTCGACGTAGATGTGGTCGAACATCGAGTCGGGGGTCGGGTCGGGCATCGAGAGGCAGCCCTCGCGGACCTCGACGGCCAGGGCGTCGGCCTCGACCTCGATAGCGTCGAAGAAGGCCTGGTCGGCTTTCTGGGTGTGCACGAGGTAGGACTTCAGCCGCTCGATCGGGTCACGGTGCTTCCACACCTCGACCTCGGCGGAGACGCGGTACTTGGTGGGGTCGTCCGAGGTGGTGTGGGCACCCATGCGGTAGGTGTAGGCCTCGATGAACGTGGGGCCGTTGCCCGAGCGAGCCGCGTTGAGGGCCTGCTGCGTCACCGCGTAGACGGCCAGGACGTCGTTGCCGTCGACCCGCACGCCCGGGAAGCCGAAGCCGCGAGCGCGCTGGTAGAGCGGGATGCGGGTCTGGCGCTCGTTGGGCTCGGAGATGGCCCACTGGTTGTTCTGGCAGAAGAAGACGACCGGGGCGTTGTTGACCGCGGCGTAGACGAAGGACTCGTTGACGTCGCCCTGGGCGGTGGCGCCGTCACCGAAGTAGGCGATCACGGCGGCGTCGCGCTCGTCGTCGCCGGTGCCGACGTCGCCGTCGCGCTGGATGCCCATCGCGTAGCCGGTGGCGTGCAGCGTCTGGGCGCCGATGACGATCGTGTAGAGGTGGAAGTTCTTCTCGTTCGGGTCCCAGCCGCCGTGGTTGACGCCACGGAACAGGCCGAGCAGGTTGAGCGGGTTGACCCCGCGGCACCAGGCGACACCGTGCTCGCGGTAGGTCGGGAAGGCGTAGTCCTGCGGGCGCATCGCGCGACCGGAGCCGACCTGCGCCGCCTCCTGGCCCAGCAGGCTGGCCCAGATGCCGAGCTCGCCCTGGCGCTGGAGCGCGGTGGCCTCGGCGTCGACGCGACGGATCAGCACGAGGTCGCGGTAGAAGCCGCGCAGGTCCTCGTCGGTGAGGTCCTTGACGTACTCGTCGTACTCGGTGTTCTCGACGCGCTGCCCCTCGGGGGTCAGCAGCTGGACCATCTCGGGTCCGCCGTCACCGACCTCCGGGACCGGGGCGGTCAGCTCGGCGAGCACCTCGTCCTCATGGTCGACGCTCGTGGCGCCGGCGACTGCGTTGTCGCTCACTGGAACTCCTTCTTCACCCGGGCGGGGTCTCCGCCGGCCTGTGGCGGCTGATGTGGGCGCACGCTTGTGGCGGCGCTCACAGGTTGGCCTTGCAGGGCCAAGATATCGGGACGACGGAAAATCTCAGAATCCGGACTCCTGTGCTGGTGGAGCGGCGGTCAGGTGAGGCGGGACTGGGTGCGCCAGAGGTCGATGCCCGCCTCGACTGCGTCGCGGTCGATCTCCTCGAGCTCCGCGTCGCTGAACTTCAGGTTGCCCACCGCCGCAGCCGAGTCCTCGAGCTGGCCGACCGACGAGGCCCCGATCAGCACGGAGGTCACGCGGTCGTCGCGCAGCGCCCAGGCCAGCGCCAGCTGGGCGAGCGACTGCCCGCGCTCGGACGCGAGGTCGTTGAGCTTGCGGACGTGCGTCAAGGTCTCCTCGCTGAGCAGGTCGGGCGACAGCGACTTGCCCTGGCTCGCCCGCGACCCCTCCGGGATGCCGCCGAGGTACTTGTCGGTCAGCATCCCCTGCGCGAGCGGGCTGAACGCGATGCAGCCGATGCCGCGCTCCCCGAGGGTGTCGAGCAGGCCGCCCTCGACCCACCGGTTGAGCATCGAGTAGGACGGCTGGTGGATGAGCAGCGGCACGCCCATCTCGTCGAGGAGGTCCGCCGCCCGGGCGGTGAGCTCGGGACCGTAGCTGGAGATGCCGGCATACAGCGCCTTGCCCTGCTTCACGATGCTCGCCAGCGCACCCATCGTCTCCTCGAGCGGGGTGTCGGGGTCGGGACGGTGGGAGTAGAAGATGTCGACGTAGTCGAGCCCGGTGCGCCGCAGCGTCTGGTCGAGGCTGGCGATGAGGTACTTGCGCGAGCCGCCGTCGCCGTAGGGGCCGGGCCACATGTCCCAGCCGGCCTTGGAGCTGATGATGAGCTCGTCGCGGTAGGGCCGGAAGTCGGCGGCGAAGTGGCGGCCGAAGTTGACCTCCGCGCTGCCGTAGGGCGGCCCGTAGTTGTTGGCGAGGTCGAAGTGCGTGATGCCGATGTCGAAGGCCCGCCGCAGGATCGCGCGCTGTACGTCGAACGGCTTGTCGTCACCGAAGTTGTGCCACATGCCGAGGCTGACGGCCGGCAACCGCAGACCGCTCTGCCCGACCTTCCGGTAGGGCATCGGACCGTAGCGGTCGGGACGGGCGAGATAGGGCGGGAGCCAGGTGTCGACCATGCGCCCAGTCTGTCGCGCCGGGGCGTCTCCGACTACTTGGGGGGGTGGTCGCTCAGACGGCCGGAGCGATGTTCTGGTTGTGCCGGAACACGTTGTCGGGGTCCCACACCGCCTTGATCCCCTGGAGGCGGGCGAGCTTGTCCTTGCCGAAGGCGCTCTGGACCCGCTCCGTGCCCTCGTCACCGATGAAGTTGAGGTAGACCCGGCCCGACGTCCACGGTTTCAGCGCCGACGCCAGGGCGCGGGTGTGGGCGATGTTGGCCTCCGTGTCGGCCGGGTCCGGCCACATCGACAGGTAGTGGATGTTGAACGGCGCCTGGCGCTCCCCGAAGGCGGTCTGGTCCTCGGGCACGCGGGCGACGGCCCCACCGCCGGGCACGATGATGACCTGGCTGAGGGGCGACACCGGAGCTGTTGCCAGGGACGCGAGCGTGTCGACCGCCTCGTCGGGCAGCTCGTCGAGGAAGTCGGCCGTCCAGTAGTTCTGCATGCCGTGCGGGTTGGCGTCGTCGAGCATCTGCTGGAGGGCCACGTAGGGCATCGRCCCCACCTGGGCGAACACGGGCGCCCCGAACCCCAGCAGCGGGGCCAGCACCGACTCGGCATCGGGGAGCGGCCCGGTGTAGGCCACGATCACGCCCACCGCCGGCTTCCCGCGGGCCGGCTCGGGCACCATCTCGATCGGCGGTGCGGTGACGAAGGCGACCCCTCCGCCCACCTCGTCGGGGGCGTCGGCGATGAAGTCACGGAAGTTGCGCAGCACGGCGGCTCCCATCGCCGCCGGGTACATGAGCATGCCGCCGAAGATGATCGGGCCGATCGGGTGCAACCGCAGCGTGAAGCGGGTCACGACCCCGAAGTTCCCCCCTCCGCCGCGCAGGGCCCAGAAGAGGTCGGGGTTCTCGGTCTCCGAGGCGGTCACGATCCGGCTGTCCGCAGTCACGACCTGTGCCTCGATGAGGTTGTCGCAGGTGAACCCCAGCCTGCGCTCGATCCAGCCGCTCCCGCTCCCGAGGGCGAGACCACCGACTCCCGTCGTCGACACCCGTCCCCCGGTCACCGCCAGGCCGTGCGCCTGGGTGGCGGCGTCGACCTCGCCCCACGTGCATCCGCCGCCCACCTGCGCCGTCGCCGCCTCGGGGTCGACCACGACGTCGCGGAGCCCGCGCAGGTCGACGCACACGCCGCCGTCGAGCACCGCCGAGCCGTTGACCGAATGGCCACCTCCGTAGACGGAGAGCGGCAGGCCGGACGAGCGCGCGTAGGCGATCGCGGAGGCCACGTCCCGCGGCGTCCGGCAGGTCGCGATCAGCGCGGGGGTCCGGTCGACCATGGCGTTGAACACCTGACGGGCGTGGTCGAACCCGTCATCGCCCGGGGCCAGCTGGGGTCCCGAGAAGTCGGGGATGACGGGGCGGACGTCGGTCACATCGGTCATGGCAGGCCCTCCGGGAGTGTTCACCCGACTGTCCTCCCGGGCCCGGCCGCTGCACCTCCCCCAAAGGGACGACGGTCAGGCTGAGTCGACCGGGTGCTCCGCGAGGAAGTCGCCGGCGACCTTGATGAGCACGTCGTTCGCCCCGGTCTCGCCGATGGTGGCGCGCACCCCGTCGGTGCCGTACTGGCGCAGGGTGAGCCCGGCTTCCTGGGCCGCCGCGGCGAAGTCAGCGGAACGCTCGCCGAGCCCGAACCAGACGAAGTTCGCCTGGGTCTCGGGGATGAACCAGCCCTGGCCACGCAGGGCCTCGACCACCCGGGTGCGTTCGGCGACCAGGGCGTCGACCCGCTCCTTGAGCTCGTCGAACGCCTTGAGCGACGCCACCGCCGCCGCCTGGGCGATCGAGTTCACCCCGAACGGCGTGGCCGTCTTGCGCAGGGCGGCCGCGACCTGGGGGTGCGCCACGGCATACCCGACGCGCAGGCCGGCCAGACCGTAGGCCTTGGAGAAGGTGCGCAGCACCATGACGTTGGGGCGGTCGCGGTAGAGCTCGAGGCTGCGGGGCGCCTCGGGGTCGGTGACGAACTCGAGGTACGCCTCGTCGATGACCACGAGCACCCGGCTCGGCACCGCCTCGAGGAAGCGCTCCAGCTCGGTGTGGGTGACCATCGGCCCGGTGGGGTTGTTCGGGGTGCACACGATGACGACCTTGGTGCGGTCGGTGATCGCCGCGGCCATGGCGTCGAGGCGGTGGCGCGCGTGGTCGTCGAGCCCGACCTGCACCGACTGCGCACCGGCGAGCGCGGTGACGATCGGGTAGGCCTCGAAGGAGCGCCAGGCGTAGACCACCTCGTCGCCGGGGTCGCAGGTGGCGGCGATGACCTGACCGAGGACCCCGACCGAACCGGTGCCGGTGGCGACGTGCTCGGCCGGCACCCCGAGGGACTCGGCGAGCGCCTGGGTGAGCTCGGTGACCGCCATGTCGGGGTAGCGGTTGATGCTGCCCGCTGCCTCGCGGACGACCTCGAGCACCGAGGGCAGCGGCGGGTACGGGTTCTCGTTCGAGGAGACCTTGTAGGCGGTCACTCCGTCGGGCGCGCCCGCGGGCTTGCCGGGCACGTAGGCGGGCACCTGGTCGAGGGCCGCGCGCAGGCCGACCTCACTGTCACCCATGTCAGTCGTCGTCGCCGTCGGGGAGCACCCAGCCGAGGACCATCGACACGATCGTGATGACGATGGCACCGAGGACGGCGTCCCAGAAGAAGTGGTTGATCGTGAAGCTCAGGCCGAGCGGGTCAGCGATCCACTCCGTCAGCTGCAGCATGAAGGCGTTGACGATGAAGGTGAACAGGCCCAGCGTCAGGATGATCACCGGGAAGCTGAGGAACTTCGCGATCGGCTTGACGATGGCGTTGACCAGACCGAAGACGAGCGCGACGAGCAGGATGGTCGCGAACTTCGAGCCGAACTTGCCGTCCCCGAAGCTGATCCCGGGCAGCAACCACGCTGCGACCCACAGTGCGACGGCGTTGACCGCGACCTTGATGACGAAGTTCATGTGCCGATCGTGCCAGACGCGCGGGGTTTACCGAACTAGACGTGGCGGCGCGAGGTGACGACCCGGAACCGGTTCGCCACGAATGCCGCGTCGACGTAGGCCGCGTTGGCCGCGGGGTTGGCGCCGGTGCCGTGGAAGTCGGAGAACGCCGCGGTCTGGTTGACGAACACCGGCCCGGTGAGGTTCTCGGACAACGCGACCCCCGCATCGGCGGCGGCGTCCCGGGCGGCGTCGAGGACGTCCTCGGAGGTGGAGTAGACCGCGGCCGTCATCGCCCCGTGCTCGCGCACCGTGTCGCGGAACTGCGCGAGCGACTGGTCGGTGCCGCTCGTCGCGATGAGGAAGGTGACCGGGCCGAAGCACTCCTGGGTGTACACGTCCTCGCGGCTGGCGTCCATGCTCACGAGGCCCGGGGCGCGCACGATGGCGTCGGGGTATGCCGGGTGGCTGACCTCGCGCGAGTCCAGCACGACCGCGCCGCCGGCCTCCTCGGCGAGCGCGGCGAGGCCCGCGGCGTTGGCGCGCACCCCGTCGTTGACCGTCGCGCCGAGCAGCTCGACGGCGCGGGCGTCGTCACCGGTGAGCTTGCCGACGGCGGCGGCCAGGCGGCCACCGAAGTCCTCGAACGACACGTGGCCCTCGTCGGTCGCGATGCCATCGCGCGGCACGTACAGGTTCTGCGGGGTGGTGCACATCTGGCCGGAGTAGAGCGTGAGCGAGAAGGCGAGGTTGCCCAGCACGCCGCGCAGGTTGTCCGTGGAGTCGACGACGACCGTGTTGACGCCGGCCTTCTCGGTGTAGACCAGCTGGCCACGCACGGCGCCGTTCTCCTCGAGCCACGCGCCGAAGGTCGGGCCGCCGGTGTAGTCGATGATCCGCACCTCGTCGCGTTCGGCGAGCACCTTGGCCAGCCCTTCGCCGTCAGCCTCCGGTGCGAGCTGCACGAGGTCGGCGCTGAAGCCTGCGGCGGAGAGCACCTCGCGGCACACCGCCACGGAGATGGCGAGGGGGAGGATGGCCCGCGGGTGTGGCTTGACGATGACGGGGTTGCCGGTGACCAGCGAGGCGAACAGTCCCGGGTAGCCGTTCCACGTCGGGAAGGTGTTGCAGCCGATGACGAGGGCGACGCCACGCGGCACGACGCGGTAGTCCTTCTGCATCCGCAGCGGGGCCGGGTTGCCCTCCTTGTCGCGACCGGGCTTCTCCCAGACGACCGAGCTCGGCACCCGCTCCTGCTCGACGAGCCCGGCGACGATCGACTCGAGCGCACGGTCCTGGGCGTGTGGTCCTGCGGCCTGGAACGCCATGACGAACGGCTGGCCGGTGGTGTGCATCACCGAGTGGGCGATCTCGAACGACCGCGCGTTGATCTGCTCCACGATCTCGACGCACACCGCAGCGCGGGTGCGGGCCCCCGCGTCGCGCCAGGCCGGCATCGCCTCGGTCGCGGCCAGCAGCGCCGCGTCGACGTCGAGGTGCGGGTAGGTGATCCCCAGCGCCGGGCCGTACGGCGAGACCTCCTCGCCGACCCAGTCACCATCGGTGCGCACGTCGCCGAGACCGCCGAACGCGTTGTCCCGCAACGCCTCGTATGCCGCCTGGCCGGCCTCCGCA
The DNA here is from genome assembly GCF_056405035.1 of Pedococcus sp. P2_A3. Taxonomy (NCBI): domain Bacteria; kingdom Bacillati; phylum Actinomycetota; class Actinomycetes; order Micrococcales; family Intrasporangiaceae; genus Pedococcus; species Pedococcus sp. P2_A3. The sequence goes on along the minus strand of NZ_JBFUCW010000008.1, from coordinate 151,631 downwards.
GCGCCCTCGCCGTAGACGCGCGGCGACGGCGACTCGGGGAAGCGGCTGAAGTACGACCGCTCCGCAAGGGCCGTGGTCGCCTGGGCGAGCAGCTCCGCGTGCTTGTCGACGAGCGGGTGGGTGCTGGGCGCCGTTGCCGTGGTCATGCGGTCATCGTAAACGCCACCGAAGCGCGCCCTGACCGTCGCTCCCGGCAGCCGGGCTCAGCGCCGCCGGGGCAGGTAGCGGTGCTCCGGTCGACCGGTGCTGCCGTAGCTGAGGTCGAGGTCGAGCAGCTGCTTGCTCACCAGGGCGGCGAGGTAGCGCTGCGCCGTGGGCCGACTGGCTCCGAGCTCCTCGGCCACCTCGGACGCACCGACGGAGGTCTGGGCCGAGGTGACGATCTCAAGCACCCGCGCCATCGTCGGCGGCATCGAGCGGGTCACGGCCGCGCGACGCGGGGCCGTGCCCCGGAGGCTGAACAACGTGTCGACGACCTCCTGGTCCGCCTCGTCCTCCCGTCCGAGGCGTTCGGTCCAGGTGCGGTAGGCCTCCAGCTGCTCGCGCAGGGCGACGAAGCTGAACGGCTTGACGAGGTAGTAGAAGGCCCCCAGCTGCATGGCAGCGCGGACCGAGTCGATGTCGCGCGCGGCCGTGACGAGCAGGAAGTCGGGCTGGCTGCCCTCCTGTGCGGAGAGGCGACGCACCAGCTCGAGACCGTTGAAGTCAGGCAGGTACATGTCGAGCAGGAGCAGGTCTGGCTGCGTCGACGCCACGAGGTCCGCGGCCTCGGCTCCCGTGTGGGCCTCCCCCACGACGGTGAACCCGTCGAGCCGACCGACGCTGAGCGCGTGGGCCCGGGCCACGTGGTAGTCGTCGTCCACGACGAGGACACGGATCATGGCGTTCCCCGACCGGTGCGCAGGGGCAAGGTCACGTCGAACTGGGCGCCACCCGGGCTCGTGGCGGTGATCGTGCCTCCCTCGCGGGTGACCAGCCGGTGCACCAGGGCCAGCCCCACGCCCCGGCGCATGCCGCGGCGCGGCTCCTTGGTCGAGAACCCGTCGAGGAACACGTCGCCGAGCCGCTCCGGCGCGATCCCGGGTCCGGTGTCGCGGACCGACATCCGCACCTCCGCGCCCTGGCAGCCGAGGCTCACGGTCACCACCCCGCGGGGGTGGGATGCCGTGCTCGTCGCGTCGTCGGCGACGGCGTCGACGGCGTTGTCGATGAGATTGCCCAACACCGTCACGATCGGGATCTCGTCCACCGCACGGGTGGTCAGCCGGCTGGCCGGGTCGAGACGCACGACGACGTCGCGTTCGGCCGCGACCGTGGTCTTGGCGATCAGGAGTGCCGTGACCACCGGAGACCCGATCCGGGACCGCACCTCCTCGCCGACCAGGTGGGTGTCGACCTGCAGCTGGTGGCTGTAGCGGGTGGCCTCCTCGACCTCGCCGAGCTCGAGGAGCACCGACAGGACGTGCAGCCGGTTGGAGAACTCGTGCTCCTGGGCCCGGAGCGCCGTAGTGAGGCCCTCGACGGAGTCGAGCTGCCGGAGCAGGGCCTCGAGCTCGGTCCGGTCGCGGATCGTCACCACCCACCCGGCGCGTCGCTCGCCGACGACGACGGGCATCCGGTTGAGCACGAGCAGGTGCTCGTCGGTCACGGCGACCAGGTCGGGGCCCTCCACCTCGCCCAGGATGATCCGGCGCAGCCTCCCGGCAGGCAGAACGTCGACCACCCGTTGTCCGATCACCGCCGTCGAGATGTCGAGGAGCTGTCTCGCCTCCTCGTTGAGGACGTTGATCCGGCCGGTCGCGTCCACGCCGAGCACCCCTTCGCGGATGCCGTGCAACATGGCCTCGCGCTCCTGCACCAGCGCCACGATCTCAGACGGCTCGAGCCCGAAGGTCACCCGTTTGATGGCCCGGGCCAACAGGAGGGAGGCGACCACGCCCAGGGCCAGCGCGGCACCGCTGTACAGCACGATGTCGGCCATCTCGTGGCTGAAGCGGACCCCGACCTCGGACTCCAGCAACCCCACTGACACCTCGCCGACCGGTGTGCCGGCGGCATCGAGGATGGGCGCGCGGGCGTTCGCCGAGCGGCCCAGGCTGCCGTTGTCGATCCCGGTGTGCACGTGGCCGTCCAGGGCGACGACCGGCTCCTCGATCCGGCGGCCGATCAGGTCCGGGTTGGGGTGGGAGTACCGCACGCCGTCGCTGCCGATGATGACGACGTAGGACGCTCCGGAGTCCCGCCGCACCGCCTCCGCCAGGCCGCGCAGGGTCTGCCCCGGGTCGCCCGACACGACGGCCCGGGCCACCTCGGGGACGTGGCCCAGCGACACGGCGATGCTGCGGGCCTGTTCCTTGGCCTGGGCATCGGTCGCCCGGCTCGCGGCCCGGCTGAACAGGCCCAGCCCGAGCGCCATCGTCACGGCAATGATCCCGAGGACCGCAAAGAGGATCCGGGAAGCCAGGGTGCGACCCAGTCGCGGCATACCTCACCCTCTCGCGCAGGGGTTCTCGACCCGGGTCGGACGCCGTCTGCGACGCCCGCCCCAGCATGGCTGAGCAGAACGCACAAAACCATGTGTATCGCGGCATACGGAGCCAACGCACACAAGGCTTCCGGGTCGTGACGGCCCGCTCCTACGGTGACGCAACTCATCGTCGAGGAAAGAAGGTCGGGCCAATGGCGGCCATCGAACTGCGCAACGTCACGAAGAAGTTCGCGACCGCGGACGGGGGCACGTACACCGCCCTGAAGGACTTGTCCCTGACCGTCGAGGAGGGCCAGTTCTGTGCCGTCGTCGGTCCCACCGGGTGCGGCAAGTCGACCACCCTGACCCTGGTCTCCGGGCTCGAGCGCCCGTCTCGCGGGGAGGCGCTGGTCGACGGGGCCCCGGTCAAGGGGATCGACACCCACACCGGATTCGTCTTCCAGCAGGACGCCGTCTTCCCGTGGCGGTCGGTGCTCGACAACGTCGCCGCCGGACCGGCCTACCGGGGGGCAAGCCGAGCCGAGGCCACTGCCCTGGCCCGCGACTGGCTGCGCCGAGTCGGGCTCAGCGGGTTCGAGGACCGGTATCCCCACCAGCTGTCCGGCGGTATGCGCAAGCGCGTCGCCCTCGCGCAGTCCCTGATCAACCAGCCGCGAATCCTGTTGATGGACGAGCCGTTCAGTGCCTTGGACGTGCAGACCCGGGCGATCATGTCGACCGAGCTGCTCCAGCTGTGGGACCAGACCAAGCCCGCAGTCGTGTTCGTGACCCACGACCTCGAGGAAGCCATCGCGCTCGCTGACAAGGTGGTGGTCCTCACCGCCGGACCGGGGACGGTCAAGGCCGAGTTCGAGATCGACCTGCCCCGCCCGAGGGTCGTCCAGGAGATCCGGTTCGACCCGAGGTTCACCCGGTTGTACGAGCAGATCTGGGAGGCCCTGCGGGCCGAGGTGGCCGAGGCCTACGCCCGCACCACCCGGATGGCGGAGGTGGCGTCGTGATGGGCACCATCGACACGTCCACCTCCGGGGACCTGGACGCCCTCGCGGCGCAGCTCCCTCCCACCGAGGTCCCCACCGGCAGCGTCTCGCCCCGGCAGCGTGCGCTGCGTCGGAGGCTGACGCTGGCGGTCGTCCGCGTCGCGATCCTGGCGACGCTGCTCGTCACCTGGCAGCTGTGCGTCAACGCGAAGATCGTGGATCCCTTCTTCTGGGGCGAGCCGACCGGCGTCTGGACGACGCTGCACGACTGGGTCACCGTCGGCACGGCGCAGGGCTCGCTGCTGGACCAGATCCTCGTCACCCTCGAGGAGGCCGTCCTCGGCTTCGCGATCGGGTCGGTTCTGGGCGTGGTGTGCGGCATCGCCCTCGGCCGGGTCAGGCTGCTCTCCGAGCTGTTCGCGCCGTTCCTCAAGGCGGCCAACTCCATCCCGCGCATCATCCTGGGCTCGATCTTCACCGTCGCCTTCGGCTTCGGGATCCAGTCCAAGGTCATGCTCGCCGTCGTCCTGGTCTTCTTCGGCGTGTTCTTCAACGCCTTCCAAGGGGCCCGCGAGGTGGACCGCAACCTGATCGCCAACGCCCGGCTCCTCGGCGCCTCGCGCTGGCAGGTGACCAAGGACGTCGTCCTGCCTTCGGCCTTCACCTGGATCCTCGCCAGCCTGCACATCAGCTTCGGGTTCGCCCTCATCGGTGCGCTGGTCGGGGAGATCCTCGGCGCCAACCAGGGCCTGGGCCTGCTGATCCGCTCGTCGCAGAACAACTTCGACATGAACGGCGTGCTCGCCGGCATGGTCCTGGTCGCCGTGATCGCGCTGACCGCCGAAGGACTCATCACGCTCCTCGAGCGTCGCCTCCTGAGGTGGCGTCCGCCGCAGATGCACGGAGGTGCGGCCATCGAGTGACCCCTGCGCCGACCGCGCTCCGGCAATCCGCACCACGACACCACAGCACAGCAGTTCCCCCGTTCACTCAAAGGAGAGTTCATGAACACCAAGCGAATCGGTGCCGCAGCCACGGCACTCCTCGCCGCCACCACCATGGCCGCGTGTGCCAACAACGCCTCGGGCTCGTCCGGGGCCGCAGCGGCCGGCGGCGCCAGCAGCAGCAGCAGCTCGAAGGCCACCGGTCCGGCTGTCACGATCATGGTCGGCGGCATGAGCAAGCAGATCTACCTGCCGTTCATGCTCGCCAAGCGGCTGGGCTACTACGACAAGGCCGGCGTCAACGTGAACCTCATCGACGAGCCGGCCGGCGGCGACGCCACCCAGAACATGCTCGCCGGGCAGGTCCAGGGCGTGGGCGGCTTCTACGACCACAACATCGCCCTCCAGGCGCAGGGCAAGTCCTCCGAGGCCGTCGTGTCGATGCTCCAGATCCCGGGCGAGGTGGAACTGTGCCGTAGTGACCTCAAGGGCAAGGTGACCAGCCCGGCCGACTTCAAGGGTCGCCAGCTCGGCATCACGGACACGGGGTCCTCGACCGACTTCCTCACCCAGTACCTCAGCAAGAAGAACGGCGTCGACCCGAGCCAGGAGACCCGTCGTGGCGTGGGTGCGGGCCAGACGTTCCTCGCGGCGATGAAGCAGAAGGCCATCGACTGCGGCATGACCACCGAGCCGACGGTCTCCCAGGCGCTGTCCGACGGCACCGCCTTCATCCTGCTCGACATGCGTACGGCGGAGGGCTCCAAGGCCGCCCTCGGCGGGACCTACCCGGCGACGTCGCTCTACATGCCGACCGACTGGGTGAACGCCAACAAGGCCACCGTGCAGAAGCTGGTCAACGCCTACGTCGCGACCCTGACCTGGATCCAGGGCCACACCGGGGCCCAGATCGCCGACCAGATGCCGGCTGACTACTACAAGGGCGTCGGGAAGGCCGCGTACGTCAAGGCGCTGGACAGCGAGCGCGGGATCTTCAACCCGACCGGCCTGATGCCCGCGGACGGTCCGCCCACCTGCCTCGCGGTGCTCAGTGAGTTCAACCCGAAGGTCAAGGGCAAGTCGATCGACCTGGCCAAGACCTTCACGAACGAGTTCGTGCAGGCCGTGACGCCCCTGACCTGACCCAGCAGGGAGCCCTGGGGGGGTGCGCCGTGGTCCACCACCACGGCGCACCTTCCGCTGTGGCGCGCCGACCGTCTCTGCCAGACTCCGACCCATGGACGAGGACGGCGCGTTGCCCGCAGACCTGACGCACGTCCGGGCGATGTGGGCCGACGACGAGGCATCGCGTGCGCTGGGGATGGAGGCGACGGTCATCGAGCTGGACCACGCAGTCGTGCGGATGACCGTGACGGACTCGATGGTCAACGGGCACGACATCGCGCACGGCGGGTTCATCTTCACCCTGGCCGACTCGACCTTCGCGCTGGCCTGCAACTCTCGCGGACGCCTGACGGTCGCGGCCGGAGCCGACATCACCTTCGTCACCTCGGCGCACCGCGGTGACGTGCTGGTCGCGGAGGGCCGGGTCCGGGCGGCCTACGGGCGCAGCGGCATCACCGACGTGACGGTGACGCGCGAGTCCGACGGCGCGCTGGTCGCCGAGTTCCGCGGTCGGTCGCGCAGCCTCTCGACCCGGGCAGCAGGAGCCGGAACGTAGATCTTTCGACGCTATGCCGTGCCCCACCCTGAGGGGCAGGGTGCAGCCTCACCCTGCCCCACGCTGAGGGGCACGGCATAGCGTCCGCACGTCGACTCCGGCTCCTCGCCCAGTGGAAGGAGGTCCAGGACTCGCTCACCCTGCTGGACTGCATCGGCCTGGCCCTGCGCCGCCAGCGCAACGCTGCCGGCACGAACCAGCGTGAGCAGGCCGTGCTGTCGGGGTGGAGCAAGTCCCACCAAGCGCGATTGGAGAGCGAGCCGGGGCGGCTCAAGCTCGCGGACGTCCTGACGGCCCTCGAGGGCACTGCCTACCACCTCGAGCTGCGGAGCGATGACGATGGTCGGCTCGTCGAGCCCTTCGAGTGGTACCCGACCGAGCTGGTGGCGCGGTTCCGAGACGGGCGCAGGTTCCCCGCAGCCGTCAACCCCGTGCGGTGGACCGGACGCACGTGGTTCCACACCCGCCATCCGTACGAGACGACCACACCTGACTGGACGTGGCACCGACAGTGCAGCGGGCCAGGAACGGTCGCTGACGGCGCCGGTGCCCACGAGGTGGCGACGCGTGGCTGGGACCCGGGCTGGCGGCATACGGTGGGGCCATGCGCGTCTTGGTCACCGGCGGCGCCGGGTACATCGGGTCCCACACCGTCGTCCAGCTGAGGGCTGCCGGCCACGAGGTCGTCGTGGTCGACAACTTCTCCAACGCCAAGCCCACCGTGGTGCCGCGGCTGGAGGCACTCACCGGCGGTCCCGTGGAGGTCCACGCGTTCGACCTCACCGACCGCGACAAGATCGAGTCGCTCTTCGCCGAACGCAAGTTCGACGCGGTCGTGCACTTCGCGGGGCTCAAGGCCGTCGGCGAGAGCGTCGACGTGCCGCTGGAGTACTACCAGACCAACCTCGACGCGACCTTCGCGCTGGTGCGGGCGATGCAGCGGCACGGGTGCTTCCGGCTGGTGTTCTCGTCGTCGGCGACCGTCTACGGCGAGAGCGCCACGCCCCCGTTCACCGAGGACCTGCCGACCTCGGCGACCAACCCGTACGGCTGGACCAAGGTGATGATCGAGCAGGTCCTGCGCGACGTCGCCCGCACCGACGAGCGGTGGCGCATCGCCCTGCTGCGCTACTTCAACCCGGTGGGTGCGCACGCCTCGGGCACGATCGGCGAGGACCCGTCGGGGATCCCCAACAACCTCATGCCCTTCATCGCCCAGGTGGCGGTCGGCACGCTCGAGAAGCTCGAGATCTTCGGAGACGACTACGACACCCCGGACGGCACCTGCCTGCGCGACTACATCCACGTGGAGGACCTGGCGGCGGGCCACCTCGCCGCGCTGACCAAGCTCGCCGCGACCGATGACCGGGTGTCGACCTGGAACCTCGGCACCGGGCACGGCACCTCGGTGCTCGAGGTGCTGCACGCCTTCGAGAAGGCCTGTGGCCACGACCTCCCGCACGAGGTGGTGGGTCGCCGTGCCGGTGACATCGCCGCGTCGTATGCCGATCCGTCCCGGGCCGAGCGCGAGCTGGGGTGGAAGGCGACGCGCACCATCGAGGACATGTGCGTCGACCAGTGGCGCTGGCAGCGCGCCAACCCCTTGGGCTACCCGGACTGACGCCCCCCCCGACTGGATCCAGGTCGGGACCTTCGGCCCTGTCGACCTGCCTACTACATGGCGTAGTATCTACTACGTCATGTAGTAGCCCAGTCGACCGCGGAGCCCGGATGGACAACCTCGACCTCGCTCGATGGCAGTTCGCCATCACCACCGTCTACCACTTCCTGTTCGTGCCCGTGACGATCGGGATGTCGGCGCTCGTCGCGTGGTACCACACCGCGTGGGTGCGGCGCCGGCGTGAGGACGACCTGCGCCTGGCCAAGTTCTTCGGCAAGCTCTTCACCATCAACTTCGCCCTCGGGCTGGTGACCGGCATCGTCCAGGAGTTCCAGTTCGGGATGAACTGGTCCGACTACAGCCGGTTCGTGGGCGACATCTTCGGCGCACCCCTGGCCATCGAGGCGCTGCTCGCGTTCTTCCTCGAGTCGACCTTCCTCGGCCTCTGGATCTTCGGCTGGGGCCGGATCCCCGAGAAGCTGCACGCCGCGTGCATGTGGATCGTCCACATCGGCACCCTGCTGTCGGCCTACTTCATCCTCGCCGCCAACTCCTTCATGCAGAACCCGGTCGGCTACCGCTACAACCCCGAGACCAAGCGGGCCGAGCTGACCGACTTCGTGGCGGTCCTGACCAACAAGGTCCAGCTGGTCACGTTCCCGCACGTCGTCATCGCGGCATACATGGTCGGTGGGGCGATGGTCATGGCCGTGGCACTGTGGCACCTGCGTCGTCGCGACGTGGGCGCCGACGCCGGGATGTACCGCCGGGCCACCCGGCTGGGCGCCGTCGTGGTGCTCGTCGCCGGACTCGGTGTGGCCGTCACGGGCGACGTGCAGGGCAAGATCATGACCGAGGTCCAGCCGATGAAGATGGCCGCGGCCGAGGCGCTCTACGAGAGCTCGGACGGCAACGCGCCGTTCAGCCTGCTCACCGTCGGGTCGCTGGACGGCTCCGAGGAGAAGTTCGCCATCACCGTGCCGGGCGTGCTGAGCTTCCTCGCGACCGGCCACTTCGACGGCAGCGTGCAGGGGATCAACGAGCTCAAGGCCGAGTACGCGCAGAAGTACGGCACCGGAAGCCCGCTCACCGCCGATGCGACGTACACGCCGAACATCCCGCTGTCGTACTGGAGCTTCCGGCTGATGATCGGGGTCGGCGTGCTGGCCGCCCTCATCGCGCTGCTGACGCTGTGGACCACCCGTGGTGAGCGCATCCCCCGGGCGCGCTGGTGGCACTGGGCGATCCTGGCCGCGCCGCTGCTGCCCATCCTGGGCAACAGCTTCGGGTGGATCTTCACCGAGGTCGGTCGACAGCCCTGGCTGGTCTTCGGGGTGATGGCCACCAAGACCGGGGTGTCCCCCTCGGTGGCCGCGGGCGAGGTGGTGACCTCGATGGTCGTCTACACCCTGCTCTACGGCCTGCTGGCCGTCGTCGAGGTCAAGCTCTTCCTCACCTACCTGCGGGCAGGCGCGCTCCCCTTCGAGGAGCCCGCGACCCAGGCCACCCAGGACGACGAAGCACCCCTCGCCTTCGCGTACTGACCGAACCGTTCCCCGTCACTTTCCGAGAGGACCTGCACCGCCATGGAACTCAGCACCGTCTGGTTCGTCATCATCGCCATCCTGTGGACGGGCTACTTCGTCCTGGAGGGGTTCGACTTCGGCGTCGGCATGCTGTTGCCCGTCCTGGGCCGTGGTGGGGACGCCGAGACCACCGAGAAGCGCCGGCGGGTGCTCATCAACACCATCGGCCCCGTCTGGGACGGCAACGAGGTGTGGGTGCTGACCGCTGGCGGCGCGACCTTCGCCGCCTTCCCCCACTGGTACGCCACGATGTTCAGCGCGTTCTACCTGCCACTCCTGCTGATCCTCGTCGCCCTCATCGTGCGGAACCTCGGGTTCGACTACCGCGGCAAGCGCGACGACGTGCGGTGGCGGGCGCGGTGGGACACGGCCATCGTCGTCGGGTCGCTGGTGCCCGCGCTGCTGTGGGGGGTCGCGCTGACCAACGTCGTCCGGGGCCTGCCGATCGACGGCAACAAGGAGTTCACCGGCAACCTCTTCACCCTCCTCAACCCGGTGTCCCTGTTGGGCGGACTCGTGACGCTGGGCCTGTTCCTCACCCACGGCGCGTTGTTCGTGGCACTGAAGACCGAAGGGCCGATCCGGGCGGACGCGCGGGCCATCGCCACCCGCACCGGGGTGGTGACCGCGGTCCTGGCCGTGGCCCTGCTGGGGATCCTCGGTGCCGCCGACGGTGGCGCCGCCTCGTGGGTGACGACCGTGGTGGCCGCGCTCGCCCTGGTGGGCGCCCTGGCCGCCAACCTCCGCGGGCGCGAGGGCTGGGCGTTCGTCGGCACGTTCGTCACGATCGCCATGGCGGTCGCGACGTACTTCCTCCTGCTCTTCCCCGACGTCATGCCGAGCAGCACCGATGCGGCGTGGTCACTCACCACCGCGAACGCCTCGAGCACTCCCTACACGCTGAAGATCATGACCTGGGTCGCCCTGGTCTTCACGCCGATCGTCCTGCTCTACCAGTCGTGGACCTACTGGGTCTTCCGCAAGCGCATCGGCACCCAGCACATCCCGGTTGCCGCGAGCCACTGATGCGTCCGTTCGACCCCGCCCTGCTGCGCGCGGTCCCGCAGGCCCGCCGACCGCTCGGGGTCCTCGCAGCGGTCGGCGTGGCGCAGGGCGTCGCGACGATCGCGACCGCCTTCGCGCTCTCGGCGCTCGTGGTCGCGGTGGTGCGGGGCGAGCCGGTGACACCCCCCGCGGCATACCTGGTCGTCGTCCTCGTGGTGCGCGCGGTGCTGTCGTTCGTCGGGGAGACGGTCGCGGCGTCGGCGGGCACGACGGTGAGCAGTGCGCTGCGGGAGCAGCTGCTGACCCGGTGGCTCACCGCCCCGGCCGACGCCCGCCCCGCACCGGCGGAAGCCGTCACGCTCGCCTCCCAGGGTGCCGCCAGCGTGGAGCCGTATGTCGCGCGCTTCCTCCCTGCCCTCGTCACCGCCTCCGTGGTGCCGGCGCTGGCGGTCGTGACGCTGGCCTTCGTCGACTGGCTGAGTGCGCTCGTCGTCGTGCTGACGCTGCCGCTGCTGCCGCTGTTCGCGGCACTCATCGGGGCGACCACCCGCGACGCCACGGACCGCCGGTGGGGTGCCCTGGCCGACCTGTCCGGGCACTTCCTCGACGTCGTGCGCGGGCTGCCGACCCTCGTGGCGTACGGCCGTGGCGAGCGCCAGGTGGAGACCATCGGCTCCGTCAGCCAGCGGCACCGTCGCGCGACGATGGCGACCCTGCGACTGGCCTTCCTCAGCTCGGCGGCCCTCGAACTGCTCGCCACCATCTGCGTGGCCATCGTGGCGGTGACCGTCGGGCTGCGCCTGTCGCACGGGTCGGTGGGGCTCGGGACGGGGCTGCTCGCGATCCTGCTCGCGCCGGAGGCGTACTGGCCGATCCGTCGGGTGGGGGCGGAGTTCCACAGCGCCGCGGACGGCGCGGCCGCGCTGGCCTCGGCGCTTCCGCAGCTGTCCACCCCTCAGCGTGGGGACCATCGCCCGGCTTCCGACCCGACCGAGCCGCCGCAGCCCGGACCAGCGGCCGATGGCCCGGAAGCTGTCGTCGTGCGCGGGCTCTCCTACACCTACCCGGGGTCGGACGCACCGGTGCTCGCCGACGTCGACCTCGCGGCACGCACCGGGCTGACGGTCGTCACCGGGCCGTCGGGCTGCGGCAAGTCCACCCTCCTCGAGCTCGTCGCCGGGCTGCGCACGCCGGCGAGCGGCACGGTCCGCACCGGGACGACCCACCTCGTGACCCAGCGCCCGTTCCTCACCGTCGGCAGCCTGCGCGAGAACCTCACGCTGGGGACCGGACCGGTGCCCGACGCCGCGATCTGGGAGGTGCTGCGCGACGTCGGCCTCGACGGCGTGGTCGCCGCCCAGCCCGCGGGCCTGCAGACCCCGCTCGGTGACGACGGCCGCGGGTTCTCGGCCGGGCAGCGCGCCAGGCTCGTCCTCGCCCGGGCCTGCCTCTCGCGAGCTGAGGTGCTGCTGCTCGACGAGCCCACCGCCCACCTCGACGACGAGTCGGCAGCCGTGGCCCACCGCGTGATCCTCGGCCTGGCGCGGCACCGCTGCGTCGTCGCCGTCACCCACCGCCACGAGCTGCTGGCACTGGCCGACCACCACGTGGCCCTGCGCGCCACCGCGACCCCGGGGGTGCCGGCATGACCCGGGTCTCGCCCCGCATCCTCGCCGCCGGCGCCCTCGGCGCGACCGCGCTCGGCTCTGGTGTCGCGCTCACCGCGACGTCGGGATGGCTCATCGTCCGCGCCAGCGAGCGCCCGGCCATCCTCACCCTGCTGACCGCGATCGTGGCCGTGCGCACGTTCGGCATGGCCCGGCCGGTGTTCCGCTATTGGGAGCGGTTGCGCTCGCACGACGCCGCCCTGGACGACCTCGCGACCGCCCGCACGGAGCTGTATGCCGCGCTCGTGCCCCTCACGCCCGCCCGGCTGCCGCGCCGCGGCCGGGCGGCCATGCTCGCCGGGGTGGTCGACGACCTGACCGAGCGGGTGGAGGCGCAGGTGCGGGTCACCGTGCCGTTCGTGACGACGGCGCTCGCCGCGCTCGCGACCGTGGTGCTGTGCGCGTGGATCGAACCTGCGGCGGGGCTCGTCGTGGCAGGACTCCTGCTCGTCGCCGCGCTGACGACGCTGCTCGCGTGGCGTCTCGAGACCCGGTCGATGGACGAGCTCGTGGCCGCGCGCGACGAGGTGGCCCGGGTCACCGAGCTCGTCGCCAGCCAGTCGCTCGAGCTCCAGGCCGTCGGTGCCCGGGACGAGGCGGTCGGGTGGGTGCAGGACGCCCAGCGTCAGGTGGCTCGCGCCACCCGCGCCCAGAGCCGCGGACGCTCGATGGCCACGGCGGCCCTGCCGCTCGCGACCGCGCTCGCGACGGTGGGGTGTGCGGGCGTGGCCTTGCGGACCGACCACGGCGCACCGGTCTCGGCGCTGCTCGTGCTCGCGCCGTTCGCGCTCTCGGAGGTGTTCAGCGCCCTTCCGGAGTCCGCCCGGGCCTGGGCGCGAGCCGGCGCCGCAGGGCGTCGGCTGACGGAGCTGCTGGACGAGCGGCCCGCGGTCGCGGCCCCGCAGCTGGCCGGTGACGACTCCACCGCCGACGGCGTCCCGCACCTTCGGCTCCGCGGCGTGGGCGCGACCTGGGACGGGCGCCACGCTGCGCTCGCCGGGGCCGACCTCGAGATCGCACCCGGGGCGGTGGTCGCCGTCACCGGGCCGAGCGGCTGCGGCAAGTCGACCTTGCTCGCCGTGCTCGCCCGGCAGCTCGACCCCCACGCGGGCAGCTACCTCGTCGAGGGGCAGGACGCGCTGCGGCTGCGGCTCGACCGGGTGCGCGGGCTCTTCGCGGTCGTCGACGACGAGCCCCACGTCTTCGCCACCACGGTGCGTGAGAACCTGCGGCTGGCCCAGCCCGACGCCCTCGACCCCGACCTCGTCGAAGCCCTGCGCTCGGCCGGTCTGGAGCCATGGTTCGCCGGTCTGCCCGACGGCTTGGACACCCGGCTGGGTGCCGGTGGGCGTGGGCTGAGCGGCGGGGAACGAGCGCGACTGTCCATCGCCCGGGCCCTCCTCTCGGGGCGCCCCGTGCTGCTGCTCGACGAACCGGTGGCCCACCTCGACCACCCCACGGCGCTGGCCGTCATGCGCGACCTGCTGGCGGCCCGCGGCTCGCGCAGCGTCGTCGTGGTGAGCCACCGACCCGAAGGCCTGGCCGAGGCACACGGCATCATGGACCTGACCCGGTCCACCACGGTCCTCGACGCCGTGCCGACCCTGCAGTGAGCGGAATGAGGTGACGATGCACCGCAAGGCGATGAACACGCTCGGCGACCTCGAGCGCGCCGTGATGGAGCAGGTCTGGCGGGCCGCCGAGGAGGACCGCGCGCCCGTGTCGGTGCGCGAGGTCCACGACGCCCTGGGGCCCAGCCGCCACCTCGCGTACACCACCGTGATGACCGTGATGGGCCGCCTGGCCGGGGCCGGGCTGCTCACCCAGGAGCGCAGCGGACGCGCCTACCGCTACGCCGCCGCCGGCTCCCGGGAGGAGCTGACCGCCTCGACCATGCTCGACCAGCTGCACGGTATGGGGACGACCGACCGCCGGTCGGCGATGCTGCACTTCCTGGGCGATGCCTCACCCGAGGAGATCGCCGACCTCAAGGCCGCGCTGGCCGAGGTGGAGGCGCGGCACCTCGACGGCCCCGGGGCGAAGGCGCCCTGAGCAGCGCCTTCGCGACAGCGGGGCTGGCGGTCCTGGCGCTGGGCCTGACTGGGCCGGCGCCGCGGGTCATGGCCCGGCTGGACGGGTTTCGCCGGGCGCCCCGGGAGGCGCTGCTGGTGTGGCAGGCCGTCTCGCTCGCCGGGGTGGTCGCCGCGCTGGCCGTGGCACCAGCGGGCGCCCTGTCGACCACGCTCCCCCGGTGGGCGCTCCTCCTCACCGTCCTGTTCAGCACGGCCATGGTCGCCCGCCTGCTGTGGTCGGGGCACACGGTCGGCACCCGACTGCGCGCCCAACGCCGGGAGCACCGCATCCTCGTCGACGCGTTGGGCACCGACACCGGCCACCACGTGCGCGTGCTCGCGCACCCCACGCCGACGGCATACTGCCTGCCCGGGTGGCGACGACGGGTGGTCCTCACCGAGGGCGCGTTGGCAGCCCTCCCACCCGAGGAGCTCTCGGCCGTGATGGCGCACGAGCGCGCGCACCTGCGGGCCCGGCACGACCTGGTGCTCGAGTTCTTCACCGTGCTGCACCGGGCCGTCCCCGCGAGGCTGCGGGCTGCCGAGGCGCTGCGCGAGGTGCACCTGCTCATCGAGGTGCTGGCCGACCGCGCCGCCCGGCGCACCGCCGGCCCGGTGGCGCTGGCGCGCGCCCTCGTCGCGCTCGCCGCGGGGAGCCACCCCGACACGGCGCTCGGGGCCACCGAGGACCGGGCGACCACCGCGGCGCGGATGCGGTTGCTCGCCGAACCCGTCGCGCCGCCGTGGTTGCGCGCGGCGATGGTGGCGTTCGCCGTCGGTGTGCTCGCGGCCCCCGTCGCGCTGCTCGTGGTCGCGGTGGGTTGAATGGGGTCATGGCCAACGAACGTCCTTACCGCGTGACCGTCGTGTGCACCGGCAACATCTGCCGTTCGCCGATGGGCGAGCTCGTCCTCCGCGAGCGGTTCGAGGAGGCGGGGCTCGGCGACCGGGTGGTCGTGGACTCGGCGGGCACCCACTCGTGGGAGGTCGGCAGCCCCGCCGACCCGCGCACCCTCGCGGTGCTGGCGCGCAACGGGCACGACGACCTGGCCGGGCGCGACCACGTGGCCCGGAAGTTCGAGGAGTCCTGGCTCGCCGAGGTCGACCTCGTGCTCGCCGCCGATGCCGGTCACCTGCGTGAGCTGACCAAGCTCGCCCGCACCGAGGACCAGCGCGCCAAGCTGCGGATGTTCCGGTCCTTCGACCCCGCCGCCCACCGCAGCGGGGACCTCGACATGGATGACCCCTACTACGGCGACGACACCGCCTTCGACCAGACCTACGCGGAGGTCGTGGCCGCGGCCGACGGCGTCGTCGACCACGTGCGCCGCCTGCTCAGCGACCGGAATAGTTGAATATCGAACTATTGTTGAGCGGGCATGACGACGAACAGCACCCCCTTCGCCCTGCGGCTCGACTGGGCCCAGAGCCTCTTCGACCACGGCGACTTCAGCGCTGCCGCCACCGCGCTGCGCGAGCTCGTCGACGAGTCGGCGGCCGCCGAGCACCTGCACGGCACCACCGACCTGCGGCTGCTGCTGGCCCGGGCCTACTTCGGGTCGGCCCAGCTGGGGCGAGCCGAGACCGAGCTGCGATCGCTGGTCGAGCAGCACCCCGACGACGGCTACCTGCACCTGCTGCTCGGTCGCACCCTCCAGCGCCAGAGCCGGCACGTCGACGCGCAGCGCCACCTCGCGCTGGCGGAGGTCCTCGGCGACTACGAGCGTCCCGCGGCCTACGGTGGACCCACCCCCCTGCCGGCGAGCTGAGACGGTGCCGAGGAGACCAGGACGATGACCGACTACGGACAAACCCTGCAGTTCGGCATCTTCCCGAGCCCGGACGCCGCCTCCGCCGACCTCGTCCTCGAGCTCAGCGAGGCGGCCGACGTGGCCGGTCTGGACCTCGTCACGATCCAGGACCACCCCTACCAGGCCAAGCACCTCGACACCTGGACCCTGCTGTCGGTCATCGCGGCCCGCACGACGTCGGTGCGGGTGGCGCCGAACGTCGCGAACCTCCCCCTGCGTCCGCCAGTCGTCCTGGCCCGCAGCGTCGCCACGCTCGACCTGCTCAGCGGTGGCCGGGTGGAGCTCGGCCTCGGCACCGGCGCGTTCTTCGACGCGATCGTCGCCGCGGGCGGCACCCGCCTGACCCCCGGCGAGTCGATCGAGTCGCTGGCCGAGGCGATGGAGGTGATCCGCGCGGTCTGGGCCGGCGGGGGCGGACCGACCGTGCGGGTCGAGGGCAAGCACCACCGCGTCGTCGGGCTGCACCCGGGCCCGGCTCCCGCGCACCCGGTCGAGATCTGGCTGGGCGCCTACAAGCCGCGGATGCTGCGCCTCACCGGCCGGTCCGCGGACGGCTGGCTCCCGAGCATGGGGTATGCCGCGCCGGATGCCTTGCGCGACCTCAACCAGACCATCGACGACGCGGCCACCACAGCGGGGCGCGACCCCGCCTCGGTCCGGCGGCTCTACAACATCCACGGGCGGTTCGGGTCCGGCGGGGGATTCCTCCAGGGCTCCCCGCGGGAGTGGGCCGAGCAGCTCGCCGAGCTCACCCTCACCGAGGGGATGAGCACGTACATCCTCGCCGTGAATGCGCTCGAGCAGGTCGAGCGGTTCGCCCACGAGGTCGCCCCCGCGGTGCGCGAGCTGGTCGACCAGGAGCGCGCCCGACGAGCCGGGCAACCGCCGGAGGCGACGGAGGCGGTGGAGGTGACCACACGGCATACCCCGCTGCCCGAGGCTGCACCTGTTGCGGCGCAAGCACATCCGGGCGCGGGGGCCCACCTCGTCGAGGTGCACGACGGCCTGCGGGCCGAGCTGACCCGGCTGCGCGACATCGTCGAGCAGGTGGTGGCCGGCGAGGAGCAGGCCCATCGGGCGCGCAACGCCATCAACGAGCTCACGATGCGACAGAACAACTGGACGCTCGGTGCCTACTGCGCGCAGTACTGCCGCTTCGTCACGGGCCACCACGGCCTCGAGGACCGCTCGGTGTTCCCGCACCTGCGGCGCAGCGACCCCGCGCTCACGCCGGTGCTGGACCGGCTGGAGTCGGAGCACCTCGTGATCCACGACGTGCTCGAACAGCTCGACGAGGCGCTCGTGGGTCTGGTGTCGGGCGCCTCCGGCACGGCCGAGCTGCAGAGGGTCGTCGACCAGCTGTCGCAGACCCTGTTGGACCACCTGGCCTACGGGGAGGTCGAGCTCGTGCCCGCGCTCGACCGCCACGGCTTCTACTGAGGACTGCCCGTGGACAGAGAGTCCGACCAGCGCCTGCTCGCCGTCCTCCGGGCCGGCGACGTCGTGGCGCTGCGCTCGCTGTTGGCTGCGGAGCCGCGGCGGGCTGCGACCTCGATGGGTCCCGTGCCGGGCCACCCGCGGGGCGCCTCTCCGCTCGGGTACGTCGCGATGCTCCGGTACGACACCGCGACGGGCGTGTGGGGCGATGTGCCGGGGACAGGAGACCTCGCGAGGGCGCTGCTCGAGGCCGGGGCCCCGGTCGAAGGCGAGGAGGGTGACTCCGAGACACCGCTGATCACGGCGGCGAGCTATGGCGATGCCGCGGTGGCCACGGAGCTCGTGGCGGCGGGCGCCGACCTCGGGGCTCGCTCCTCCGCGACGGCGGGTGGCGTGCCCGGGGCGACGGCACTGCTCCATGCCGCGGTCTTCGGCATGACCGACGTCGTCGACGTCCTCGTGGCAGCCGGTGCGACCCCGGCGTCGGTCGAGGAGGCTGCAGCCGTCGGCGACGTCAGCGGGTTCGTCGAGGACGCCGACGAGCAGGCCCGACTACGCGCCCTCGTCATGGCCGCGGACCACCAGCGGCTGGGCGTGCTCGACGTCCTCGTCGCCGCGGGGACTCCCGTGGACGCCGTGGACGCCGTCTGGGGACGCCAGGCGCTGCGAGTCGCCGCCCAGGGTGGCCGCGACCGGTCGGTGGCTCACCTGCTGGCGCTCGGTGCCGATCCGCTGGCCACGGACGACGACGGCGCGACCGCCCTGGATCTCTGCCGGGCACACCGCGCCCAGTACCGCGACCAGGCGGCTTTCGACCGGGTCGAGCAGCTGCTCACTCCGTCGGGCTGAGGGCTCGGTGCCGCTGGTCCACCCCGCCGGGGCCGTAGGGGTAGTCGTCAGCCTGTGGCGCGCTCACCGCGGTCAGGCGATCGAGCTGGTCGGCAGGGAGGTCCAGGTCCGCGGCGGCGAGGTTGTCGGTGAGCTGCTCGACGTTGCGGGCACCGAGGATGACCGACGTGACGGCGGGCTGGGCGCCGACCCAGGCCAGCGCGACCTGCGCCGACGTCACGCCGCTCTGGCTCGCGACCTCGCCGACGGCGTCGATGACCGCCCAGGTGCGCTCCTGCTTGTTGCGCGGGCCCCAGGCCTCCATGCCGCGCTCGGGGTCCTCGCCCAGCCGGGACTGGCCGGTGGGGGTGGTGTCGCGCTGGTACTTGCCGGTGAGCCAGCCCCCGGCGAGCGGCGACCACGGGAGGAGTCCGAGGCCGCCGTCGAGGCAGGCCGGCACGACCTCGTGCTCGATGTCGCGGACCAGCAGGTTGTACTGCGGCTGGAGTGTCACGGGCGGCGTCCAGCCGTGCGCGCGAGCGGTGTGCACCGCCTTGGTGACCTGCCAGCCCAGGTAGTTCGAGAAGCCGTAGTACGAGATCTTGCCGGCGGTGACGGCGTCGTCGAGGAACCGCAGCGTCTCCTCCAGCGGCGTCACGCCGTCCCAGGCGTGCATCTGGTAGAGGTCGATGTGCTCGACGTCCAGCCGCCGCAACGAGTCGTCGAGCGCGCGCCGCAGGTGGCGACGCGAGAGACCGAGGTCGTTCGCACCGTCACCCATCGGGAAGCGACCCTTGGTCGTGATCACCAGGTCCCTCGCGTCCTCGGGGTGGGCCTTCAGCCAGCGGCCGATGATCTCCTCCGAGACCCCCTTGGAGTAGACGTCGGCGGTGTCGAGGAAGGTACCGCCGGCCTCGACGAACGCTTCGAGGATGGCGCCTGACGTCGCTTCATCGGCCTCCGCGCCGAAGGTCATCGTGCCGAGGCACTGGGTGGAGACGACGGTGCCGCTGGAGCCGAGGGTGGTGTATCGCATGCTCCCCACCGTATGCCGCCGGTGCGACGCCCGCGCGCGACGCCCGCGCGCGGCGTCCCACGCGGCATACCGGTGTCCTGCGGTGGCCCCGCACTCTGGGAGACTGTGGGCCATGGCTTCGCTTGCTGACGCG
The DNA here is from genome assembly GCF_056405035.1 of Pedococcus sp. P2_A3. Lineage (NCBI taxonomy): Bacteria > Bacillati > Actinomycetota > Actinomycetes > Micrococcales > Intrasporangiaceae > Pedococcus > Pedococcus sp. P2_A3. Next base: position 132,342 of record NZ_JBFUCW010000008.1, on the reverse strand, counting down.
ACCCCTCCCATCGCGCTGGGCGCCCTCGACGGGCGCTACCGCGGTGCGGTGGCTCCCCTCGTCGACCACCTGTCCGAGCCGGCGCTCAACCGCGAGCGCATCCGGGTCGAGGTGGAGTGGCTGATCTTCCTCACGACCCACCAGGTCGTGCCGGGGGTTCGTGCGCTCACCGACGACGAGCAGCAGCGGCTGCGCCGGGTCGTCGACGACTTCGGCGCCGACGAGATCGAGGAGCTCGCGACGATCGAGCGCGAGACTCAGCACGACGTGAAGGCGGTCGAGTACTTCCTCAAGCGTCGGCTCACCGCGATCGCGCCCGGCGACCAGGACCGCGGGCTGGCCGAGCTGATCCACTTCTGCTGCACCAGTGAGGACATCAACAACCTCTCCTACGCGCTGATGGTGAAGGGCGCGGTCCACGACGTGTGGCTGCCGCGCGCGCGTGCCCTCGTGGAGACGGTGGCGACGATGGCGTCGGACCTGCGTGAGGTGCCGCTGCTGGCGCACACCCACGGACAGCCGGCGACCCCGACCACCATGGGCAAGGAGCTGGCGGTGCTGGCCCACCGGCTCGGGCGCCAGCTGCGCCGCATCGGGGCGGCCGAGTTCCTCGGCAAGCTCAACGGCGCCACCGGCACGTATGGCGCGCACCTCGCAGCCGTGCCCGGCGCCGACTGGCCCGCGCTGAGCCGAGAGTTCGTGGAATCCCTTGGGCTGCAATGGAACCCGCTCACGACCCAGATCGAGTCCCATGACTGGCAGGCCGAGCTCTACGCCGACCTCGCGCGGTTCAACCGGATCCTGCACAACCTGTGCACCGATGTCTGGACCTACATCTCGCTCGGCTACTTCGCCCAGGTGCGCGGCCAGGGCACCGTGGGGTCGTCGACGATGCCCCACAAGGTGAACCCGATCCGCTTCGAGAACGCCGAGGCGAACCTCGAGGTCAGCAACGCGCTGTTCGACGTGCTCTCCTCGACGCTGGTCAACAGCCGGCTCCAGCGCGACCTCACCGACTCCTCGATGCAGCGCAACATCGGCGTCGCGTTCGGCCACTCGTTGCTGGCCATCGACAACGCCGCCCGTGGTCTCGCCGGGCTCGACGCCGTGCCCGCCGCGATGGCAGCCGACCTCGACGCCAACTGGGAGGTGCTGGGCGAACCGGTGCAGTCCGCGATGCGCGCGCTCGGCGCCCAGGGTGTGGCCGGCATGGAGAACCCCTACGAGCGGCTCAAGGAGCTCACCCGTGGACGTCGCATCACCGGCGACGACCTGCGCGAGTTCGTGGCCGGGCTCGGCCTGCCCGACGACGTCGCGAAGCGCCTGTCCGAGCTGACCCCCCAGACCTACATCGGCGTGGCCCCCGAGCTGGTCGATTTCCTGGGGAGTGACCGCCGCGACTGAGTCCTTGCGCTGACCGGTATGCCGCGTGGTGACCACGCGGCATACCGGTGGCCCCGCGGGTGACCCCCGTGCGACGCTGGGCGCATGGTGGCGTTCGGCTGGCTGGTGTTGGCCTTGGTGTTCGTCGACGAAGTGCTTGCCGCAGCGGCGGCAGCGGTGTGGGGCAACCACGAGAGCGGGGTGCTGCTGGCCATCGGCATGGTGCTGGTGGTCATCGCGGTCTGGTGGGTGTTCGCGTCACCGAAGGCGCCGCTCGGGGGTCCAGTGATCCGTCCGGTCACGAAGGTGCTCGTCTTCGGGCTGGCCGGTCTCGGCCTGTGGGCTGCAGGACACCACGGGTGGGCGGTGGCGTTCGTCGGGTTCTCCGTCGTGGTGAACGGCCTGGCCCTGCTGCCCCCGATCCAAGCGCTGGTCATCGATGCGGAGGTGGGTGGCCGGCCCACGGCGTAGCGTCGCCGTCATGGCTGCACGCAAAGCGAAGCTGTCGGACCTGGCCGAGATCGCGCTGTCACTGCCTGAGGTGGAGGAGGGCAGGTCGTGGGGCAACCCGGCCTACGTCGTGCGCAAGAAGTCTTTCCTGCACTTCCGTGAGCCGCGGCCCGACGCGATCGATCCCGACACCGGCGAGCGGATGCAGGACGTCATCGTCATCTCGGTCGCGGACCAGGGCGACAAGGAGGCGCTGGTTGGCAGTGACGGACCGTGGTTCACGACCCCGCACTTCGACGGCTACAACGCGGTGCTGCTCCGGCAGCGCGACCTCGGACGGGTCACGCGGGCCGAACTCGCCGAGGTCATCACGGATGCGTGGGCGGCTTCGGCCCCCACGAAGCTGGTGGAGGAGTACTTCGGGGAGGCGTGAGTCGGCAGGTGCTCGAAAAGTGTTGTGCAGCAATGATTTTGGTTGTGGATTGCTGGACGTGGGGGTTCGAACAGGTGTACGATTGGGCTATGTCGATTACCCCCTTGGTCGCCCAGCGCAATGAGGTCCAACGCGACCTCTGGACGCGTACGGCCGAGGTCGCGGGGCGGCTCAACCGGGTGCAGGGCGAGCTCGTCGACCTGGCCGCCGAGGTCATCGAGGGCAAGCACTGGGGTGACGGCGGGTTCCGCTCGCCGGAGCACTACCTCGTCGTGCGCGCCGGCCTGTCACCGTCGCATGCGCGGGACGTGGTGGCGATCGCCAAGCGGCGAGACGAGCTGCCCGCGGCCTCCGAGGCGCTGCGCGACGGGCTCCTCTCTCTCGACCAGACCGCCGTCGTGGCCCACCACGCGCCCGCGACCCACCAGCGGTCGGCCACCGAGTTCGCCAAGCACGCCAGTGTGCCCCAGCTGCGTCGCGCCCTGAGCCGCCACGCGTTCGCACCCGCCCCGGTCGCGGAGGCCCAGCCCTCCGGAGATGAGACCCCACCAGCTGTTCCCCCGGCCGACTTGCCGGGACAAGCGGACTCGGAGCGCCGGGCCTGCGCGCGTCCCGACCTGTCGATGCACTACGACGCGGACGGCCGGTTCCAGCTGCGCTACAGCGCACCTGCTCCGGTGGGGGCACTGGTCGAGCAGGCGCTCAAGGAGGCCAAGGACGCGCTCTTCCTCGCGGCGTCAGGGTCGCGCGAGGGCGCGGCGACCCAGTCCGAGGTGGGCGGGATCGCGGCCACGGACCGCCCGACGTACGCCGACGCGCTCGAGGAGCTCGCCCAGCGCTCGCTGTCGTCGGTCGCCTCGACGGGTCGGGCCAGTCACTACCGGGTCTACCTGCACCTCTCCACCGACGGCGCATGGGTCAACGGCGGAGGGGCGATCCCGCAGCGCTTGCTCGGACGGTTCGTCTCCGACGGCGTCGTGCAGCCGGTGTGGGAGACCGACGGGCGGCCGGTCAGCGTGGGGCGCGCCATGCGGATCCTGCCTCGCCGGTCGCGGCGGCTGATCGAGGACCGTGACCGCGGTTGCCGGTTCCCCGGGTGCACAGCAACCCGGTTCGTCGAGGTGCACCACCTGCACGAGTGGGCTGCTGGCGGCGCGACCGACGAGGACAACCAGGTGAGCCTGTGCCCGTTCCACCACGACGCCATCGACCGGGGTGACTTCACCATCTCCGGTGACCCGACCCGGCTCGACGGGTTGGTCGTCACCAACCGCTACGGACTGCCCGTGCGACCCCCGACCGCCGCCGAGCTGGCCGCCCCACCCGGAGGTGACCCACCCGCGCCACCCGGCGTGGCGGCATACCAACCGCCGAGCGGCGAACGCGCCCGCTGGAACGACATCGAGGTCCTCCCGGACGACGACGCGCACCGGCGGCGGCTGCACGTCGTCAAGCCGCCCGACTCCGCCGGTGACGAAGCCGACGACACTGCGTGGCCGTCGACTGATGAGGACGATGAGCTGGTCCCGAAGAGCTACCGCATCTGGAGCAGCTAGCTCGGCAGCGCCCGGTCCTTGTCGACGCCTGCGGCCGAGCAGGCCCGTGCCGACTGTCAGACGACGCGGGAGACGCCCGGCAGCCGGGGTTATAGTCGAAGGCGAGCAGACACGGCGTCGTTCCGCGCCGGCACGGGCCGTCGCCTCCTCTCACGTCAACTGTGAAGGTCTCCTCATGATCAGCGCCGATGGGCTGCACGTCACGATCACCTCGTCCCCGGCCTCTGACAGCTGGGGGTTCGTGGGGGTCCTGTCCGTGGGCGACTTCGAGGCATACCGCACCATCCGCGCCTACAGCACGCCCGACGACGCGCTCCAGGCGGGTCAACACCTGCTGGCGGAGGTGCTGGGCACGCTGATGGCCGGCCAGGAGTGGCGGACGGCCGAGGGAGAGTTCGGCCACGCGCCCCGGCGCACGGACCTGCAGTTCGGACTGAGGGCCAACCGGGGTGCAGCCACGGCGGCCGCTCCGGCCGCACGCGTCGAGGACGAGCGCGCATCCACGTGACGGCCGGTCGACGCCCCGCGGCGACCTGGGTCAGACGGTGACCTTGCCCTCAGGGGTGTCGAAGGTGACTGCGAGCAGCCCGGGGGTGCCGCGCGGGGCGACGAAGGTGAAGTCGATGACCGAGGAGGTCTCGTCGGGCGGCAGGCCGAGCCAGTCGCGCACGCGGTCGGGGTCGCCCGCGATCTGCAGGTTGTCGATGGTGACCGTCGTGTGCGCGCCGACCGACGGGTGCAGCGCCACGTCCTCCCACTGCACGAAGTAGGGCAGCTGCGGGTCGGACATCAGGCCCTTGATGCCGAGCTGGCGCCAGCGCAGCTCCACGCCGTCGGGGCGGTAGCGGTTGCCGGGCACTGCCTCACGGCCGATGCGGGTCTCGAGGGGAGCGAGGTCGTCGACGGCGATGCACCACCCCAGCCACCCGCCGCCGGCCTCTGACCTGGCGCGCACGGCCTGGCCGAACGGCGCCTTGTCGGAGGCCGGGTGGTCGAGGACCTCGACGACCTCGACGTAACGCTCGTGCGCCAGCGGGAGGATCACGTTGCGCGTACCGAACCGCGGGTGGATCCCCCCATCGACCGGGTCGACCCCGATCAGCTTGGCGAGGCGCTCCGCGGTCGCCTGCAGTCCGTCGTGCTCTGCCGCATACGAAACGTGGTCAACTCGCATACCCGACATCGTGACATACGTCAGGGAGTGCTCCTGACACGGGTGTGGTCAGTGAGGCTTCAGGGCGACTTCAGTGGGACGAGCCGGCCGCCGCGGCACCCCGCTGGCGGACCGCCTCGTAGATGACGATGGCGGCGGAGGTCGCGACGTTCAGCGAGTTCGCCTTGCCCACCATGGGGATCCGGACCTTGTATGCCGCGTGCGCCAGCACCTCGTCGGTGAGACCGTACTTCTCGGCTCCCACCGCGATGGCCACCGGTCCGGTGTAGTCGACATCGGTGTGGAGCAGGTCGGTGTCCGGCGTCGTGGCGACGAGCGCGATGCCGTGCGCGTCCAGCCACGCGAGGGTGTCGGCGGTCGAGTCGCTGGCGACCGGCACGCTGAAGACGGTGCCCTTGGAGGCGCGCACCAGGTTGGGGTTGCCCCAGTCGGTGACGGGATCGGCAGCCACGACAGCCTCCGCGCCGGCCGCATCTGCGGTGCGCAGCATCGCCCCGAGGTTGCCCGGCTTCTCGACGCCCTGGCACAGCACGGTGAGGGCGCGCGGCCCGACGGAGAGCTCGCTGCACGACCGCACCACCGAGGGCACCACCGCCAGGAAGCCGTCGGGTCCCTCGCGGTACGCAGCCCGCTCGAAGGCGGTGCGCGACACCTGCACGGTCTCCACGCCGTCGCGACGGACCTCGTCGACGACGCGCTCCTGGCTGGCCGGGTCGAGCATCAGCTCAGGGCAGTAGTAGAGCGCCTCCGGGAACACCCCGGCGGCGAGCGCGAGGCTGAGCTCCTCGAACCCCTCGACGAGGGTGCGCCCGGTCTCCTCGCGGGTGCGCCGACGGCGCAGCGCCGCGAGCGCCTTGAGGCGCGGGTTCGACGGCGAGGTGATGATCAGGTCTGCCATGGCAGACCCAGTCTGTCAGCGATGCGGCACACTGTGCGCCATGAGCCAACCCGCTGCCACGGAGCGATACTCCCTGCGCCAGAAGATCACGATGATGGTCAACCGCTACGAGATCCGGTCGGTTGACGCCGCCGGGGTCGAGGGGCCGGTGATCGCGGTCGCGCAGCAGAAGCGGATGGCGTTCAAGGAGCAGGTGACCTTCTACTCCGACGAGGCGCGCACCCAGCCGGTCTTCTCGTTCAAGGCCCGCACCCGGATGGACCTCGGTGCCACGTACGACGTCTTCGACGCGTCCGGTGCGCCGATCGGCTGGTTCCGCAAGGACTTCGGCAAGTCGCTGCTGCGGTCGTCGTGGCACCTCGGCACCCCCGACGGGCTCGAGGCGTTCGGCACCGAGCGCAACCAGAACATCGCGATCCTCCGTCGGGTCTGGGACTTCCTCCCGGTCGTGGGCGACATCCCGCTGCCGTTCCTCTTCCACTTCGACTTCACCGCCCCGGACGGGAGCCTCGTGCTGTCGTCGGAGCGCAAGCGGAGCCTGCGCGACCGCTACGACATCCGCATGCCGCAGGCCAGCAACGGCTGGCAGCTCGACTGGCGGGTCGGTCTCGGCATGGCGGTGGCGCTGGACGCGCTTCAGTCACGCTGAGCCGCGCTCGATCCTCGTGCGGTGCCGCTCGGTCAGCTCGGTGATGCCGTCGAGCAGCTCGCCCATCCGCTCGAGCTCGGCGATCGTGAATGACCCGAAGGCCTGCTGACCCTCGGTGACCATGGGGCCGTAGGCCGCCCACGTGCGTCGGGCCCCCTCCTCCTTCATGGCCACCAGCACCTGGCGCCGGTCGGTCTCGCTCGGCTGCCGCGCCACGAAACCCTTCACGACGAGGCGGTCGATGAGCGCCGTGGTCGCAGCCGGCCGCAGCCCGGTCGCGGCGCTCAGCTCGCCGGCCGTCCGGGGACCCTCGCTGAGGATGTCGAGGCACCGCATGTCGGCCGGGCCGAGCCCCAGCGACCGGCCGACGGCGTCGTCGAACGCCTGGACGCTGCGCTGGTAGCGCTGCATCGCCCTCCCGGCCTGCTCGATGGCTGCTTGACGGGTCCGTGCCACGCGTGCAATCCTTTCGATTATCGAACTATCCGATTGTCGTAAGAAAGGCTACCACTGTGAAGGCTGTCGTCGTCGGGGGAGGAGTGGCCGGCCCCGCCACCGCCATGGCCCTCCAGCGGGTGGGCATCGAGGCCGTCGTCCTCGAGGCCCGTGACCGGGCCGCCACCCAGGAGGAGGGCTCCTACCTCACCATCGCACCGAACGGCCTCGACGCGCTCGCCGCCATCGGCTGCCTCGACCTCGTGCGCGACCTCGGTTTCCCCTCGCGCCGCAACATCATGCTGGGCGCCACTGGCCGCCTGCTCGGGTCGATCACGCTGGGCACCCCCCTGGCCGACGGCACACCGGCCCTCACGATGAAGCGTCCCCACCTCACCCACGCGCTGATGGACGAGGCCACGCGTCGCGGCATCGAGGTCAGGTATGCCGCCAAGGTCGCCTCCGTGGGCACGGAGGGAACCACGGCGGTCGCCGTCCTCGAGGACGGGAGCACCGTCGACGGGGACCTGCTCGTGGGCGCCTCGGGCGTGCACTCGGCCGTCCGGACCGCAGTCGATCCCGGCGCCCCTGCTGCGCGGTACGTGGGCCTGACCAACTTCGGCGGCATCACCCGCCAGACCCCGCTCGCCGAGGACCTGCCCGGTGACGGCTGGCAGTTCACCTTCGGGCGGCACGCCTTCGTCGGACTGCACCGCACCCCCGCGGACGACGTCGTCTGGTTCGTCAACGTCCCCGAGCCGGAGATCAACCGGGAGCGGCGGACGGCCACCACCCACGACCAGTGGCAGACCCTGCTCGCGGCGCTGGTCGCCGACGACGCGGGACCTGCCCGGGCGCTGATCGAGTCGGGCGAGCTCGAGCTGGCCGGTGACAACACCTACGACCTCGGCCACGTGGCGACCTGGCACCGCGGACGCCTCGTCCTGGTCGGCGACGCCGCGCACGCGCCGTCCCCGAGCTCGGGGCAGGGCGTGTCCCTCGCGATGGAGGACGCCGTCGTGCTGGCCGGGTGCCTCGCCGACACCTCCGACGTCACGCCCGGGTTCGAGCGATTCGTCACCGCGCGCCGCAAGCGTGTCGAGAAGGTGGTCGCGGTCGGTGCGCGGTCGAGCAGCTCGAAGCTCCCGGGCCGGATCGGCCGCGTGCCGCAGGAGGCCATCATGCGGGTGGTCTTCCGCCACCTCGTGACCGACAAGGCCCAGGACTGGATCACCGGCTACCGGGTCAGCGAGTCCCCGCAGGGCAGGGCGGTCAGAGCAGCGAGCGCAGCACCGGGACCAGGCCGTCCTCGTCGACTGTGAGGGTCACCTCGTCGGCGATCTCCTTGACCGAGTCGGGGGCGTTGCCCATCGCCACCCCGCGGGCGGCCCAGTGCAACATCTCCACGTCGTTGCGCTGGTCGCCGACAGCCACGGTGTCCTGCGGTTCGACCTCGAGGCGCCGCCGCAGGAGCTCGAGGGCCGAGCCCTTCGAGACCCCTTCGGGGTTCAGGTCGAGCCAGGCGGAGAAGCCGACGGCGTAGTTGACGCCGTGCAGGCCGATCCGTTCGGTGAGGGCGAGGAAGTCCTCGGCCGTGCCGTTCGGCGACCGGAACGTCACACGGGTCACGGGGTCGGCGACGAGCTCGTCCCACGGCACGACCCGCAGCTCGCCCTGCAGCTCACCGTCGGGGAAGGGCGCGCTGAGCTTGAAGCCCACCCCCAGCTCCTCGACGGCGACGACCGCGTCCGGCCACTCGTGGCGGAGCAGGTTGAGGGCCGGTGCCGGGTCGAAGGTGATCGCGTCGATGATCCGGAAGCCGCTGTCCTCCCGGGCGTCCAGCTCGATCGTCACCGCCCCGTTGGAGCACACGGCATACCCGGTCTCGATGCCCAGCTCGGCCATGACGGTGGTCGTCGCCACGATCGACCGGCCGGTCGCGATGATCACGTGGTGCCCAGCGGCGATGACGTCGTGGACGGCGTCGCGCACGGCCGGTGACAGCTCACCGGCGTGGTTGATCGTCGTGCCGTCGACGTCGAGTGCGACGAGGCGGGGCGGGCCCGCCTGCGGGGAAACGGTCATGTGCGGAGCCTACGGAAGGCGGACGTGCTGGGGACCGAGGTCGGCGATTCGACGCGCGCCGAGGAGCGCCATGGTGCGGCGCACCTCGGTGCTGAGGATCTGGGCAGCCCGCTCGACCCCCGCTTCGCCACCGGCCATGAGGCCGTAGAGGTACGCACGGCCCACGAGCACCGAGCTCGCGCCGAGCGCCACCGCTGCGACGACGTCGGAGCCGGACATCACCCCGGTGTCGACCATCACCTCGGGGCCGTCGCCCAGGGCATCGCGCACGTCGGGCACCAGGCGCACCGGCACCGGCGCCTTGTCGAGCTGCCGACCGCCGTGGTTCGACAGCACGATGGCATCGGCCCCGGCGCCGAACATCCGGCGGGCGTCCTCGACGGTCTGGATGCCCCTTGACGATGAGCGGGCCGTCCCAGGTGGAGCGCACCCAGTCGAGGTCCTTGAGCGTCATGGTGGGGTCGAACAGCGCGTTCATCATCTCCGCGACGGTGCCGTCCCACCGGTCGAGGCTGGCGAACCGCAGCGGCTCAGTGGTGAGGAAGTTGACCCACCAGTTCGGGTGCATCGCCCCGTCGAGCACGGTCTTCGCCGACAACGCCGGCGGGATGTTGAAACCGTTGCGGACGTCGCGCAGCCGCACCCCCGCGACCGGCACGTCGACGGTGAGGACCAGCGCCTCGAACCCGGCCGCCTTCGCCCGGGCCATCAGGTCCTCGGCCGGCGCGTGGTCGCGCCAGACATAGAGCTGGAACCACTTGCGGGCGCCGGGCGACGCCTGCGCCACGCCTTCGACGTCGGTGGTGCCCAGGGTCGAGAGGCAGTAGGGGATGCCGACCCGCTCCGCGACGCGGACCACGGCACGCTCGCCCTCGTGCTGCATCATCCGGGTGAACCCCGTCGGACCGAAGCCGAAGGGCTGCGCGGACGGCGTGCCGAGGACCGTCGTCGTGGTGTCGATGTCGCCCACGTCCTGCAGCACCGACGGCTGGAAGGTCAGGTCGCGAAAGGTCGCCCGGGCCCGCGCGAGGCTCAGCTCCGACTCGGCCGCCCCGTCGGTGTAGTCGAACACCGACCGCGGAGTGCGCCGCTTGGCCACCTCACGCAGGTCGGCGATCGTCAGCGCGCCCGCCAGCCGGCGCTTCTTCGCGTTGAGCTCGACCGGCTTGGGTCGCAGCAGCGGCTTGAGCTCGGACCACTTCGGCAACTGGCGATCGCTCACCTCGCCGACGCTACCGCCTCAACACAACGGTGATTGCTCGACGAAACGKGGTCTGTGGSMGCCGTTTCGTCGAGCAACCACCGTTTTGCGGGGGTGCGGGGGCGGTCAGACCGGCTGGAGGACCTCGAGGCCGAGGAAGGGCTGCAGCGCCTTCGGCACGACGACCGACCCGTCGGCCTGCTGGTGGTTCTCGAGGATCGCCACCATCCACCGGGTCGTCGCGAGGGTGCCGTTGAGGGTGGCCACCGCACGGGTGCCCTGGCCGTTCGGGTCACGCTCGCGCGTGTTGAGTCGGCGCGCTTGGTATGTCGTGCAGTTCGAGGTCGAGGTCAGCTCGCGGTAGCGACCCTGGGTCGGCACCCAGGCCTCGCAGTCGAACTTGCGCGCGGCCGGACCACCGAGGTCGCCCGCGGCCGTGTCGATGACGCGGTAGGGCACCTCGATCTTGGCGAGCATCTCCTTCTCCCAGCCCAGCAGCCGCTGGTGCTCGGCGGCCGCGTCCTCGACGCGGCAGTAGGTGAACATCTCGACCTTGTGGAACTGGTGGACCCGGATGATCCCGCGGGTGTCCTTGCCGTGCGACCCGGCCTCGCGGCGGTAGCAGGCGGACCACCCGGCATACCGCTTGGGCCCCGCCGACAGGTCGAGGATCTCGTCGGCGTGGTAGCCGGCCAGCGCGACCTCGGAGGTGCCGGTGAGGAACAGGTCGTCGGCCTCGAGGCGGTAGACCTCGTCGGCGTGCTTGTCGATGAAGCCGGCGCCGGCCATGACGTCGGTCTTCACCAGCGTGGGCGTGATCATCGGCGTGAAGCCGTGCTCGACGGCCTGCGCGATGCCCATGTTCAGCAAGGCGAGCTCGAGCCGCGCGCCGACCCCGGTGAGGAAGTAGAAGCGCGAGCCGCCGACCTTGGCGCCGCGCTCCATGTCGATGGCCGCGAGCGACTCCCCGAGGGCGAGGTGGTCGCGGGGCTCGAAGTCGAACGACGGGATCGTGCCGACCTGCTCGAGCACGGTGTAGTCATCCTCGCCCCCGACCGGGACGCCGTCCTCGACGATGTTGCCGATCTGGCGGATCAGCCGGCCGAGCTCGGCCTGCGCGGCGTCGGCATCGGCCTGCAGCTGCTTGACCCGCGCGGAGAGGTCCTTGGTCTGGGCGAGCAGGGCCTGCTTCTCGTCACCCTGGGCCTGCGCGACCTGCTTGCCCATCGACTTCTGCTGTGCGCGCAGCTGCTCGAACTCGGTGAGGGAGGAGCGGTGCGCCTGCTCGGCGGTGAGGATCGCGTCGACGATCCCCTCGTCCTCACCGCGGGCGCGCTGGCTGGCGCGGACGCGGTCCGGGTCCTCACGCAAGAGCTTGATGTCGATCACCGGGTCAGCCTAGCGATCGCGCACGAGCGCCCATCGCAGGTCCGTCTCGCGGTCTGAAACCCGTTGCCCGGGCGCGTGGCCGGGCGCGATCCTTGCGGTATGCCGTCCACGCCCACCCTCGCGTCGTTCGCCCTCGCGGCGACCGCCCTCATCCTGCTGCCCGGCCCGGCGATGCTGTTCCTCATCTCGCGCGGGATCGGCCAGGGGAGCCGACGGCTGGCCGTGGCCTCGATGGCCGGCATCGAGTCTGCGACCGCGGTGATGGTGGTGGCGACGGCGTTCGGCCTCTCCGCGGTGATCAGCTCGTCGGTGCTGGCCTTCTCCGTCGTGAAGTACGTCGGCGCGGCATACCTGCTCTGGCTGGCCGTCAAGGAGTTCCGCAGCAAGGGGCACTTCGCCCTCGACCGCGCGCCCGTCACGCACTCACGACGCGCGTTCGGCGACGCCTTCCTCGTGGGCATCTCCAACCCCAAGACGGCGGTCTTCTTCGTCGCGTTCTTCCCGCAGTTCCTGCACCGCGAGTCCGGGCCGATCTGGTCGCAGGTGCTGGTGCTCGGCGCGATCTTCGTCGCGATCGGTGCGGTCTTCGACAGCCTCTACGCGTTGAGCGCGGGCTCCATCGGCGCGTGGTTGCACCGCCACCCCCGCGCGGTCGAGCGGCAGAAGTACGTGTCGGGGAGCATCTTCCTCGTCATGGGCGGCGCGGCGGCACTGACGGGACATCCGCAGAAGGCCTGACGGGTATGCCGCGGGCGCGGCTCAGGCGCGGACGTCCACCAGGTGGTGCGCGAGGTCGTGCAGGAAGTACCGCCCCAGCGTCAGCACGGTGAACTGCGACCCGTCGCTGCGCAGACCCGAGCGGTCCCACTGGTCGTCGCGGACCCCCGCGAACGTCCCCGACACGGTCGCCGCCGCCTCCTGCAGCTGGGTGTCGACGACGGCCGGGTCCTGCTCGCCGTACCGCTCGGCCAGCGCCGTCTCGTCCTGGTCCCAGTTGGCGAACCGCGGCCCGTCCTCGGCAAGCATCAGGGTGAGCCGCCCGTCGAACACGCGGCAGACGTCCCGCACGTGGCAGGCGTACTCCAAGGCCGACCAGACGCCGGGCGCCGGGCGCTGGGCCGCATCGGGTCGCTGCAGCACGGCGGTCCACGGCGCGGTCGACGCGAGGGTGGTCGGTGCGATCTCGGCCGCGGCCACCGAACGGGCGTCGAACCCGCAGTCGGGGCAGGGGCGCTGAAGGGTCCAGGTCCAGTCCTTGGTGTCCGGGACGATCCCGTCGGCCAGGCTCTGGTCACGAGGGTCGGCATGCTGGTCGGCCATGGCGACCACGGTAGGCGGCGGACCGGTCGCCGCGAAGGGCCGCGGGCGCCAACTCCCGCACCGATCCTGCCGTTCCACGGACGCTCTGACCTGTGCGGATGCGACCTCGCCGTGGGGTAGCGTCGGCCCGTGCTTCGCGAACATTCCGGCTGGGTCGCCCTCGGGGCGATCGTGCTCGTCGTCCTGCTCGCCCTCGGCATCGCCGGGTGGGCCGGGATGCGCGTGCGCAGTGTCGGTGGTGCCCACCGTGGCCGCCGGTGGGGGCGCCGCCCGCACCGCAACGACTTCCGCCCGGAGGGCACCGTGTCCGAATCCCCCACTCGTCGTGCCGCCATCATCGTCAACCCCACCAAGTTCGACGACGTGGCGGCGGTCCGTCGCAGGATCACCGAGCAGTCGGTCAACCTCGGGTGGTCCGAGCCGCTGTTCATCCTCACCACCGAGCGCGACCCCGGCACCGGCCAGGCCAAGGAGGCCCTCGACAAGAAGGTCGACCTCGTCTGTCCCCTCGGGGGCGACGGCACGGTGCGCGCCGTCGCCGAGGCCCTGGTCGGCAGCGAGGTGCCGATGGGACTGCTGCCCGGTGGCACCGGCAACCTGCTGGCCCGCAACCTCGACCTCCCGGTCGACGACCTCGACGACGCCCTGCGCGTGGCGCTCACCGGCCAGAACAAGCGCATCGACGTCGGGCGCCTCACCATGGACACCTCTGGTGAGGACCAGTCGCCCGCAGAGCACGTCTTCCTCGTCATGGCGGGCCTCGGCTTCGACGCCGCGATCATGGCCGACGCCCCGGAGAAGCTGAAGGCCAAGGTCGGCCCCGCGGCCTACGTCGTCTCCGGCACCCGCAACCTGCGCGGACCGCAGTTCAAGGTGCGGGTCAAGGTGGAGGACCAGGAGGAGTTCACCCGCCGCGCGCGCACGGTGATCATCGGCAACTGCGGCAAGCTGCTCGGTGGGCTGGTGCTCATGCCCGAGGCCGAGATCGACGACGGCCAGCTCGACATGGTGGTCCTCTCCCCCAAGGGCATCGCCGGGTGGGCCGCTGTCGCGGCTCGCCTCGCCACGCGCAAGCGCAAGGGGCACCAGATCGTCGACCACTACACCAGCCCGTCGATGAAGATCCGCGCCGACCGCCCCCAGGAGGTGCAGATCGACGGCGACACCCTCGGCAAGGCGCGCGGGATCTCCGCCGAGATCGTCCCCGGCGCCCTCGTCGTGCGCGTGGGCTCCGTCGACTGATGGGGCGCGGTGCGCGCCTGGTGCGCGGTGCGGTGGCGATGGTGCTGTTCGTGGTGCCGGTGCTGCTGCTCGGCTTCGCGGTGCGGCAGAAGTTCGACCCGTTGATCCGGCTCGACAACGACCTCATCCGCAGCGCGACCGGCTTCACCCGTGAGCACGGCATCGCCGACTCGCTCATCGCCCTCCAGAGCATCAGCCAGCCCTTCCTGCTCTACCTCCTGGCCAGCGGGCTGTGCCTGTGGGCCTGGCTGGCCAAGGGCCTGCGCGGCCGCGCGCTGTGGGCGTTCGTCACGATGATGGTCGGCTGGAACATCGGCCTCCTCGCCAAGGCCCTCGTCGGGCGGGCTCGGCCGGTGGTCGAGGACCCGATCTCGCACTCGCCCGGCTTCTCGTTCCCGTCGGGCCACGCGTTCAACGTCGCCGTCGTGACGACCGTGGTCGTCTTCCTGCTCTGGCCGCTGCTGTCGCCGGCGGGTCACCGCGTCGCGATCGTGCTCGCGGTGGTGTTCTCGCTGGTCGTGGGTCTGGACCGGATATTTCTCGGCGTGCACTTCCCGTCCGACGTGTTGGCGGGCTATGTCCTCGGTGTGGGCATTACGTTCTCCTCATGGCTCGGATTCATTGGCAAGACGGCCGCGACCTCCTCACGAGGGCTGTCGCACCCGGTGTAGTCCTCTTCGGGGTGCTCCTCGGCATTGGCCTGCTCATCACCGGACCGTTCTCCGCGATCGACCGGGCCGAAGACCGGACGGCGCGGGCGCTCAGCCGCGACCGGACCGACTTCTGGAACCCGATCAGCTGGGTCTTCTCGAGGCTGGGCAACACCGAGATCGTCATCGGCGTGTGCCTCCTCGCGGTCGCCCTCATCTGGTGGCGCACGCGCGAGTGGCGGTGGTCGCTGGTCCCGCTGGTCTCGATCTCGTTGCAGGCGACGATCTTCCTGTTCCTGACCCTGGCGGTCGGACGAGCCCGACCACCGGCCAACCCCATGGACACCTCGCCGCCCACGACCAGCTATCCGAGTGGTCACACCGGCGCGTCCACGGCGTTGTACTTCTCCCTGCTGCTCATGGCGGCGACCCGCATCGAACGCCCGTGGCTGCGCCGCGTGCTGATGACGGTGTGCGGCGCCATCCCGTTCCTCGTCGGGATGGCGCGGCTCTACCGCGGCGCCCACCACATCTCCGACGTCATCGCCGGCCTGCTCAACGGCGTCGTCTGCGCGATCCTCGCCTACCAGTGGTACCGCCACCGGGCGCGCGCAGGGGCGGCTCAGCTGAAGAGCGCCTGACGCGTCGGGCGCGTCGGGCGCCTAGCTGGTCGCCGCGTCGGTGACGGTGAAGTCGGCGCGGATGCCGTTGCCCTTCATGCCCGGCTTGCAGGCGGTCTGGTAGGTGCCGGGCTTCACACCGTCGACGTGGACGGTGCGGGTCAGGCCCGGGGTGATGTTCTCGACCTCACCGATGACCTGGTCGCCCTCGCCGTAGACGTAGAACTCGTTGACCTTGGAGCCGGTGTTGCGGACGGTGAACTCGATCGTCCCCGCGGCATCCTCGGTGCGTTCGACCTTGCACGCCGCGTCGGTGGCCTCGACCGCGATGGGGCCCTTGGCGCTGGTGGCGGCGGTGTCGCCCGCGCTCGTGCACGCAGTCGTGGCGAGCAGGACGACCAGGCCGAGACCGGCAGGGACGGGCGTGATGCGCATGGTGCTCCTCGAGCTCAGTGGGGCGTGCCGACTGCGGCGGTCGCAGGGCTGGCCGGGGCGGGTGCGGTCCGTGTCGGCCGGAGGAAGAAGGTCATGACCACGACGAGGTAGAGCGTCCAGGCGACCGCCTGCAGCCAGGTCGTGCTGGGCGTGAAGTTCACCGTGCCCTTGAGGAGCGTGCCGTACCAGGAGTCGGGCGGGACCACGCTGCTGACGTCGAACGCGAGGGTGTTCAGGCCCGGCAGGAGGGCGGCCTCCTGGAGGTCGTGGATGCCGTAGGACAGGATCCCGGCCGCGACCACGATGAGCGCGATCCCGGTGTAACGGAAGAACTTCGAGAGGTTGATCCGCACCGCCCCGCGATAGATCAGGACACCGAGCACGACGGCCACGGCGATCCCCAGCACGAACCCGACCAGCGGTTGCGAGGTGCCGGCGCCGGCCGTCTGGACGCTCGCATAGAAGAACAACGCCGTCTCCAGGCCCTCACGCCCGACGCCGAGGAACCCGACGAGGGCGACGGCCCAGCCGCCGACGGAGAGCGCCTGGTCGAGCCGGCCCTTGAGCTCACCGGAGATGGTCCGGGCCGCGGTGCGCATCCAGAAGACCATCGCGGTGACGAACGCGACGGCGAGGACCGAGGCGCTCCCGCCGATCAGCTCCTGGGTCTCGAACGACAGCTGGCGCGTGCCGAAGGTGAGCACCGCGCCGATCGCGACCGAGAGCCCGACGGCTGCCACCACCCCGGTCCAGACCTGCCGCAGGGCCCAACGGCGCTCCGTCTTGACGAGGAACGCGACGAGGATGACCACTACGAGGGCGGCTTCGAGACCCTCACGGAGTCCGATGAGTGCATTGCTGACGAGCACGATGACCTGATTTCCGTCACACGGATGTTGCGTATTGAGACCAAGGTAAGCCTCACCTAACCCTCCCCGTCAAGTCCCGCTCGCTGCGCGGCATACCGGCTGGACACACAGGTGCGGGTGGGCACGGCCGGTGCCATGATCTGGACGTGTCCGAAGCCACCCCGAACCGCGCCGCCCAGACGATCTCGTATCCCGCGGCGGACGCCCGCAGCTCCCGCACCGCGCTGGAGAAGGCCGACCCGCACGTCATCGTGCTCTTCGGCGCCACCGGTGACCTCGCGCGACGCAAGCTGCTGCCGGGGATGGCCCACCTCGTGTCGTCGGAGCTCGCGCCCGCGATCCGCGTCGTCGGCACCTCGCTGGAGGAGATGAGCAACGAGGAGTTCCGCGAGTTCGCGCGCCGCGCGGTCGACGAGTTCGGCACCCACCCGCTGACCCCGGAGCAGTGGGACAAGTTCGACGACAACCTCGTCTACGTGCCGCAGTCGGCCGGACCCGAGGCGCTCGCGACCACCGTGAAGAACGCCGAGGAGTCCCTCGGACCGGACACCCTTCGGCTGCACTACCTCTCGGTGCCACCCAAGGCCGCGGTCGCCGTGATCCAGATGCTGCGCGACGCCGACCTCGTGGCGCGCTCGCGGGTGGTCATGGAGAAGCCCTTCGGCACCGACCTCACCAGCGCCATCGCGCTCAACAACACGGTGCACGAGACCTTCGACGAGAGCCAGGTCTTCCGCATCGACCACTTCCTCGGGAAGGAAGCGGCCCAGAACATCCTGGCCTTCCGGTTCGCCAACGGGCTGTTCGAGCCGATCTGGAACCGCAACTTCATCGACCACATCCAGATCGACATCCCCGAGACGCTGGGCCTGGACGAGCGGGCCAGCTTCTACGAGGCCACCGGCGCCTACAAGGACATGGTCGTCACCCACCTGTTCCAGGTGCTCGCGTTCGTGGCGATGGAGCCGCCGACCGCCCTCGAGCCGCGGGCCATCTCCGAGGAGAAGAACAAGGTCTTCCGGTCGCTGCTCCCGATCGACCCGTCCGACGTCGTCCGTGGTCAGTTCGCGGGCTACACCGACCTCGACGGCGTGCCGGGCGACTCCGACACCGAGACCTTCATCGCGCTCAAGGTGGGGCTCGACAACTGGCGCTGGGCCGGCGTGCCCTTCTACTTGCGCACCGGCAAGCGGATGGCCGAGGGCGCGCGGATCATCTCGATCGCCTTCAAGGAGGCGCCGCGGTCGATGTTCCCGACGCACTCGGGCGTGGGCAACGCCGGCCCCGACCACCTCACCTTCGACCTCGCCGACGAGTCGAAGGTGTCGCTGTCGTTCTACGGCAAGCGCCCCGGCCCCGGCATGCGCCTGGAGAAGCTCTCGATGCAGTTCTCCACCCGCGAGACCGAGCGGGTCGGCGACGTCCTCGAGGCGTACGAGCGACTCATCCTCGACGCCATGCGTGGCGACCACACGCTGTTCACGACGGCGGACGGCATCGAGTCACTCTGGGAGCGGTCGCAGCCCCTGCTCGACAACCCGCCGGAGGCCAAGCCCTACCCGGCCGGCTCGTGGGGCCCGAACGCCATCCACCAGCTCATCGCGCCGCACGCGTGGCGGCTGCCCTTCGAGCGAGTCTGGCGCGAGAAGAAGTAGCCCTGGGGTCAGGTGCCGCGGAGGGAGTGCAGCCAGGCCCGCGCCTCACCGAACGCCGCGTCGCTGGTGTGCGGCGTGACCCGCACCGCGGTGCCGTGGGCGGCGGGGTAGCTGCCGAGGAACCGCACGTCGGCGCACACCCGCTTGAGGCCGAGCAACGCCTCGCCGACCCGCTCGTCGAGGACGTGCCCCTCGATGTCGATCGAGAAGCAGTAGTCACCCATCGACGACTTGGTCGGGCGTGACTCGAGCCGCGACATGTTGATCCCGCGCACCGCGAACTGCTCCAGCAGCTCGAGCAGCCCACCCGCGTGGTCGTCGCGCTGGAAGAGCACCAGCGTTGTCTTGTCGGCGCCGGTGCGCTCGGGGAGCTGACCGGGCCGGGCCACCGAGACGAAGCGCGTCACCGCGGCGGCGTTGTCACCGATGCCCTCCGCGAGCACGTCGAGCCCGTGGTTCAGCGCAGCGACGGGCGCGCACACCGCTGCCTGGTATGCCGCGTGCGCGCCATCCGGGCCCGCGAGCCCGGCCGCCGCGGCGGCCGTCGACAACGTCGGGACGTAGGCCGCGTCGGGCAGGTGGGTGCCCATCCAGCCGCGGACCTGCGCCCAGGCATGGCTGTGGGTGCCGACGGCGCGGACGCGGCCGAGCGGCATACCGGGCGGTGCGGCGAGCACGAAGGTGATGGGCACCAGCACCTCCCCCACCACGACCAGGGGGTCGCCGCTGGCGAGGGCATCGAGGGTGGCGCTCACGCCCCCCTCGACAGAGTTCTCGATCGRCACCATGGCGGCGTCGACCTCGCCGGCGCGCAGGGCGTTGAGGGCTGCCTCGACCGACGGCAGGGGCACGTGCTCCTGCCCCTGCGCCGGCGCCCACGCCTGCAACGCCATCTGGGTGAAGGTGCCTGCCGGGCCGAAGTAGCCGTGTCTGGTCACGGAGGTCATGTCCCTGCTCCTGGGGATCCGGTGCGGGCAGCGGCGAGCGCCTGCTGCTCCTCGGGGCTCAGGGTCGCGTCGGAGCCGCCACCCACGATCCCCTTGGCGTAGGTGCGGGACTCGCCGCGGGCGTGGATCGAGGAGAACACCAGCCCGTCGCCGCGGTCGTCGACGACGGCGGCACTGAACGAGAGCCGACCGCCCATGTCACCGAAGGCGTCGTAGCGTACGACTGCGACGTGCCGCAACGCCTGGGCGATGTCGGCGCGGAGCGCGGCGAGGTCACCCGTGCCGACCGGGCGCTGCCCCTCGACCGCGCGCAGCTGGGTCCGGAGCCGTCCGACCCGCACGACGGCGACGAGTGCGACCACCAGTGCGACGCCGGCCACCGCGAGGGCGGCGACGGCGAGGGTCTGGGAGTCGGACACCCCGTCAGCGTATTGGGGTGCCGCGGATAGAGTCGACGCGATATGGATTTCCACCTCGCCACCATGGCCATCGTCTTCGGCGCGATCTTCCTCGTCGAGCTGCCGGACAAGACGTTCATCGCGACCCTGGTGCTGGCCACCCGGTTCCGACCGCTCTTCGTGTGGATCGGCGTGTGCCTCGCGTTCGCCGTCCAGACCCTGGTCGCCGTGACCGTCGGTGGCCTCCTGGCCCAGCTCCCGAAGCGGCCGGTCGAGATCTTCGCCGCCCTGATGTTCCTCGTGGGCGGCGTCATCCTGCTCCGGGGGGCGGGCAAGGCCGACGAGGAGGAGGCCGAGACCGAGGAGGAGTTCTCCCACAAGGGTGCGGCGACCGCGGTCGGGCTCAAGGCGGTCGGCGTCTCGTTCGGGGTGCTCTTCCTCGCCGAGTGGGGTGACCTCTCGCAGCTGTTGACCGCGTCGATGGTGCTGCAGTTCAAGGAACCCGTGTCGGTCTTCATCGGCGCCTTCCTCGCCCTCGCCGCGGTGTCGGCCCTGGCGGCCGTGCTCGGTCGGGCGCTGCTGGCCCGGGTCCGGCTGGCCACGATCCGCCGGGTCGGCGGAGGCGTCTGCCTCCTCCTGGCGATGCTGACCGTCCTGCAGATCCTCGAGGTCATCTCCATCTGAGGCACTGACCGGCGCCGGCCGCTCGCGTCACGCTTTCTCCCACCCCCGCTCTCTACACCTTGGGTTCTCGCGAGGTTTGGAGGAGGGGTCATGTCTCGACAGGACGTGTGGGTGCGGCCGTTGGACGCGGCGACCAGTGGGCGGGCGCGGCAGAGCTTTGCCACCCGACGGGTGCCCGCGTCGGCGATGCAGACGCTCGTCGGCGGGGCCGTGCGGCCCCGGTCGGGTGACGTCGTCCTGGCACAGGTCGAGCGGTTGGGGCACCACCGACGGATCGAGCAGCCGAACGGCCGGCGCAGCGCCCTGCACCACGGCGACCTGGTGGTCGTGGCGTACGCCGACCGCTACGCCACCGACCAGTTCGAGTCGCACGTGCCCCGCTCGCTGGGGCGGGTGCAGCTGGTGGCCTCCGGCGGGATCGCCTCGCAGGCCCTCTCGCAGAGCCGGTCGGTGCGCCGCGCCACCGACATTGTGCCCCTGGGGCTGGTGGGCGACGAGCTGGGGCGACCGCTCAATGTCTGGGACTTCCGGATGCCCGAGGTCGTGCCGCCCGCCGAGCGCCCACGGACCGTCGCCGTCCTCGGCACGTCGATGAACGCCGGCAAGACGACCACCATGCACTACCTGCTGCACGGGCTGAGCAAGGTCGGGGTGAGCCCAGGCTCGGTCAAGGTCACCGGCACGGGGTCGGGCAACGACTACTGGGTCATGTTGGATGCCGGTGCGCACCGCATGTTCGACTTCACCGACGCCGGGCTCGCCTCGACGTTCCGCCAGCCCATCCCCGTCCTCGAGACCGCGATGACCCAGCTCGTGGCGCAGCTGACGACGGCCGGTTGCGGGGTCAGCTTCGTGGAGATCGCCGACGGTGTCTTCCAGCAGGAGAACCGCCTCCTGCTGACGTCGCCGGTCGTCCACGACCTGCTGGACGTCGTCGTGCTGGCCGCCTCCGACGCCATGGGGGC
Organism: Pedococcus sp. P2_A3; assembly: GCF_056405035.1. NCBI lineage: Bacteria > Bacillati > Actinomycetota > Actinomycetes > Micrococcales > Intrasporangiaceae > Pedococcus > Pedococcus sp. P2_A3. Next base: position 110,904 of record NZ_JBFUCW010000008.1, on the reverse strand, counting down.
AGCGCACGGGGTCGACTACCTGCGCGAGCGCGGGTTCGAGGTGGCCGCGGTGTCCGGCATGCTCACGCGGTCGCCCCTGGCGATCCGGGAGACCCAGGAGGCCACCGGGCTCCCGGTCTGGGGGATCCCCGAGCTGCAGGCGCCCGAGCTGGTCATGCCCGTCCTGGGCATCGATCCCACCCTGGCCCGGCAGCCCGAGCCGGCACCCCCCGCGGCCTGGCCGATCGAGCTGGAGGGTCTCGACCCCGAGCTCATCGCGCTGGCAGACGCCCACCTGCCCCACACCGAGCTGGTGCGCTCGAGCGACGTGCTCCACCAGGCCGGCTGACCGTGGACGCACCACCGCCCCACCGGCTGTCCTCGGAGAGCCCTCGTCGCGCGGACCTCAGGGTCCAGGGCGGTCCGACGGCCGAGCGCGAGCGCTTCCGCGTCTCACGAGCGGCGATCTGGGCCGTCGTCGTGCTGGGCCTGGCCCAGGGTGCGTGCCTGCTCGCCTTCATCCTGATCCTGTCGAAGGTCGTCGAGGTGCTCGAGCCGACCGGGGTGGGATTCGCTGCCGAGCGCGAGTACCGCCACTCGCTGGTGGCCTGCGCGGTCCTCGCCGGCCTCGGTGCCGCCCTGGGCATCCTGCGCGCGATCGAGTTCACGGTGACCGAGCGCGCGGGCTACGCCGTGGTCCGGCGCCTGCGGATGGAGATGTACGCCCACCTGCAGCGGATGCTGCCGGCCCACCTCCTGCACCGCGCCCGGGGTGGCCTGCTGCTGCGCCTGACCGGCGACCTGAGCATGCTGCGGATGTGGCTGAGCCGCGGCCAGCTGCAGGGCACCTCGGCCGCGATCACGTTGGTGGCGGGGCTGACCGCCGCCTTCGTCCTCAACTGGCCGATGGCCTGCGCGCTCCTGGCCGTCATCTGCCTGGGCGCGGTGGCCTCGCTCTACAGCGGCCAGGCGATGCGGTCGGCGACCCGCACGATGCGGCGCCGGCGGTCGCTGGTCATCGGCAACATCACCGAGCAGATCAACGCCCTGGCCGTGACGCAGGTGGCCGGCCGGACCGGGGGTGAGTTCGCGCGACTGTCGCGCCAGAACGACTCGCTCAACCGGGCCCTCGTACGGGTGGCTGGCCTCCGGGGAAGGCTCCGGGGCCTGGCGACCGGCACGAGCATGGTCGGCACCGCCGCCGTCGTGGCCACCGGGGTCGTCCAGGCCCGGCGGGGCGACGTGCTCCCGGCAACCGTGCTGCTCGAGGTCCTGGTCGCCCGCTTCCTCACCCGCTCGGTGCGCACCCTGGGGCTGATGCACGACTACTGGCACCGCGGCACCGTCTCGCGCCAGAAGATCCTCGACTTCCTCGCCAGCTCGAGCCGGGCCGTGGACAGCGCACTGCTCCCGCCGCTGCGCGTGCGACGTGGCGAGATCCGGTTCAACGACGTCACCGTGGACGACTCGCTCGACGGGCTGACCGCCCTGGTCGAGCCGGGCACGGTCGTGGCGATCGCCGGCGGCGCCGACTCGGGGGCCGCGACCGTGCTCGACCTGGTGGCCCGCCTCGTGGACCCCGACGGCGGCGTCGTGATCGTCGACGACCAGGACCTCGTCGAGACGGCCCCCAGCTCCATCGGGCGCGCGGTCGGGATGGTGGCTCCCGACCTCCCGCTGATGCGCGGGACGGTCACCCGCAACCTCACCTACTCGGCCCGGTCGTCGACGCCCGAGGAGGTTCAGCGGGTCGCCTTCGGGCTGGGCCTGCACCAGACCCTCCCCCGACTGGGTGGCGCGGGGGTGGACGAGTGGCTCGTCGAGGGCGGGCAGAACGTCTCCCCCGCCGACCGACAGCTCATCGCCGTCGGCCGCGCCCTGATGGGCAACCCGCCGATCCTGCTGCTCAACCGTCCGTTCGAGGGGCTCGACCCCGCGAGCCGCATCCTCGCCCGTGCCATGGTGCTGCGCCACCGCGGCACCGTGCTGTGGTGCACGGACGACCCGGAGGACCTTGCCGAGGCCGACGTGATCTGGGTGGTCGAGCGGGGCCGTCTCACCGAGGTCACGGACGGCGGGACCTACCGCGCAGAGCAATGGACCGGTCGAAACCACCAGGAGAGCCGATGGCCCGCCACCACCTGACCCGTGACCGGCGGCTGATGGCCGCCCTGACCGCCGTGACGTCGGTGTGCCTCGCCTCGGTCGGGTGGCAGCTCGCCGTGGCTGCTCCCGCCGCCCCCGAGGTGGTCTCGCGCCCCGTCTCGGCAGGCCCGGACGGCCACCTCGACCTCACCTTCGCCGGCGACACCATGCTCGGTGACGGGGCCCAGCACCTCATCGACACCAACGGCCACGACGCCCTGCTCGGCGGGGTGAAGCCGCTCCTCGGTGGTGACGTCACCATCGTCAATGCCGAGGGACCCATCACCACCGTCGCCAGCCCGGCGAACCCCGGAGCGAAGTACTCGTATGCCGTGGACCCCCGGGGAGCCGCCGCCCTGGCCCGCGCGGGCGTCGACGTCCTGGGCCTGGGCAACAACCACGCGATGGACCGGGGTGCGACCGGGCTCACCCAGACGCAGCAGCTCGCGCAGGCAGCGGGAATGGCGACCTTCGGCGCCGGGGCCAACCGCGCCGAGGCCATGCGGCCGCTGGTCCTGAGCTCCCCGCAGGAGACCATCGCGGTGGTCGCCTTCGGCGAGAACTTCGGGCCCATGCACCGCAGCACCGAGACCACTGCGGGCATGGTGCCGCTGAGCCTCGACCGGGTCGAGCGCGGAGTGCTCACGGCCCGGGCGGCCGGGGCCACGAAGATCGTCGCGTTCGTCCACTGGGGCGACAACTACGCCGACGTCAACGCCCAACAGCGGTACTGGGCCGGCGTGCTCGTCGACGCCGGCTACGACGCGGTCATCGGCACGGGCGCGCACGTCCTCCAGCCGGTCGAGCTGCTGCGTGGCACCCCCGTCGCCTACGGCCTGGGCAACCTCGCCTTCGGTGCGCCGGGCCGTTTCGCGAGCTACGGCAAGGTCGGTGTCGGCGCGGTGGCCCACCTCCGCTGGGACGCGACCGGACGCGGGACGCTGCGGCTCGACTGCGTGCAGACCGACAACCTGCTCGACGGCTACGTCGCCCGACCGTGCCCCGCCGTCACCCGCGCCGCCGCACAGCGGGTGCTCGGCACCCCGGTGACGTGGACCCAGAACACCGCATCGATCTCCTTCTGATGCGACGCCCCCGACTGACCTGGATGGTGCTCCTCGTGACGATCGCCGTGAGTGCGGCCTGTGGCCACCCGACCGACGAGCCCTGGGGGCCGCACGACACGGGATCGTTCGAGTTCGCACCACCCGGGCGCACCCCCATCAAGGTCTTCTATGCCGTGGGCTCCGGCGACGTGGCCGGTGGCCGCATCGTCGTGGTGATGCACGGCACCAACCGCAACGCCGCCGAGTACCGCGACTCGTGGGTGCCCCTCATCGCGCACCACCCGTGGGTGGTGGTCGCGCCCGAGTTCGACCGTGCGGACTTCCCGGGAGTGGCGGCATACAACCTCGGCGGAGTGGTCGACGACTCCGGTGACCCGGTGTCACCCTCGGCCTGGACCTTCTCCTACCTCGAGCCGCTGGTCGAGGAGGCGAGGGCGAGGAGCGGGGTCCATGACGCGTCCTTCGACCTCTTCGGCCACTCGGCCGGCGCCCAGTTCGTCCACCGCTACCTCGAGTTCGTCCCGCACGCACCGGTGCGACGGGCCGTCGCGGCCAACGCCGGGTGGTACACCGAGCCCGACCCCGACGTCACCTTCCCCTACGGCTTGGCGGACGCGCCGCGTCCGGTCGACCTGCCGACGCTCCTGAACCGCGACCTGACCGTCCTGCTCGGGAGTGACGACGTCGAGGAGGAGAACCTCCGGCAGGACGACGGGGCGAGCCGCCAGGGCCCCACCCGCATCGACAGGGGCCAGCGCTTCTACCAGGTGGCCAGCGCACAGGCTCGCGACCTCGACACCCCCTTCCACTGGACCCTCCAGGTCGTCCCCGGCGTTGCCCACGACCACGCCGCCATGGCGGCCGCGGCGGCGGACGTCTTCGCCCGGTAGCCCGGCGCCGCACCGCGTAACGCGCCAGGCTCCCGGACCGTCTTCCCGGCATCCCCCGATGTCAAGGCAGGCGGTCGTCATGAGCATCCCCCAGAAATCCACAGTCCACGGCACCGCGACCGCGCGCACCGGACGCGCGACGGCCGCCCTCTGCCTCGTCGTCGGAGCCTGCCTCTGCGCGTCGCGAGCGGACGCCAGCACCACGGCCGCACCGTCGAGCCGGCCCTTCACCGTCGGCACGGCGATCCTGGACTACTGCGGCAACGGCTCGCTCACCCACAAGGTCGGCTCGGTGCGACGCGTCGTCTTCGTCATCCACGGCAGTTCGGGCAACTACTGCGACTACGCCCGGTACGCGATGGACGCCGCCAGCGCCGCCGGTGTCCTCGGCACGACCCTCGTCGTCGCCCCCTCCTTCCGGACCGACCCGGCACCGAGCGGCGAACCCCACCTGACGTGGGGCTCGGGGTGGCGCGAAGGCAACCTCAGCACCAACGCCGAGGGGCCCCGCGTGTCGAGCTTCACCGCCCTGGACCAGCTCGCCGCGGCGGCCCGCCAGACGTATGGCGCCAGCGTGCGGCTCGTGGTCGTCGGCCACTCCGCGGGCGGCCAGCTCGTGCAGCGTTACGCGGAAGGGAGCGACGCCCCGTTCGCGGCGTTCGTGCCGATGAACCCGTCGAGCTACGCCTACCTCGACGGGCGACGCTGGGCGGCCGACGGCACCCTCCAGACCGTGACCGGGTGCCCCGGCTACAACACCTGGAAGTACGGGCTCGACGGCCTCAACACCTACATGAGCGCCCACGGCGCGATCCCCCAGCGGTATGCCGCCCACCGCGTCGCCATCCTCCTCGGCGGCTCCGACACCGAGCGCGACCCCGACCTGGACACCGGCTGCGAAGCCGACGCCCAGGGCTGGAACCGGCTCGAGCGCGGTCAGCACTTCCACGACCACCTCGCCGCCCAGCTCGGCTTCAGCCCCTCGGCCCACACCCTGTCCGTGGTGCCGGGAGTCGGCCACGACGCCCGGTCGATGCTCGCCTCAGCCGCAGCCGGAGCCATCCTGTTCCAGTGAGCCGCGGCCGGCGCTGGCTGGGTCTGGCGGGAGCGGGGAGCGCGCCCAGCGCGCGAGCCGCGGATGGATCGCGCCGGTCGCGGAATCCCCTCCGGCCGCCGAGACCGGTCAGCCCTCGGCGGCCCGCAGCGGGAGCCGCACCCGGACGAGCGCGCCGCCGCCGGCCCGTGCCCCGAGCGAGATCTCGCCGCCGTGCCGCTCCACGACGATCCGTCGCGAGATGTCCAGGCCCAGCCCGGTGCCCTTGCCCACCTCCTTGGTGGTGAAGAACGGCTCGAACGCGTGGGCCACCACGTCGTCCGGCACGCCGGGTCCGTCGTCGGCGACCTCCACGACGACGCCCGGCTCGGCGTCCCGGACGGTGAGCCACAGGGTGCCAGCGCCCTCCATCGCGTCGACCGCGTTGTCGATGAGGTTCGTCCACACCTGGTTGAGCTCACCCGGGATGGCCTCGACCCGCGGGAGGTCCGCCGCGTAGTCACGCACCACCGTCACGCCCCCGCGCAGCTTGTGCCCCAGCATGACGAGGGTGCTCTCGAGACCTTCGGTGACGTCGGTCTGCTGCACCAGGGCGCGGTCGAGTTGGGAGTACGACCGCACGGCCCCGACCAGCTCGGAGACGCGGTGCGTCGCCTCGCGGATCTCGCCGAGTAGGGCGTCGACGGTCAGGGAGCTGGCCATCCACTCGAGAGCAGGGGCCAGCTGCGCGGGCTCGAGGGCCTCGGCGACCTGGTCGAGCACGCCCACGTCGGCGCCGGCTGCCGCGAAGGGTGGGGCGATCACCCAGTCGCGGTCCACGTCGTGGCGCACCAGCCAGGCCGACAGCTCCTCCTCGCGGTCGGCGGCGGCCACCGCGTCCTGCTCGCCACCGATCGCCCTGACCGAACGGCGCAGGGTGTCGAGCGCGACGAACTGCTGGGGCGTGGCCGCGCTCTCGGCCAGTCGGCGCAGCGACGAGGCGAGCGCCGCGGTGGCTCGGTCGAGGGCGTCGACGGAGCGGGTCGCCGCCGAGGCAGGGTTGTTGATCTCGTGGGCCAGACCCGCGGCCAGCGTGCCGAGCGCGACCAGCGACTCGCGCTGGCGGGCCTTGGCCTCGATGCTGCGCACCGTGTTGACGAGGCCGCCGATCAGGTGGACCCCGAACGGGAACCACTCCCGGGCCACCTCGCCGAGGGACTCCGCCGGCACCCGCAACATGCGTCCGGGGGTCGCGGCGCGGGCCGTCGCCATGTAGACACCATGGGCGTCCCACGCCCGGAAGCCCCCGGCCCACTGGCCGGGGTTGGTCATCATCCCGAGCTCGGTCTCCTGGTGGCCGACCCGGCGCACGAGGGTGAGCGACCCCTCGAGCAGCACCCACCAGAAGTCGGCCGGCGTGCCCTCACGGAAGGCCTCGTCGCCGACGTCGAACGACCACTCGGTCCCGGCCGTCCAGAGCCGGTCGCGCTGCTCGGCCGTGAGGCCGTCGAACAGCGCGATGTGCGCCAGCTCCTCCGCGCTCACCTGGTGGCACTCATGTCGTGGCCAGGAACCGGTGCACGAGGTGGACGGCCATGCCACCCTCGCCCACGGCGGACGCGACCCGCTTCATCGAGTCGAGCCGCACGTCGCCGGCGGCGAACACTCCGGGCACGCTCGTCTCCAGCGCGTAGGGAGCCCGCTCCTCGGGCCAGGCCGACCGGCCAGAACGCTGCAGCAGCTCCGGTCCGGTCACGACGAAGCCGTGGTCGTCACGCAGCACGTCGTCGCCGAGCCAGTCGGTGCGCGGCATCGCGCCGATGAAGACGAACAGCCACGAGGTGTCGACCTCTTCGGTCTCGCCGGTGCCGCGGTCGCGCAGGGTCAACGACTCGAGGTGCTCCTCGCCCCTGGCGGCGACCACCTCGCAGCCGACCCGCACCTCGATGTTCGTGCAGGCCGTGATCCGCTCGACGAGGTACTGCGACATGGTGAGCTCGAGCCCGGCACCCCGGACGAGCATGACGACCCGTTTGGCGTACCGCGCCAGGTTGAGCGCCGCCTGGCCCGCGGAGTTCGCGGCCCCGACCAGGTAGACCTCCTCGCCCTCGCACTGGGCCGCCTCACTCGCCGAAGCCCCGTAGTGGACGCCACGGGCACCCAGCTCCTCGATCCCCTCCGCGTCGAGCCGCCGGTAGGAGACGCCCGTGGCGATGAGCACCGACCGCGCCTCGAGCTCGTCGGCGTCGTCGATGACGATCGAGCGCACCGGTCCCTTGAGTCGCAGCCCCACGGCTTCCCGGGCCACGACCATCTCCGCGCCGAACCGTGCCACCTGCGCCACCGCCCGGTGGGTGAGGTCGGCCCCGGAGAGCCCCTTCGGGAAGCCGAGGTAGTTCTCGATCGAGGCGCTCTGCCCGGCCTGCCCACCCGGTGCGTCGCGTTCGACCACCACGGTCCGCAGCCCCTCCGACGAGGCGTAGACGGCAGCCGCGAGGCCGGCCGGACCCCCGCCCACGATGCACAGGTCGTAGAGGGGGGCATCGGCGAGGGTGTGCAGACCGAGGGCAGCAGCCAGCTCACGGTTGCTCGGGCTCCTCAGCGGCTCACCCTCCGGCACGAGCACGAGCGGCAGGTCGGCCGGCTGGGCCCCCGCCAGCTCCACCAGCTCATCGGCGCCGTCGTCACGTTCGACGTCGAGCCACGCGTAGGGGACGTGGTTGCGCGCGAGGAACGTCTTGACCTCCTGACTGCGGTCTGACCAGCGGTGGCCGACCACGCGCACCTGGTCGGCGGTGTCGCGGTGGCCGTCCTGCCAGTCGCCGAGCAGGTCCTCCACGACGGGGTAGAGCTTCTCCTCCGGGGGGTCCCAGGGCTTGAGCATGTAGTAGTCGAGGCCGATGTCGTTGATCGCCCGGATGGCCACGTCGGTGTCGGCGTAGGCCGTCAGCAGCAGCAGCTTGGTGTCCGGGCTGACGCTGCGCACGCGCTCGAGCAGCTCGATCCCGGTCATCCCCGGCATCCGCTGGTCGGACACCACGAGCGCCACCGGCCGTCCCCGCAGGGTGAACTCGGTCAACAGCTCGAGTGCGCCCGGACCCGACGTGGCACCGGCGACCCGGAAGTCCGCGCCGAACCGGTCGCGCAGGTCTCGGGTGATCGCCTTCGACACCACAGGGTCGTCGTCGACGGCCAGGATGGTCGGCTTCGCCACGTTCGGAGGCTACCCGCGACCCATGGACCTGCGCCATGGTCCGGCTGGGTGCGAGCCAGCGGTGGGCGCTGGGGTCCGCGGCCGGCGCTGGCTGGGTCTGGCGGGAGCGGGGAGCGCGCCCAGCGCGCGAGCCGCGGATGGATCGCGCCGGCCGCGGATTCCCCAGCGCTCGCCGCAGGCGACCACGCGCTCAGCCGGGCACGACGTTGATGGGTGCGCCGGTCGCGAAGGCCAGGACCTGGTCGACGGCGGCGTCGTAGAGCCCCGCGAGGACGTCGCGCTCGACGTAGCCGAGGTGCGGGGTGGCCGTGACGGTCGGCAGCGCCAGCAGCGGGTCGGCGGCGTCGAGCACCGGCTCGTTCTCGAACACGTCGACCGCGGCGCGGCCGGGGCGACCGGCTTCGAGGGCGGCCACGAGCGCCCCCGGGGCGACGATGCCCGCGCGGGAGGTGTTGACGAACAACGCGTCGGGCTTCATCAGGGCGAGGTCCTCGGCGGTGATGACTCCCGTGGTGTCGGCGTTGAGCGGCAGGTGCACGCTCAGCACGTCGCACTCACGGAAGAACTCCTCGCGACTGGCCGCGGCGGCATACCCGAGCTCGGTGGCGCGGCTGAGCGAGCCCGCGCGCCCCCACACCACGACCCGCATCCCGAACGCCCGCCCGACCTCGGCGACGAGTCCGCCGATCCGTCCGAGGCCATAGACCCCAAGGGTTTTCGCGTGCAGCCCGGTGCCGACGGTGGACTGCCACCGGCCCTCGCGCAGCGCCGCCACCTCGTCCGGGAGGTGTCGCTGGGCGGCGAGGATGAGCGCCCAGGTCAGCTCGGCCGTCGCGTTCGGCCCACCTGCTCCGCCGGCGCTCACCACGATGCCTCGCGACGCCAGCGCGTCGAGGGCGAGGTGGCTCGTGTTGCGACCGGTCTGGCTGACCAACCGCAGCGTCGTCAGCCGCTCGACCACCTCGCGCGGGAGTGCCGTCCGCTGCTGCAGCAGCACCACTGCGTCGAAGCCGTCCAGGCGCTCCACGAGCGCGTCTCCCCTCACGGTGTCGGTGAACGCGACCACCTCGTGCCCCGCCAGCCGCTTCGCGCACGGCAGCGCGCGGAACGCGTCGGCGTAGTCGTCGAGCACCGCGACCCTCACGCGGTGACCTCCGCCTCGTCCCGGTCGGACAACGGGGTATGCCGCGTGGGCGGCGTGGCGTGGAGCGCCCACCAGAGCAGGGCGAGGGCAAGCAGCGAACCGAAGGTGTCGGCGTTCTGCAGCACGCGCCCGATCCAGCGCGGCCACTCCGGGTGGTTGAGCCAGGTGATGCCCCACCAGGGCATGCGGCAGAGGAAGAAGGCCGTGACGACGCCGGCGGCCACCAGCCGTCGACGGTCGCGCAGCGGGTCGGCGCCGAGCACCGCGAAGATCACCACCACCATCCAGTGCAGATGGTGGATCCACGCCACCGGCGACAACAGCACCGCCATCAGGCCGACCGCGGCGACCTCGCTGATCGAGTCACCCGCCAGGTAGGCGCGTCGCGCGAGCTGGAACCCGACGAAGCCGACCACCGCGACCAGCAGCAGCCACACCGCGTCGCCGAGCACCCCGTCGGGTCCGACCCGAAGGAGGAACCCGCGGATGCTCTGGTTGGAGGTGCCGGCGTTGGGGCCCAGGCGGGTCGGGTCCTGCAAGGCGCCGCCCCAGAACGCGAACGACGCCTCCGGGAGCAGCACCCACGACCCCACCGTGACGGCGACGGCGGTGCCGACCGCGGTCAGGGCCTCCTTCCACCGACGGTTCAGGAGGTAGTGGACGACGAAGACACCCGGGGTCAGCTTGATCGACATCGCCAGCCCGACCAGCACACCGGGTGGGATGCGGCGCAGCACACCGGGCCGGGGACGGCGCAGGTCCATGAGGCAGGCCAGCACCATGAACGCGTTCACCTGACCGAACCGGATGCCGTCCGACACGGGGTGCAGCCACAGCATCGGCACCGTGAGGAGGGCCAGGGTGAGCGGCGCGAGCGGGCCGGTGCGGTGGATGAGCCGCCACCCGGCATACCAGACGATCGCGGCCGTGGCCGCGATCTGGGCGAGCGTCCACAGCCAGCCGACGGCGCCGAACGGCAACAACGCCAAGGGGACCGCGATGACGGCCGCGAACGGCGGGTACGTGAACGGGAGGAGCTGCGGCGCCTCGGTCATGGCCGAGTAGATCGGTCGTCCCGTGAGGATGGAGACCCCCGCCTCGCGGTAGACCTCGACGTCGACCTGCCACTGGTCGAGCGGCCAGAAGACGAGGTAGCGCAGCACCGGGATGGCGGCACCGGCGAGGATGATGACGACCGCGAGCGCCCACCTGACGCGGGGTGAGGTGGTGGCGAGGGGCGCGGAGGTCACGCCTCCATTCTGTCGTGCGCGGCGACCCGTAGCCTGTACGGGTGACCCGCCGCGCCCAGCACTCCCTCGTCGGCCTGTTCGCAATCCTCGTCGTGACCCTCGCGGCGGCAGTCCTGCCGGGTGGCAGTGCAGCAGCCGCGCCGACGGCCGACGCACCCAACCCGATCGTCCTGATCGGCACCGGCGGGCTCACCTGGAGCGATGTCAGCGCCAAGGACACCCCGGCGTTGTGGACCTTCCTGCGTGACGGGTCGACGGCGGCGGTCTCGGTGCGCTCGGTGTTCACCAACACCTGTCCCGTGGACGGCTGGCTGAGCCTCTCCGCCGGCAACCGCGCCGCCGCCCCGGGGCCCGGCAAGAACGGATCCCGCGCGACCACCGACCCGTGCCCGCCCGTCCCCGTCGTCGACAGCGGGGCCGTGCCCGGCTGGGACGGCTACGTCAAGGCCGCTGACGCGCTCAAGTTCGACTCGACCCTCGGCACGCTGGGCGAGCAGCTCGCCAGCCACAGCCAGTGCGTCCAGGCCGTGGGGCCGGGAGCCGGGGTCGGCGCGGCCTACCGGTCCGGAGCGGTTCCCCGGTATGCCGCGTACGACGCCTCCTCGCTCACCAGCCTGCTCACGGGGTGCCGGGTGACGCTGGTCGACGTGGGGTCGCTGCGCGATCCGGCCGACCTGCCGCCCGCCGAGGCGGGCACCACCCCGGGCAGCCGCGCGGAACAGGCCGCGGCGATCGACCGGCGCATCGGCGAGGTGCTGGCCGCCGCGCCGAGCGGGTCGGACCTCGTCGTGGCCAGCCTGTCCGACGCCGGGAGCAGCGAGCGGCTGCGGCTGGTCGCCGCCAAGGGTCCGGGCTTCGGCTCGGGCACCCTCTACTCCCCGTCGACCCGTCAGGACGGCCTGGTCCAGTCCGCCGACCTGACCGTCACGGCCCTGAGCTCGGCGGGCGTGCCGATCCCCGACTCGCTCGGCGGCACGGCACTGCGTCGGGGCGCTGAGGGCAGCAACTCCGAGGCGGCCGCGCAGGACCGGCTCCGGCAGCTGCTCGACTTCGACGAGGCCAGCCACGAGGTCCACCCGCTGGTGCCACCGTTCTTCAACGGCGTCGTCTACACGCAGATCGCGATCTACCTGCTGGCGGCCGTGGTGTGGCGGCGCGACTTCGGGTCGACCGACCTGCGCCTGCGCCTGCTGCGGATCACGCGGCGCGTCGCCGTCGTGGCCGCGACCGTGCCGGCATCGACGTTCCTCGCCAACCTCATCCCGTGGTGGCGCTTCCCCATCCCGATGGTGGCCGTCGTGCTGAGTGTCGGGCTCTTCGTGGCCATCATCTCGGCCATCGCCCTGCTGGGGCCGTGGAGCCGGCGGCTGACCGGGCCGCTCGCCGTCGTCGCGCTGACGACGCTCCTCGTGCTGGGCAGCGACGTCATGCTCGGGTCGCACCTGCAGATCTCCTCGCTGATGGGTCTGCAGCCCGTCGTGGGTGGTCGGTTCTACGGCATGGGCAACGTCACCTTCGCCCTGTTCGCGACCGCCGCCCTGCTGTTGTGCATCGCGGTGTCGAGCTACTACGTCAGGAAGGGCCGGCCCAGGGTCGCCGCGGCGGCGGCCCTCGCGATCGGGCTGGCGGCGGTCGTCGTGGACGGCTACCCCGGCTGGGGCGCCGACGGCGGCGGCCCGCCCGCCCTGCTGCCGGGTCTGGCCTACCTCGTGCTCGCGATCCTCGGGATCCGCATGACGTGGAAGCGCGGTGCGATCCTCGCTGGCGCGACGGTGGGGCTCTTCCTGCTGGTCGGGTTCCTCGACTCGTTGCGCGGCAAGGAGAACCAGTCGCACCTGGGCCGGTTCTTCCGCTCGATCTTCGACGGCGGCGCGCTCGACATCATCACGCGCAAGCTCCAGCAGAACATCGACATCCTGTTCGGCAACTACCGGCTGTCGCTGCTCGTGCCGATCGCCCTGGTGTTCGTGATCTACATCCTGGCCCGCCCGACGTCGTGGGGCTCGCGGTCGCTCCAGCGGTCCTACGAGGCGTGCCCGACCCTGCGCCCGGGGCTCATCGCCCTCCTGGTCACGCTCACGATCGGCTTTGCCATCAACGACTCCGGCGTCGCGATCCCGGCCAACGGCGCCATCATCGCCGTGCCGCTGATCATCGCCGTCAGCGTCAGGGTGCTGGAGGACGAGGCTCGGGCGTCCGCGACGACCCGCGCGTCGCGGCGAGGGTGACCCACCCCCAGACCAGCAACCCGGCATACGGGACGGGGGTGCGACGCACCCACAGCGAGACCCGCTCGACCGTCGGCGTCATGCCGACCACCCGACCCGGCACGTAGGCCACCGCCATCGCCGCGAGGCGCACCAGGAGGATCGTGTCGAGCACGCTGCCCGCCATCAGGGGCAGCGCCGCCCAGACCAGCAGGTCGTACCACGGCAGCGAGTAGGGCGCCGCGAGCGAGTAGGCGGCGCTGAGGACCAGCGCCCACCGTGCGGCCGCGCCCGTCGAGGTCTCCGGCGCGAGGCCGCGGGTCAGCCGGGCGAACAGCACGACGAGCACCACCACGACGACGACGGCCAGCCACGTGACGACGGTCCGCGCGTGACCCGACGTCAGCGGTCCGCTGACGAGCTCGTAGAGGAGCCGCCACGGGGTGGCGAGGGAGATCGACCGGCGCGCGCGGTCGAGCTGGTCGAAGACGTGGGGGCCCGCCCAGAGGTGCAGGGGCACCACCACGACGAGGGCGGCGGCCCCGAACCACGCCGCGCGACGGCCGAACCGCGCGCGCTCGTGGACCCACCACCCCACGAGGACCGCCACGCCGACCACGCCGTAGGTGATCTTGCACGAGACCGCCAGCCCCGCGACGAGACCGGCTGCGAGGGGGTTGCGGGCCGCCAGCACGAGGGCGGCCAGGCCCAGGGCCGCGGCCACAAGGTCGACGTGGGTGCCCAGCACCCCGATCCCGAACACCAGCGGGTTCAGGGTCCACAGGGTGTCGACGCGTCGCGGGGTCGCGCCCGCGCGCAGCAGGAGGAACCGGACGCCCAGCCAGGCCAGGACGACGAGGACCTGCCAGCACCAGACGGTCTCGCGCACGTTCGCCCCCCCGAGGTGCGAGGTCAGCGTCTGCAGCAACGTCGCGAAGGGGCCGTACACGCTCGCCGTGTCGGTCCACGGCGGCTCGACCGCCGAGACCACCGGATCGGCGGGCGACCAGGCGCTCGGGGGCGTGAGGTAGGGATCGCCACCGAGCGCGGAGATGCGGCCGTACGCGGCGTAGTTGGTGTGGTCGGCCGATCCGAACGGGCCGGTGAGGAGGGCCAGCACGCCGAGGGTGACGGGCCCGGCCCAGCCCCCCGGGGCGAGCCGGCGCCTCGCCCTGGCCGCCACCGCGCCGAGCATCCCGGCGCCCGACACGACCGACGGCTCACCTTTCAGGCGGAGCCAGACCGCGAGGGCGCCGAGGACGTAGGCGGCCCACAGCAGCCCCGTCACCAGGGCCGGCGAGGGCGACCACCCGAGGTCGCCCGGGGCCCAGCCACGCGGCCCGAGCCCCGGCTTGGCGGCGCTCTCCCCCGCCACCCCGACGAGGAGCAGCACCCCGAACGACAGCACCAGCAGGGGCGTCGCCACCTGGTTGCGGGCGGCGACGAGCCGGGCACCGTGCGACGTCACCGCGGCCCCCGTCGTCATGTCAGCGGGTTAGCGCAGCCCACGGCGGGCCCGACGGCGGGCCAGGGCGAAGGCGACGTCGCGGTACTGCTTGGCGCGGTGCAGCTGCCCGCGCCAGTCGGCACCGCTGACCCGGTGGTGGAGCTCGCAGGGCACCTCCTCGACGCGCAGCCCGGACATCAGCACGTCGATGGTGAGGCCGACCTCCACCCCCCACCCCCGGGCGAGGGGGCTGGCGGCGTCGAACGCGGGGCGGGAGATGCAGCGCATCCCCGACAGCGGCTGGTGCGCGACGAACCCGGTGAGGTCCTCGATCCCCTTGCGGGCCAGGCGCACCACGAACCCGTGGCCACCGCCTGCCGTCTTCTGGGGTGGCAACGTCGCGATCGTCATGTCGGCCCGACCCTCGAGGACCGGCGGCACCAGGACGCCCAGGTTGGCGGCGGTGTCCTCGAGGTCGCCGTCGACGAAGAGCAGCGGGCGCCGGTCGTCGGAGCCCCCGACCCGGCCCTCGACCCCTTCGTGGCGGGCGACGTAGCCCGCGCCGGTCGTCATCGCGGCCGCCTTGCCGCGGTTGCGGGAGTGCCGCACCACCTCCGCGCCCGCCTCGCGGGCGATCTCGGCGGTGCCGTCCGAGCTCCCGTCGTCGACGACGACGACCAGGTCCACCCCCGGTATGCCGCGCACGGCACGGACCGTCGCGGCGATCCGGTCGGCCTCGTCCTTGGCCGGGATCACCGCGGCAACGGTCGAGGCGGGAGACGGTGTCATGTCAGGGTCGTCCGGTCAGCGCAACGTCACCTGGCGGCKGAGCAGCCCGGACCGGGCCCGGCGCTCCTCCGCGGTGAGGGGCGCCTCGGCCGCCGAGGCGGCGGCATACCGGGTCATGAACTCGCCGAGTGGCGCCTCGTAGTCGTCGGCGGCCTTGGCGGGGTCGAGGTCCCAGACGGGGACCAGCAGCCCGCAGGCGCGGAAGGCCCCGAGCAGGCGGGTCTGCCCGCCGAGCCCGCTGTCGCCCGCCGCGTGGAGCCGCGCCAGCGCGTCGGTGGCGACGTCCTCGTCCTCGGGCAGCACCAGGCGGATGTGGGTGCGCTCGCCGATGCGGCACCAGTAGGCAGACGGGGTGGCGGCCAGCTTGACCGTCGGGATGACGGACTCGTTCGCGCGGTCGAGCGAGGCCTTGGCCTCGTCGTCGAGCTCGGTCGCGCCGACCCAGAAGTCGAAGCCCTCGTGGACGGTGACGTCGAACGGCGCGGAGGTGTCGAGCAGGTCCTGCAGGCGGGGGGTGTCAGCGGTGGCCGCGGGGGTGGCGGTGATGGGCGTGCCCTGCTCCGCGCCGGCGGCGGCCAGCAGCGAGGTGGCCAGGTCGCGGGAGGCGTCACCGGAGATCGACCCGGACTGCGTGCCGATCAGGACGGTGCCGTCGGCGCGGTGCAGGCCGGGCCAGGCGAGCGGCAGCACGGTCGCGATGGTGACCTCGCTCGGCGCACCCTCGGGGGCCTGGCCCGCGGCGAAGGTCACCGTGGCGGTGGCCGACGGCAGGATCTCGCGCATCGCGACCCAGTCGGTCTCGCCCGGCAGCCCCTCGAAGGGACGCGCGACGAACGGTGCGGGCTCGACGCGAGCGGTCGCGGAGCCGTGGTCTGCGCCCTTGCGACGCCGTGAAGCCTTACCCATGACACGAACCCTATTGCCTCGGCGGAGCGAGGAGCTTCAGTGGCTGCGGCGGCGGGAGGGGCCGCCGAGGGAGGCCCAGACGGTCGAGCCGCTGCGGTCCTCGCTCACGCCCCACTCGTGGGCCAGGCTGCGCACGATGCGCAGGCCACGGCCCGAGGGCGCCCAGATGGTGCGGGGCGCCGGGCGCGGGGTGCTCTCGCTGCCGCCGTCGGTCACCTCGACCTCGACGACGCCGGCCTTGACCTTCCAGTGCACGCGGAGGTTGCCGTCGGCGAGGGGCCGGGCGTGGCGGATGGAGTTGCTGACCAGCTCGGAGACGACGATCTCGGCCTCGTCGACCACGGCGGCCGACACGTCACGGGCCTCGAGGTCGTCGACCAGCGCCTTGCGGACCAGCGCCACCGACGTCGCCCGCCACGGCACGCGGACCGTGCGCGAGGAGTCCCTGAGCCGACCGCCTGACGGCGGTTCGGAGCGGGGGGAGCGTTCCCCCAGCGGTGCTGCTGCCATGCGCGTGCCCGTGTCCGATCTGTGCGAGTTCGCTCGGAGACTACCGACTGACTTCCACAGCGTCGAGGACCGCGCGGGGACGGTTGCTGATGATGGCGTCCACTCCGAGCTCCAGGCAGAGCTCGATGTCGGCCTGCTCGTCGACCGTCCAGACGTAGACCTCGTGCCCGCGCCGGTGCTGCCGGGCCACCGTCTGGGGGTACCGGCGGACGATCTTGATGTCGAGGCCGACCGTGTGGATCCCCTTGGGCAGCGACCCGTCACGGAACCGCAGCGGCACCGAGTCCTCGATGAGGTAGACCGCCGGCACGTCCGGGCACAGCTGGCGCATCCGCTGGACCGCGAGCTGGGAGAAGGACATCACCCGCACCCAGTGCTGGCCCGGGTGCCGTGGGCCGGTGAGGTCGAACTCCCCCAGCAGCCGGGCCAGCTGGCGCTCGACCAGCCCGGCGTACCGGGTGGGATGCTTGGTCTCGATCACCAGGCCGACCGGGCGTTCCGACTCCAGCACCGTGGTGAGCAGGTTGCGCAGCGTGAGCAGCCGGTTGCGGTCGCGGTCGGGCAGCTCGAGGTCGCGCGGGTGGTCGTGCTTCCACGAGCCCCAGTCGAGACCTTCGAGCTCGGCCAGCTCCAAGGTGGAGACGATGCCTTGGCCGTTGGAGGTGCGGTTGACCCGGCGGTCGTGCACGCAGACCAGGTGGGAGTCGGCGGTGAGGCGCACGTCGCACTCGAGGGCGTCGGCCCCCTCCTCGATGGCGCGCATGTAGGCGCGCAGCGTGTGCTCGGGTTCGGCGAGGCTGGACCCGCGGTGCGCGATGACGAGCGGACCATGCCGCGCGGGGTCAGGGCGAGCATGGCCGGCCGCAGGCGTGTGGACGCCGTCGTCGAGCACACGACCATGGTTCCACACGAGCGGGCGATGCACCCGGCGCCCTGCCGCGATGCGGCACGATGGCACCCGCCCGTCGGCACGCGGCCCGGGCTCACACGACCGGGAGGTGTGGCGTTCCATGAGCGTGAAGCTGCCCGCCTTCCAGACCCTGGTCGACGCCCACTGGCGCGACGTCGCCCGCCTCGCCCATGCTCTCGCCGGCCCGGTCGACGGGGACGACGTGGCCCAGCAGGCGTGGACCCAGGCGCTCGCGGCATACCCGTCGCTGCGCTCCGCCACGAACCTGCGCGGCTGGCTGCTCACGATCACGCACCGGTGCGCCATGGACGTGCACCGGGGACGGGCCCGCCGCGCGGTGCCCCACGACGACCCCGCCTCGCTCGCCGAGGGACCGGCGGCACCCGCCGCCGACGCGGAGCTCAGCGACGGTCCCTTGTGGGCGTCGGTCGCCGCCCTGCCCCCCCGGCAACGCGAGGCCGTCGTCCTCAAGTACGTGGCCGACCTCGACCACCCCACCATCGCCGCCGCCCTGGGCACCTCGCCCGCGATGAGCCGGCGCCTCGTGAGCGACGCGCTCGCGACCCTGCGCAAGGACATCTCATGACCGACCCCACCACCCGACTGGCCGCCTTCGGGCGCGACACCTCGTCCCTGCGCCCTCCGGTGCTCGCCCCGAGCGACGTCTCCTACGTCGTGGAGGACACCGCGATCGGCCGGATGCTGTTGGCCCGCACCGAGTCCGGCGCCATGGTGGCCACCTCCTTCGTGGCGACGACGGACGACGAGGACCACGTGCTGACCCGGATCAGCGAACGCGTCTCCCCTCGCGTCCTGCGACAGCCCCGCGAGCTCGACGAGGCCCGCACCGAGCTCGAGGCGTACCTCGCCGGTCGCACCCGAGGGTTCTCGTTGCGCACCGACCTCGCCCTGGCGTCCGACTTCCAGCGGTCGGTGCTCCCCCGCCTCGCGGCCACCGTCGGGTACGGCGACCGCGCGACCTACGGGGAGCTCGCGGCGCGGGTCGACCGTCCGAAGGCAGCCCGCGCGGTGGGGGCGGCGCTCGGCGCGAACCCGTTGTGCGTCGTGCTGCCTTGTCACCGCATCGTGGCGTCGAGTGGCGCGCTCACCGGCTATGCCGGGGGGCTGGCGGCCAAGCGCTACCTCCTCGACCTCGAGGCGAGCCACCGCTAGGTCGTGCGAGCATCGGGGCATGGCTCTCTCGGACGTCGACCTGACCCACCTGCGGCACTGCGTCGAGCTCGCTCGCGAAGGGCTTGACGCCGGCGACGAACCGTTCGGTTCGGTGCTCGTCGACGGCGCCGGGCAGGTGCGCTTCGCCGACCGCAACCGCGTGCAGGGCGGCGACCAGACCCGCCACCCGGAGTTCGAGGCGGCCAAGTGGGCCGCCCAGCACCTGCCGGCCGCCGAGCGGGGCACCTGCACCGTCTACACCTCCGGCGAGCACTGCGCGATGTGCTCCGCGGCCCACGCCTGGGTCGGCCTGGGCCGCATCGTGTATGCCGTGTCGACCGAGCAGCTCGTCGGGTGGCTGCGCGGGTGGGACGTGCCGCCGGGGCCGGTGAACCCGCTGCCGGTGCAGGCCGTCGCCCCCGGGCTGGCCGTGGACGGTCCCGCCCCGGATCTCGAGCAGGAGGTGCGCGAGCTGCACCGGCGACTGCACGGCATACCCGAGGGTCGGTAGCCCGGGAGCGCGTCAGCCCGGGTGGCCGCCGCCCTGCGCCTCGAGGCGCGCGGTGAGGGCGTCGACCGCGCGACGCAGGTCGCCGATCGTGGCGGTGCGCGCGTCGGGCTGGAGGTCGACCGTGACCGAGCCCCCGGGCTGGACCGCCACCCGGCGGACCTGGCTCAGCGAGTCGGCGCCCTGCGCCTGGATGGCGTTGTCCAGCTCCTCGGGCGTCATGCCGAGGCGCATCAGGGCGCGGTGGTTCGCCAGCCCGTCCGTGACCACGACGGTGGGCCTACCGTCGAGCAGCCACGACAGGCGAGGGCTGCGGAAGGTCAGGTGGTCGAGACCGGAGTTGACGAGGACGAGCACCACGGCGCCGATCAGCCCGCCGATGAGCGAGTTGTCCTCGCCGATGATGGCGTTCTGGACGACGTTGGACAGCAGCAGGACCACGACGAGGTCCTGGCTGTTCATCTGCCCCATCAGGCGCTTGCCCGCGACCCTGATGACCATGAGGATCCCCAGGTAGACCGCGACGGTGCGGATGACCTTCTCGGCGGCGGGCATCTGCAGGTGGAGGAGGTCGTCGACCATTCCCTGCGGTGCTGCGGCGACGACGTGCTCGAACATGGGTGGCTCCTCGGGCTGGGCGACGCTGTCGGCGCCACGCTAGCCCGGAGTCCGCTATTCGCGACCGGAAGAGATCCAGGCGGGGTCCGGGCTGAGGTTGCGGTCGCCCTCGGCGAGCGCCGCTGCCTGGTCGAGCCGAGCGAGGTGGTCGGGGGTCAGCCGGACGTCCAGGGCGCCGAGGTTCTCGTCGATCCGTTCGGGGCGGCGGGTGCCGGGGATCGGCACGACGGGGAGGCCGAGCCGCTCACCCTGCGCGTAGAGCCACGCGAGCGCCACCTGGGCGGGCGTGGCCCCGACCTCGGTGCCCACCTCGGTCACCACCGCGACGACGCGCTGGTTGGCGTCGAACCCGGCGTCGAACCGCGGGTGGCCCTTGAGCATCGACCCGGCCACGGCCTCCTTCGTCATCGCCCCCGTGAGGAACCCCCGACCCAGTGGCGAGTAGGGCACGAAACCCGCACCCACCTCCACGGCGGCCGACACGACCTGCGCCTCGACGTCCCGCGACCAGATGCTCCACTCGCTCTGCACGGCGCTGATCGGGTGCACCGCTGCCGCGGCACGCAGCTCGGCCGCGGTCACCTCGGAGAGCCCGAGGTGACGCACCTTGCCCGCGCTGACGAGCTCGGCCATCGCGCCGACGGTCTCCTCGATCGGCACGCTGACGTCGCGGCGGTGCAGGTAGTAGAGGTCGATGACGTCGGTGCCGAGTCGCCGCAGCGACGCCTCAGCAGCACTGCGCACGTAGGCCGCGTCGCCCCGGACCGCGGTCGCCCCGGGTCCTTCGTTGGGGACGCCGGTGATGCCGAACTTCGTGGCGAGCTGCACCTCGTCGCGCCGCTCGCGCAACAGCTGGGCCACGAGCTCCTCGTTGGTACCCGCCGGACCCTCGACGCCCTCGCGGGGCCGGCCGTAGACGTCGGCGGTGTCGATGAACGTGACCCCGGCATCCACGGCGTGGTGGAGGGTGCGCAGCCCCTCGGCGGGATCGGTCTCGCCGTAGACGTGGGTGATCGCCATGCCGCCGAACCCGAGCCGGCTGACCTCCAGGCCGTGCCCGAGGTCGACCCGCTCCCTGCCGGTGCTCATGCCTGCTCCGCCGGCGTCGCCGGGGCCGCAGGGCCGTAGCACAGGTGGACCACGCCGTTGGAGTACACGTCGCTGGCGAGCAGGGCCAGCGTGGTGGGGCCGCTGCCGTCGGTGAACAGCCGCTCCCCGGCGCCGAGGGCGATCGGGTAGACGAACAGGTGGAGCTCGTCGACGAGCCCGTCGGCCAGCAGGCCACGCACGAGCTGGCCGCTGCCCGAGATGTAGATCGTGCCGTCGGTCTCGTCCTTCAGCCGCCGGATGGCGTCGGCGTCGTACCGGCCGAGGCGCTCAGTGGGCCCCCACTCCTCGGCCGGTGCCTGCTCTCCGACCACGTACTTGGTCGTCTCGTTGAAGAACGGTGCACCCGGGTCCTGCTCCACCGTGCGGTCCCGCCAGGCGGGCGCGAACATGTCGAACGTCCTGCGCCCCAGCAGGATCGCGGTGGCGCCACCGGTCACCCCCGCGAGGGTCTCGCCCATCGCGGGGTCGAAGCCGAACTCGAAGGTCCAGGTCGGCGACTCGAAGACGCCGTCGAGGGAGATGAACTCGTGCACTGCGATGCGGCCCATGGGGTGCCCTTCCGTTGCTGTCTCGTGAAAGAGGCCAATGGGCCGATACTTCAGCCCCGAAACCCGACCCCGCGCCATACAAACGGCCAATGGGCCGAGAGTATGCCGCGGGGCCGCGCCTCGGTCAGGAGGCGGTCACCACCAGGGTGTGCGAGCCCGCCTTGGTCGGGACGGTCACCTCGAGGCCACGGTTCGTCGTGCGGCTGGTCCAGGCGGACAGCACCTGTCCGTCGAGCACGACCCGGGTCACGGTGCTGCCCCGCGGGACGGTGTGCCCGATCCAGACCTTGTCCGCGCCGACGGCCGAGTCGACCTTGACGGTCGTCGTGAAGATCGCCCCTGCGACCGAGGCCGACACGTCGACGAAGCCGCCACCCAGCCGGATGTGCTCACCCGAGGCAGACGGCTGACCGGCCGGCACCTGCGGCACCACGATCAGCTGGCCGTTGCCGAGGTCGGGCTGGAGGCCGAGCCACTGGTGCACGACCGCCCAGGCGGTGCCGTAGTTGCCCCACGCCTGCATGAACATCGAGCGGCAGGTCCAGCAGCGGTCGATGTTGGCGCCCTGGTCGGGGGAGGGGAAGATCTCCGGCATCGCGCCCGGCTGCTCGTCCGGCGTGCCGCCGGTGGCCGGCTCGGCGAACATCGGGTCGGCCAGCGCGTGGGTGTAACGCTGCTGCTGGCCGGCGCCGAGTCGACCGTAGTTGCCCTCGCCGATCGACTGGATGGACGTCGTCAGGCCGAAGATGACCTTCTCACCCTGGCCGTTCGCGCCGCCGCCGCAGCCGGTGTGGAAGAGGCCGGTCGACAACGGCGCGGTGCCGCTGTAGCACGGGTCCTCCCGGCCGGCGAGCGCCGCGTTGCCGTGGGCGAAGGGCGCGAGCCCGGGCACGGTGCGACCGTTGACCTGCAGCTCGGCCTCCATCGGGGTCTGGCCGATCCAGTGCTTCTGGAACGACTGCACGTCACCGGGGTCGGCGAGCGAGTCGGCGTACTGGGACGCCGCGGCATACCACCACGCCCCGTCGAAGCGGTCGTGGACCTGACGGGCGAGGCTGCTGGCCCACGCAAACGTGGTGCCGTCGTGCTTGGCCTTCGCCATGGCGGCCAGGTCGTAGAGCCCGCGGATGTAGTAGACGGTGTTGTCGAGCTTCTCCGTGCCCATCCCGCCGCGCTCGACGTTGCCGAGCCCCTCGGGGAAGCCGTCGTGGTCGGCATCGAGGCTGCTCGTGACGTAGCGCAGGTTGCGCACCGAGAAGTCGTACATCTCGTCGCGGAACCGGTCGTCCCCGGTCCAGCGCCACAGCAGGGCGACGGTGCTCGGGAACTTCACCGTCTCGTCGGTGTTGAAGTTGTACGTCGTGGTGCCGTCCGGGTTGGTGCTCCGGGAGTCCTGGCCGTACCAGATCGAGCCGTCGGAGATGACCTCGTGGGTCACGACGCCCGAGCGGTTGTTGAGGATGTCGGACACGTCACGCAGGGCCCGGAGGTGGTCCTCGATGGCCTCGAACTGGCCGACCGAGACCGACGCGAACGCGGTGTACTCGGCATCGGTGCCGAACAGCCAGGGGTAGTCCGGGAAGCCGGCCCCGATCCAGGTCGCCTTGGCGACGGTGCCGGCCGGGGCGGGGAACTGCTTGCCCTGGTTGGTCCAGCGGATCTGGAGGTGCGTGGCCGTCTGGGTGAGGTCGGCGATGTTCTGCTTGCCCCACTGCACCGCGTCCTGCACCAACGGGTCACCGGGCAGCGAGAGCTGGGTCATCTGCGCCAGCGCCTGGCGCGAGGCCTTCTTAGCGGCCAGCGCGGCAGCCGGGTCGGCCAGCGCCTTGGCGAGCTCGCCACGGGCCGAGGACAGCCCCTGGTCGGAGCCGGCGACCGCCAGCCAGATGGTCTTCGAGCCGCCCGCGGGCAGGTCGAGGCTGTAGGTCAGCCGGCCGCCCGTGCCCTTGCCGAAGGGTCCGTCGTCACAGGCCGAGGGCTTGGGGTCGGCCGGGGCACCGGGCTCGGTGCCGTCGCACCGGTGGCCGGGCTGCGCTCCGTAGAACTGGGGCCCGATCTCGCCGGTGGCCGGGGTCGCGGCGGTACCGACCACGGCGGCGTAGTGGTGGACGGGTGCTCCGGGGAGCGCGCCGTCGTCGGTGAACACGAGGTTCTTGCCGTCGTAGGTGCCGGTGTCAGGAAGGTTGTCGCTCGCGTTCGGGGTCACCCCGCCGAACCCCCACGGGTACTGGCCCATCAGCTCGGAGTGCGCATCCACCGAGAGCTGTGCCGTCCGGGCTGCGCCGGGGTTGGTCACGGTCAGGCCGAAGAGCGCCCCCCGGACGCCGTCGGGGACGAAGTCGGTACGGGACACCTGGAGGCCCGCGGTGTCGGGGAGGTCGTACCGGCTGTAGCCCCACCCACTGGTGAACTTCGTGGCCGGGCCGACCCACTGGTCGTCCAGACCGAACCACACGCCGTCGACCAGCTTCATGGGCGGGGTCCAGACGCCACCCATCTCCCCGGTGATGTGCCAGCCGTTCGCGTAGAAGCGGCCGTCCTCGAAGCCGATCGAGTAGGCCCGGCTCCCGGCCGAGACCTCCCGTCGGTCGGCGAGCCGCGTGCTCACCGACAGCTCGTTGCCGGTCCCTGCGACGGCGGCCGCTGGGCCCCCTCCCCCCGCGGTGGCGTTGGCGGGCAGCTGTGCCGCCATGACGGCCGTGCCGAGCAGCAGTGCCGTGGCACCGGCCACGTGAGATCGAGACATCGTCGTCCTCCGACCCAGAAGGGGGAGCGACGCCAGGTGGCGTCGCCTGGGTGGCCAGGACCGTTACGTCCGATTCCGCGGACGAATTGTCCGGACTTGTGGACGCTACACCCGCCCCCGCAGACCGGCAACGGATCGGTCTGACCTGCGCAGACGTGGCGGCGAGTCAGCCCACCTCAGCCCTTCCTCAGCTCCTGCGCCAGCATGACGAGGATGCCGCTGGGGCCGCGCAGGTAGGTGAGCTTGTAGACGTCCTGGTAGGTCGCGACGCCGCGCAGCGGGTGGCAGCCGTGCCGCGCAGCGATCTCCAGAGCCGCGTCGAGGTCGTCGACCGAGAAGGCCACCCGGTGCATCCCGATCTCGTTGGGCAGTGTGGGCTCGGTCTCGATCGCGTCGGGATGGAGGTACTCGAAGAGCTCGAGCCGCCCCGCGCCGTCCGGCGTCTGGAGCATCGCGATCTTCGCGTGGTTGCCGTCGAGGCCCACCGCTGTGTCGGTCCACTCCCCACTGACGGTGTCGCGGCCGAGGACGGTCAGGCCGAGGTCGGTGAAGAACGCAATGGTCGCGTCGAGGTCGCGGACGGCGATGCCGACGTTCTCGAGCTTGATGGGCATGCCCGGCACGCTACCTACGGATCAGCCCTGGGTGCGCAGGTAGCGACCGAAGTGGGGAACGGTGAACGCGATCCGGCCACGCTCGCCCGAGTAGATCAACCCCTTCTTGAGCAGCGCATCCCTGGCAGGAGAAAGGGACTGCGGCTTGCGGTCCAGCACCTGCGCCACGGCCGAGGTGGGCACCGACTCGGTCTCGTCGACCTCCTCGCCGCCGTCGACGAGGCTCTGGGCGGCGTCGGCCATCGCCCGCAGGTACTCACGCTCGGCCGGCGTCGCGCGCTCGAACCGCGACCCGAAGAACCCCACCGCCAGCTCGGCCTCCGCCTCGGGGGCTGCGACGGAGATGTCCTCGAGGGTGATCGGCGAGCGCGGGGCGACGTCCCACGCGACCTTGCCGTAGGCCTGGACGAAGTACGGGTAGCCGGCCGTCGCGGCATACAGGGCATCGAGCGCCTCGGGCTCGAAGGCGGCGTCCTCGTCACTGGCCGGGGCCACGAGCGCGAGGTCAGCGGCGGCACGGTCGAGGCGGTCGATGCGCTGGTAGCGGAACAGCCTCTCGGAGTAGGACTTGGACGCCGAGAGGACGGCCGGGAGGTGGGGCAGGCCCGCGCCCACGACGATGACCGGCAGGCCGGACTGCGAGATCTCGTGACAGGCGGCGCAGATCGCCGAGATGTCGTCGGCCGTGAGGTCCTGCATCTCGTCGATGAAGACGGCGACGCCGCGACCGACGTCTGCGGCGAGCCCGCCCACGTCGGTGAGCAGCTCCACGAGGTCGATCTCGATGTCGCCGGAGTCGGCGCGGCCGACCGCGGCCGGGGCGTCGATGCCGGGGTTCCACCTCTCGCGCAGCTTGGCTCCGGGGGCGGCATCACGCTGCGCGAACGCCTTGATCACGCCGAGGACGTGGTCGACCTGGTCGCCCGCCGGGTGCCCGAGCTCGCGCACCGCCACGTGGAGGGCGGCCGACAGGGGACGACGCAGGCGCTGGTCGGGTCGGGCCTCCAGCTTGCCCGTGCCCCAGTGCGCGCGCACCGCCGCTGAGCGCAGGGCGTTGAGCAGCACGGTCTTCCCCACGCCACGGAGGCCGGTGAGGACGATGGAGCGCTCCGGCCGACCCCGCGCGATGCGTTCGAGCACCACGTCGAAGGCGTTCAGCTGCTCGTCGCGGCCGGCCAGCTCCGGCGGTCGCTGCCCGGCACCGGGGGCGTACGGGTTGCGTATCGGGTCCACGATCGCAGCGTATGGCCGTCTCTAGCGTTTCCCTGAGATGCGGCGATACGCCGCGACCGTGTCGCTGCCGGTGGATCGTGCTGTCTGGGGCTTTCTAGGAAAGCTCCGAGAAAGTCGTAGAGAGCGTGAGAAGCGGCTCAGCGGCGGCTGCGTCGCTTGACGATGTGGCCGACCACCGCAGGGATCCAGCCCGTCTCCCCTCGCATCCACCGCCCCGCCACCAGGTTGTGCGGCACGACCACGAACGAGCCCTTGAAGCCCTCAGTCAGCGACAGGTCGGTCCCGAAGACGTCGGTGACCACCTGCCAGTCGAGGTCGGTCTTGCGGTCGAGGTACTCGCCGATGCCGACGGCGTAGCGCTCCACGATGGCGGCGTGGTCGGGACGGTCGTGCTCGGGCGCATCCGCCCACGCGGCATACGCCCGGTCGAGGCCGGCGCCGAGGGAGTCGAGGTCGTCGACGTCGACGCCGTCCTCGGTCAGGGACTCGAGGGCGGCGCGGATCCGCGCTCGCTCCTCGTCGCCGAGCGGGTCGACGAGGGGGCGCAGGGAGGCGTTCGGGTCGAGGGAGTCGCCGGCGTCGGGGAGGGTGCGTTCCTCGGCCTCTGGCTCCGGGATCGCGTCGTCGTCGTCACGGCGCCGACCGAACCACGCCATGTCGACAGCCCTACTTGACCGTGGCGGAGCCGGACTCGGCGACGAGCGGCTTGCCCGCGCCCTCCCAGGCCTTCATGCCGCCGAGCAGGTTGGCGACGTCGAAACCCTGCTGGGAGAGCCACGCGACGGCGCGCGAGGAGCGGCCACCCCCGCGGCAGACCACCGCGAGCACTCCGTCGTCGGGGTCGGGCAGCTCGTCGAGGCGGGACGGGAGCTCACCCAGCGGGATGTGCACGGCGCCCGGGGCGTGCCCGGCGTCCCACTCGTCCTGCTCACGCACGTCGAGCACGACGGCGTGGTCGTTGACGTCCTGGACCGGGACCTCGGGAATGCTCATGTGCCCATGTAACCACTGAGGGGAAATCCAGTGGGAACGAGAGCCCCCGCAGGGCACAGTGGCGCCATGACGGGTGAGGTCGAGCAGATCGCACGGGTGGTGGCCACCGCGCGTGCCGCAGTGGGTGACCACCCTGCGCTCGCGCCGGTGCTCGACGGCCTGTCCGACCTGCTCCACGACCTGGTGCAGCGGTGGTCGCTCACCCTCGGCGAGGTCTACGGCGAGGGCCTGGGGGTGCCCGTGGTGGCCGTCGACGCCGACGGCACCCCTGCGGTCCTCAAGGTGGACCGGGCCGGGCCGTCGTTCGCGGCGCAGGTCGCCACCCTCGAAGCGGCGCAGGGCCGGGGGTATGCCGCGGTGCTGGCCTCCGACGTCGCCCGCGGCGCGGTCCTCCTGGAGCGGCTCGGCCCCAGCCTCGCGGCGTCACGGCTCGCGCCGTCGGCGCAGGTCGACCACCTGGTTGCCGCAGTGCGCCTGGCCTGGGAGCTGCCGGTGGACCTGGCGCCCGCTGTCGCGCCGGGGGACGACAAGGCGGCCCAGCTCGCGGGGATCGTGCGCCGGTTTCGGCGGGGTGACGACGTCGACCGCTGGGGGCCTGCACTCGACCGCGCGCACGAGCTCGCGCGACACCTGTCGGCCACCCGCGACCCCGCTCGCGACGTGTTGTGCCACGGCGACCCACACCCGGGGAATGCATTGCAGGCCAACGGGATCCCGCGCTACAAGCTCGTCGACCCGGACGGTTTCCGCTGCGAGCCCGAGTACGACGTCGGGGTGACGGTGCGTGACTTCAGCCGGGAGGTCCTCGCGGGTCGCGACCACAGCACGGCCCGCGCGTGGCACGACGCCCTCTGCGACCGGGCCGCCGACCTCACCGGCACCGATGGCGAGCGGGTGCGCCAGTGGGCGTTTGTCGAGCGCGTCACGACCGGCCTCTACCTGCGCTGGTTCCGGGACGACGAGGCGGCAGAGTCCTTCCTCGATGCCGCAACGGTGCTGCTCCCGGACTGACGAGCCGGATCGAGGTGATGGGGGACCGGATTCCGGTCGGATATCACCTCGACCGCGGGGCGGCGGGAGGGGAGGTCACTTGAGCAGGCGCGACATCCGGCGGTCGGCCAGCGGCTTGCCACCGGTCTGGCAGGTCGCGCAGTACTGCAGCGACGAGTCGGCGAACGACACCTCGCGCACGATGTCACCACAGACCGGGCAGGGCTCGCCGGTCCGCCCGTGGACGCGCATCCCTGCGCGCTTGGCGTCCTTGAGCTCCTTGGCCGGTTTGCCCGACGCG
This sequence comes from Pedococcus sp. P2_A3, assembly GCF_056405035.1. NCBI lineage: Bacteria > Bacillati > Actinomycetota > Actinomycetes > Micrococcales > Intrasporangiaceae > Pedococcus > Pedococcus sp. P2_A3. The sequence continues at coordinate 82,579 of NZ_JBFUCW010000008.1, read as the reverse complement.
GTCGCGACGGCGGCCGCGAGCGTGTCGCGCAACGCGGCATACAGGCGGTCGGTGGCCTCGTCGTCGAGGCTGGCGGCCATCGCGAACGGCGACATCTTCGCGACGTGCAGGATCTCGTCGGAGTAGGCGTTGCCGACGCCGGCGATGAACCCCTGGTCGCGCAACAGACCCTTGATCTGGGAGCGGCGACCGGCGAGGAGGGCTCCGAAGGTCTCGCGGGTGAACTCGGGGGCCAGCGGGTCGGGGCCGAGCGAGGCGATGCCGGGCACCTCCTGCGGGTCACGCACGAGGTAGGCGGCCAGCCGTTTCTTGGTGCCGGCCTCGGTGAGGTCGAAGCCCGAGCCGTCGGAGAACCGGGTGCGCAGCGCGATGGGTGACTTGCCGGGGCGCAGCACGGTGTTGGGCACGGCGTCGGACCAGCGCAGCCAGCCGGCGCGGGCCAGGTGGAAGATCAGGTGCACGCCGTCGCAGTCGAGGTCGATGAACTTGCCGTGGCGGGAGACGCCATCGACCGGAGCGCCGGTCAGCGCCTGCGGCGGGGGGTCGAAGGTCTTGAGCACCGAGAACGACCCGAGCTCGACCCCGGTCACGGCCAACCCGACGGTGCGCTCGGCGAGGAAGTCGACGAGCGCCTGGACCTCGGGCAGCTCCGGCACCCGGCCAAGTCTGGCAGACGCGCCCGTCAAGGGGTCCGACGTCCGCGACGGTGCGACGATGGGGCGCATGACGACGAGGGCAGCATGACGACGCAGGCGGCCCCGCACGAGCTGCTGCGGCTGACGTCGCACAGCGGCCGACTCGCCCTGGCGACCACGGTGCTCGGCAGCGGGATCGCCCTGCTCGACGGCACCATCGTCAACGTCGCCCTCCCGACCATCGGGCGCGACCTCGACGCCGACCTCGCAGGACTCCAGTGGGTCGTGAACGCCTACGCCCTGACCCTGGCCGCGTTCATCCTGCTCGGCGGTTCACTGGGTGACCGCTTCGGGCGGCGGGCGATGTATGCCGTCGGCGTGGCCGGTTTCGGGGTCGCCTCTGCCTGGTGCGCACTGTCCCCGACGGTGGAGGTGCTCGTCGCCGCTCGCGCCGTCCAAGGACTGTGTGCCGCCCTCCTCGTGCCGGGCAGCCTCGCGATCCTCCAGGCGTCGTTCCACCGCGACGACCGGATGGCCGCGATCGGCGCCTGGACCGGCCTGCTCGGCGTGGCGTCGGCCTCCGGGCCGGTGGTCGGCGGGTGGCTCGTCGAGCACGACTGGCGATGGGCGTTCTGGCTCAACGTGCCGCTCGCGGCGCTGGTGGTCGCGCTCGCCCTCAAGTTCGTCCCTGAGTCACGAAATCCGTTGGCCAGCAAGCACATCGACGTCACCGGCATCGCGCTCGCCGTCGTCGGCCTGGCCGCGCTCACCTACGGGCTCACGTCCCTCTCGGGTGGTGTGAGCGCGCGGGCCCTGGTCGTGGGCGTGATCGGGGTGCTCGCACTGGCCGGCTTCGGATGGGCCGAGGTCCGCGCGCGGGCGCCCATGATGCCGCCCTCGCTCTTCGCCAACCGCGTGTTCACGACGATCAACCTGGTCACCCTGCTCGTCTACGCCGGGCTGTCGGCGGCCCTGCTCTTCCTCGTGCTGTTCCTGCAGACCGTCGCCGGCTGGTCGGCGCTGGAGGCCGGGGCCTCGACCCTGCCGCTCAGCCTCCTCATGCTCTTGCTCGCCCGCCGGTTCGGCACGATGGCGGCCCGGTCGAGCCCGCGACCATTCATGATCGGCGGAACCCTCGTCGCCGCAACGGGATTCGCCATCCTCGCGCTCTCCCCGCGCGACCCTTCGTTCGTCCTGCACGTGCTGCCGGGCATCTCGCTGGTGGGGCTCGGGCTGTCGCTGACGGTCGCACCCCTGACCGGCACGGTGCTGGCCGCGGCGCCCGACGAGCTGGCGGGCACCGCCAGCGGGGTCAACAACGCCGTGGCACGGACGGCCGGCCTCCTGGCGGTCGCGGCGCTGCCGCCGCTGGTCGGCCTCCGTGGAGCCGACTACGCCTCCGCAGACGCCCTCGCACCGTCCTACCGCGTCGCCATGATCGTGTGCGCCGGCCTGCTGGTCGGCGGTGCGGCCCTCACCGCCGTGGGCCTGCCCTCGCGTGAACGCACGCCCTGCGCCGACGCGCCCCACCTCGACGTCGCGGCCCGCTGACGCGGGTCAGGCGTCCGGCGCGGTCGCCTGACCCAGGGCCACCCGCAGGAGGCGCACCAGCCCGTAGCCGTCGCCGGCGCGGCATACCGGCACTTCCCTCTCGTGGCGGCCGCGGGCCGGCGCGAACTCCTCCAACGACACCGGTATGCCGTGCGACAGCACCTGCTCGCTCGGCGTCAGCTCGCGGATGGCGATGGCGGCGACGGTGCCCGGGCGCTGTTCGACGAAGTCGCCGTAGATCTTCGGGTCGTGCTGGCCGTCGTCACCGACGAGGACCCACCGGATCTGGGGGAACTCGTTCGCGAGCCGGTGCAGGCAGGCGCGCTTGTGGTCCTGGCCCGAGCGGAACCACCCGGTGTTGGTCGGGCCCCAGTCGGTCAACAGGAGCGGACCCAGCGGGTAGCCGTGGCGCCGCAGGAAGCGGGTCAGGGTCGGCGCGGTGTTCCACGCGCCGGTGGACAGGTAGACCATCGGGGCGTTGGGGTGCTCGGCCAGGAGCTCGCGGTACATCGTCGCCATGCCCGGCACGACGTGGCGGGCGTTCTCGCTCTTCACGAAGGTGTTCCAGGCCGCGATCATCGGGCGTGGCAGCGACGTCGAGATGACCGTGTCGTCGATGTCGCTGATCAGTCCGAACGTCTCGTCGGACCCGACGATCAGCACTGCAGCGGTGGTGTCCTCGGCGTCGACCGACGTCAGGGTCGCCTCGTGCCACCCCGGTGCGAGCCGGTGGTCGCGCACCTTGGTGTCGATGTAGCCGCTGCGGTCGGTGCGGGTGTGGACGGTCTTGCTGCCGACTGTGATCGTCACCGGGACGTTCATCGCGGGCGCGGTGATGAACGCCCGCCAACCGCGGCGCTCGTCCTCGGCCGACCTCAGCTCGGCGGTCGAGGCACCGGCGTCGGCGCGCTCGCCACCTTCGCTCCGGTCGGCACGACGGGTGAGCAGCACGCGCCCGAGGACCCGGGCGAACTCCTCCGAGCCGTAACCGGTGTGGGCCACGATGCGGGTCTGCCACCCGCGGCTGCGCAACAGCGAGTCGACCTGTCGGTGCCAGGCGTCCTCGACGATGGAGGCGGCGTGCGGTCGGGCCATGCCCAGACCCTACGGCCTCGTGAGCACGGTCCTGAACTGGTCGACCAGCCGGTCCCCGGTCGCCCCTGGGCCGTCGAACTCGAAGATGTGCTCCCCACGACTCGCCAGCAGCAGGGGGCCACCACCCAGCGCGAGGTCGTGGGCCAGCTCGAAGTCCTCCGAGGCGAGCTCCCTGGCCCTCGGGCTGTTGGCGAAGATCTCGATGGCCGGACCGTCCAGCCCGAGGTCGTGCGCGATCGTGCCGAGGACCCCCGGCGCGTCGAGGGGGAGACCGCCGACGAAGTACTGGTGCTGCACCGCGCCCAGCACGGTCGACACCGGGAGGTCGGCGGCAGCCAGCAGGGCGATCAGGCACGCAGCGGGCGAGCCGGCGGCGAAGCGACCTGACTGGACCACCTCGACGTCGACGAGCGAACAGGCCGCGCTGAGTACCGCACTCACCGACGGGAGGTAGTCCCACGATGCCGGGTCGTAGATGTCCATGACGTAGACCAGCAGCGTCGACGGGTCGGCGGTGGACGCCAACGGTTCAGCCGCCGTGCCGCCGAAGGTACGCGGCGAGCGCAGCTTGCGGGGCTCATGGATGCACCGGGCGCCGAGGCCCGGAGAGGACCGTCTGTCGCAGCCGATCACACCGGCACGACAGCCACGGGGGGCACCTCGCATGTCGAATCCTCCTGGGCAACAAAAAAGCAACCGAGTGGCCAAGTGGCCGACCCGGTTGCTTCAGGTGCTTGCGAGACTAGCTCACATCGCCTCCGAACGGGAAGATCGCGCCTCGGCAACCAGCTGGGAAGCCAGGACGCGCAGCTTGAGGTTCTGCTCCTGCGACTGGCGTCGAAGCAGCTCGAAAGCCACCATCTCGTCGATCTGGTGCCGCCCCATGAGCAGTCCCTTGGCCTGTTCGATGACCGCGCGGCTGGCCATCGCCTGCTCCATCTGCCCGGCCACCTCGCGCGCGCCGGCGAGGTGGACGGCGGCGGCCAGGGCGTCCGCAGCCCGCTGCGCCGCCATCCGCACGAGCGCGAGATCGGTGTGGTCAAAGGCGTTTCGTGCATGTCCGTAGAGGTTGAGCGCACCGAAGCGACGACCACCGGACTCGAGCGGGAGAGCCAGCAGGGTCTGCACCTCGCCCGGGTCGCACCCCTCGATGAAGGCCGGCCAGCGCTGCTCGCCACCGGCGAGGTCGACGAGGTTCTCGCGGCCGTTGCGGAAGGCGTCGAGGCACGGTCCGTCACCGACGGCATACTGCACGGCGTCGATCTCGAGGGTCGTGGCCGTCGTGTAGGCGGCGGTCCGCGGTCGGTCCTCCATGACCACGGTCACGCCGACCGAGTCGCACCCGTCGATGTTGGCGTTGACCGACTGGACCAGTCGTTCGAGGTAGGGGGTGAGGTCGTCGAGCCCTTCCAGGTTGCCGGCGAGGTCGTCCATCAGGCGGGCTGCCGCGCCGAGTCCGCGCTGCCCGGCGTCCTCGTACAACGCCGCCGCCTCCCGCGCGTCCTCGTCGGTTGTCCCGATGCTCACCGGACCACGGTATACCGGCAGGTCAGGGGGTCGACAGCGTTCTCGCCAACGGTGCCGTCAGGTGTCTCGGATGACCCGTTTTCGATGCTTTTCCGAGTCCTCTGGTATGCCGCGCAGGCGGCTCGGCGGGCCCACGCGGTTAGATGTCGGGATGGCAGGCGTGCGGTCCCGAACCAGGGCCTCCTGGTGAGCGAGCAGCTGCCCGCGGGCGTCTTCCGCAAGGGCAGCCGCTCGGCTCCGGCCGGCTACTTCGAGTGGGAGGCGGCCGGGCTCGCCTGGCTGGCCGACGCACCACGCGGGGTGGACGTGGTCAAGGTGCTCTCGGTCGCCGACCAGCACCTCGATCTGGAGCGGCTGTCGTTCGCCAACCCGGACCCGGCGATGGCCGAGGCGTTCGGGGCGGCCCTGGCCAGGACCCACGACGCCGGCGCACCGGCCTTCGGCAGCCCTCCGCAGGGCTGGGAGGGCGATGGGTTCCTGGGGCCCGCGACCGAGCTGCTGCCGCTCAGCCTGACCCCGGAACGGTCCTGGGGCGTGTTCTACGCCGAGCAGCGGCTCCTGCCGATGCTGGCCGCCGCGGTCGACCGGGGGCTGTTCCATCGCCACGACCGGGCCGTCTTCGAGCGGGTCGCGCGGCGGTTGCACGACGGGGAGTTCGATGACGGATCAGCGCCGGCCCGCCTCCACGGCGACCTGTGGTCGGGCAACATCGCCTGGACCCCGACCGGCGCGGTGCTCATCGACCCCGCAGCCCACGGCGGGCACCGCGAGACCGACCTCGCGATGCTGGCTCTCTTCGGCTGCCCGCACTGGGACTTCGTCGTCGGCGGCTACCTGGGCCAGCACCGGCTGGACGCGCACTGGCCGGAACGCGTCGCGCTGCACCAGCTGCACCCGCTGTTGGTGCACGCCGTGCTCTTCGGTGCGGACTACCCGCGCCGGGCGCTGGAGCTGGCCCGCCGCTACCGCTGAGCCAGCACCCTCAGCCCGCAACCTGAGCGCCCCAGAGGGTGCTCAGGTTGCGTTCAGGGTCGGTCGGCCAGCAGCCCGCGCACGAAGGCGGCCTGCCCGACGTGCTGCTGGTCGTCGTTCACGATGCTCACGAGCCGCACCCCGAGGGTCACCGGGGGGTCCCAGCGCTCGTCGACCACGCGGCCGAGGTCGTCGGGCGTGAGCGGTCGGACGAACTCGGCGGTCGCGGCGTGCACGGCGCCGAGGTAGGCGACCAGGTCGTCGGCCGCCAGCCCCCTGACCTGGGCCACCTGGTCGCTGGTGTGACCGTAGCCGGTGTCCTCGGGGTCGAACGGCAGCCCGAACCTCTCGGACCAACCCTCGCTCGTCCACACCTGCTCGCGGTCGGCGAGCGTCGCGACGTGGTCGTCCTGCACGCGGGCGAGGTGCCACACCAGCCAGCCGATCGAGTTGGCCCCGGGGGCGGGGCGCTCGGCGAGCTGTTCCGGCGTCAGGCCGTGGACCGCGGCTCCCGCGCCGTCGCGGATCCGGTCGAAGGCGTCGACGAGCAGCTCACCCAGGGTCATGTGCGGATCCTAGGCAGTTCGGCCGCACGGCGCGCCCCGACCGGTTGCGGGCCGCAGACACCACGGACATCGTGGAACCTGAAGTCAACATGAGGTCTGCGGGACGGAGGACGGGGATGGACAGCACCGACGTGCTCACGGTGTCGGAGGTGGCGGCCCGAAGCGGCTTCGCCCCCTCGGCGCTGCGCTACTACGAGCGCGAGGGCCTGGTGGAGGCGTCGCGGACTGCCGGGGGCCAGCGGCGCTACCAGCGCAGCGTGCTGCGTCGCCTCGCCTTCATCCGCGCAGCGAGCAACGTGGGGCTGACGCTGGAGGAGATCCGTCGCGAGCTGGGGTCACTTCCCGCCAACCGGACCCCCACCAAGTCCGACTGGCACCGCATCTCGGCCCACTGGCGCACCCGCCTCGACGAGCAGGTCGCGGCCCTCGAGGCGCTGCGCGACAAGCTCGACTCGTGCATCGGGTGTGGGTGCCTGTCGCTCAAGCAGTGCGGCATCAGCAACCCGGCCGACAAGGCGGCGGCCACCGACGACGCGCCCGGCGCGGCCTACCTCCCACCCCTCCTGCGCCGCCCCGCCCACTGACCGTCCTGCGGTGGAGGTCGGGGAGGCATCCCAAGTCAGCCCCAAGTGGCGCACAAGCAGGTGAGCCGACGCTGGTCCGACCAGTTCACCTCCGCACCTCGAAGGACCACCATGCCCGCCCTGCTCCACCGGCCCACCCCGCGCCGACCCCTCCTCTACCGCCTCGGCCACGGTGCCGCCGCCCACCCGTGGCGCACCCTCAGTGCCTGGGTCGTCCTCGTGCTCGTCGTCGTCGGCCTCGCAGCCACCTTCGGCGGCACCCCCCAGGACGACTACAACGTCCCGGGCGCGCGCTCCCAGGTCGGCATCGACCAGCTGCGCGCCCACCTGCCCGGCGCCGGCAACACCGCCGCCCGCGTCGTCGTGCACGACCGCACGGGCGGCCGACCCGCCGACTCCGCGCTGGGCGAGCTGACCACCCGGCTGCAGGCGATGCCCCACGTGGTCCAGGTCTTCCCGGCCCAGCGCTCGGCCGACGGCGACACCGCCGTCATCAACGTCAGCTACGACGCGCCGGTCACCGACCCCGACCTGATGGCCAACCTCGACCCGCTCGAGGCGGCCGTCGCCCCCCTGCGGGCCACCGGCCTGCAGGTCGAGCTGGGCGGCGAGCTGCCCGAGAGCGCGGCCGCACCCATGGCGGGGCGCGGGGAGATCATCGGCATCGTCGCCGCCTTGGTCATCCTCGTCTTCGCCTTCGGCTCCGTGGTCAGCGCAGGCCTGCCGATCGGCACCGCGCTGGTCGGGCTCGGGGTCGGCAGCGCCGGCATCACCCTGCTCGCTGCTGCCACCGACGTCAGCACGGCCGCTCCGATGGTCGCCACCATGGTGGGTCTCGGCGTGGGCATCGACTACGCGCTCCTGCTCGTCACCCGGCACGCCGAGTACCTCGCCCAGGGGTTCAGCGTCACGGAGTCGGCCGGCCGCGCCGCCGCCACCGCCGGCCGGTCGGTCGTGTTCGCGGCGAGCACGGTGCTGGTCTCCCTCATGGGGCTGCGCCTGGCCGGTCTCCCGGTCTACAGCTCCTTCGGCTTCTCGACCGGCATCGCCGTGCTGAGCGTGATGGCCRCCTCGCTGACCCTGGTGCCCGTGCTGTGCCGGTTCGCGGGTCGGCGCCTGCTGCCCCGCGCCGTCCGTCGGGCGGATCGCGCCTCCGAGGGCGGCGCCACCGCCACACCCTCCCGTATGCCGCTCACGGCCCGCTGGGCGGCCAAGGTCGCCAAGCGCCCGCTGCTGTGGGCGATGGCCGCCGCGATCGTCATGCTCACGCTGGCGGTGCCGGCGCTCGACATGCGCACCTGGCCGCAGGACCCGAGCAGCCAGTCGACCGAGCTCACCACCCGTCGCGCCTACGACCTCGTCAGCGCCGAGTTCGGGGCCGGCACCAACGGTCCCCTCACGGTCGTCGTCGACCGCACCAAGCTGGGCGAGACGGCCGTGGCCGACCTGGCCCGTGGCCTCGAGGCGCGCGCCGACATCGTGGCCGTCACGCCGGCCGTCACCTCGCTGGACTCGGCGATCACGGTGTTCGACGCCATCCCGGCGTTCGGGCCGACCGACGAGCGCACGCCGGGCCTGGTCCGCGACGTGCGGGCGCAGCTCCCCGCAGGGGCGGAGCTCACCGGCGGCACCGCCTTCTTCGCCGACATCGCCGAGATGCTGGCCGGACGGCTGTGGGTCGTCATCGCCTTCGTCGTCGCGGTCTCCGTGCTGCTGCTGGCGATGGTGTTCCGGTCGGTCGTGATCCCGGTCAAGGCCGCGGTCATGAACCTGCTGAGCATCGGTGCCGCCTACGGCGTGCTGACTGCGGTGTTCCAGTGGGGGTGGGCCACCGACCTGCTCGGCCTCGACCACCCGCTGGCCGTGTCGAGCTGGGTGCCGATCCTCATGTTCGCCATCCTGTTCGGCCTGTCGATGGACTACGAGGTGTTCCTCCTGTCCCGCATCCGCGAGGACTGGGCGCGCACCGGCGACTCGCACGGCAGCGTCGTGCGCGGGCTGTCGGCCACCGGCCGGGTGATCTCGAGTGCGGCGGCGATCATGGTCGCGGTGTTCCTCGGGTTCGCCAGCGAGGTGGACGTCGTCGTCAAGCAGCTCGGCGTCGGCATGGCCGTCGCGATCCTGCTCGACGCCACGGTGGTCCGCATGGTCCTCGTCCCGGCCACCATGTCGCTGCTCGGCGACCTGAACTGGTGGGTGCCGCGCTGGCTCGACCGCCTCCTGCCGCACGTCCGTGCCGAGGTCGAGGACGACGACGTCGAGCTCTGGGACGAGGAGCTGCGGGAGGACGAGCTCGAGACCGTCGGCACCCGCTGATTCCCATCACCCGAACACCACTGACCTGAAAGGCGTCTCACCATGACCACCACCACTGCAACGCCCTGGCCGGAGCAGCTCACCTTCCCCGGCCAGACCGCGGCCCACCCGGGCCCGGTCGACATGACGATGATGTATGTGATGCACCACGGTTTCCGCCGCGACCTGGCGGCCTTCGCCGCCGCGGCGAGCGCCACCCCCGTCGAGGCCCGGAGCACCTGGCGTGCGCTCGCGGCCCGCTGGGGGCTGTTCGCCGAGGTGCTGCACCACCACCACTCGGGCGAGGACGCCGGGCTCTGGCCCACGCTCCTCGACCGGGCCGACGAGGAGGAGCGCAGCGTCCTCGAGGCGATGGAGGCCGAGCACGCCGAGATCGACCCGATCCTGGTGGCGTGTGCCGCTGGGTTCGAACGGCTGGCCCACCACGCTGACGAGGACGCGCGGGCGGCGCTGGCCGTGCGGCTCTGCGCCGCCCGGGAGAGCCTCGGTCGTCACCTGCGGCACGAGGAGACAGAGGCCATCGCCATCATCCAGCGGGTGATGACGAACCAGGAGTGGGAGCAGGTCGAGGAGGAGCACTTCCGCAAGGACGTGACCTTCGCGAAGGTCCTCGCGCTCGTGCCGTGGGCCGCCCACGACGTGCCGGGGCCCCTGCGGCGCCAGGTGTTCGCGAAGACCGGCCGGCCCAACCACATCCTGTGGCTGCTCACCCGGCGCGGCTTCGAGCGCCGGGAGGCGCTGGCCTTCCGCTACCTCGACTGAGGCTGACCGGCGCTGACCCCGACCGTGGCCCTGGCCCTGGCCCCGGCCCTGGCCGTCACGCCGCTCCCCGCAAAACGGTGGTTGCTCGACAAGACGTGGTCTGTGGGTCCCGTTTCGCCGAGCAACCACCGTTTTGGGTCAGAAGGAGTACCGGTCCCGCTGGTCGCGCAACCACTGCGCGGCCAGCGGGATCTGCCACTGCTCGCACAGCTCGAGCGCCCGGTCGGCGTGCGTGCCGGCCAGCTCCCGTTCGCCGACCGCCACCGCCGCCAGGGCGAGGAACGCGTCGGCCGGACCCATCGCGTTGCCGGACCCCGCCGTGCACGAGTGCCCGGCGAACGGCGCCAGCCGGTCGTATGCCGCGGAGGCCAGCGCGTGGTCGTCCAGCCCGAGCGCCGCCTCGGCTGCCGCACACCAGTTGAGCATCGAGAACCAGTCGTCGTCGTCGACCCGCACGGGGTGCGTCGCGGCATACGCCCTGGCCTTGTCGACCTCGCCCGCCCGCAGCCAGAACACGATGATCGTCGACGTCACGGGCAGCACGCTCTGCTCGGCGAACTGTTCCAGGATCGCCGTCACCTCGGTCGATCGCCCCTGCCACAGCCGCAGCGACATCAGCGCCCCGGCCGTGGCGTCCTCCGTCTGGCCCAGCGCCATCTCCTGGTCGAGCCGCACGATGTCGGCCATCCGCCGCTCGCAGTCCTCGAACCGGCCGGCCATCGCCAGCCACGGCAGCTCGAGGCTGTCGAGGACGATCAGGCCGTAGGGCAGCCGCAACCGCTGGGCCCAGTCGCGCGCCACGACGGCGTGCTCCCACATCTCCTCGACGAGGCCGAGCTCACCGGCGACGACCGCCCGCAGCGTCGTGGTCACGACGTAGGCGCGTTCGTCGCCGAGGCGGTGGGCCAGCTCCATCCCCTCGGTGACGAGGTCACGCCGCAGCTCCGCGGTGGACTGCCGCCACAGGGCGACGTAGGCGAGCTGGCAGGCGTCGAGCAGGAGCGCCTCGTCGCCGATCCGCCGGGCCATCGCGATGCCCTCCTCCACGAGGGCGCTGCGCTCCTCGAACGTGGAGCCGTAGTAGATCTCGAGCGCGAGCGCGAGCATCACCCGGCACCGCAGCGCGCTGTCCTCGGTCGGCAGCCCGTCGAGGACGCGGCGCAGGGCACCGACCACCACCTCGTTGACCGACCCGTGCGGACCGGACTGCCACAGCGCGCCCACGGAGGTGGCGGTGGCCGCCCGGCCGAGGAGCACGACGTCACCGATGTCGTCGGCCACGGCGATGGCCTGCTCGGCGGTGCTGACCAGCCCTTCCCAGTCACCCGACCACCGCTKTGCATCCGCGAGGTCCATCAGCACGTCGTAGCGCTCGCCCAGGGTGGCGTCAGGGTCACCGGGCAGGGCGTCGAGGGCCGAGCGGAGCAGGTCGGCAGACTCCTCGTAGGCGTGCAGCCGACGGGCCACGGTGGCCGCCCGCACACAGGCCAGCCACGCCCGCGCCGCGTGGGCCGGACCCGCCGCCAGCCAGTGCCTGGCCACCTCGTTCTCGCGCCCCGCGGTGCCCGACAGGGCCTCCGCGACGCGTGCGTGCGCCCGGGCCCGGCGGGTCGTCGGGATCGCCGCGTAGATGGTGTCGCGCACGAGCGCGTGCCCGAACAGGAACCGGTCGATGCCGTCGTCACGCACCAGTCCGGCCTCGAGGGCAGGGTCGAGGTGGTCGAGCAGGTCGTCCTCGTCGAGACGTGACACGGCGGCCAGCGTCGCGAGGTCGAACTGCCGCCCCACCAGCGCGGCCCACCGCAGCGTCGAGACCGTCTCCTCGGGCAGGCGCTGGAGGCGCCGCGCGAGGACGTCGTGGACCGCCGCCGGCGGGTGCGCCTCGGCGACCAGTCCCGACAGGTCGCCGCCCTCGCGGGCCAGCCGGGCGTACTCGACGAGGAAGAACGGGTTGCCGTCGGTGCGCTCCCGCAGCGCCGCGGCCTCACCGTCGGACGGTGTCGACTCGCTGACTGCCTCCACGACCCGCGACGCGTCAGGGGCGCTGAGGCCCTGCAGGTCGAGGCGCACGGCGTGCCTGCGGGCAAAGGTCTCCACGGCGTCGAGCAGCGCATCGGTGGGCTCGGGGTGGCTGCGCCAGGTGCCGAGCACGAGCAGCCGCCCCTGCTGGACGGTCTCGCCCAGCAGCCGCAGCACCCGCAACGACGCGACGTCGGCCCAGTGCAGGTCGTCGAGCAGCACGACGATGGTGCGCTCCGAGGCCGCCTCGGCCACCGCTCCGGCAATGGCCTCCCAGGTCCGGAACCGGCCACCGCCGTCCTCGTCGCCCTCGGTCTCCTCCGGCAGGTCGCGACCCAGCGCCCGCAACACCTGTTGCCAGGGCCACAGGGGCGGGGCGCCGTCGTCCTGCGAGCACCTGCCCAGGAGCACGGTGGCACCGCGTTCACCGGCCACCTTGGCCAGCTCGCCGGCCAGCCGGCTCTTCCCGATGCCCGGCTCCCCGACCAGCGCCGCCAGGGCGACCGACCCCGACTCGGCCTGGTCCAGGGCGCCCACGAGCTCGGCCAGCTGCTCGTCCCTGCCGACGAGCGGCCACGGCGGCAAGGTCGGGACGAACGACTGGATCCGGGCCGTGGTCGTCGCGCGGAACGGCTCCGCACCGTCCGGCTCCGGGGGAGCGCCGGGTGGGGGAGCTGGGGGTGCGCTCGCCGGCCGCCATTCGAGCGTGGGGTCCTGGCGCAGCACGGCCGACTGGAGGTCGCGCAGCTCCTGGCCCGGTTCGAGGCCGAGCTCGTCGGCGAGGACGTCGCGCACCTCACGCAGCGCGTCGAGCGCCTCGGCCTGTCGGCCGGCACGGGTGAGGGCGAGGGCCCGCAGGCCCCACAACCGTTCCCGCAGCGGGTATGCCGTGGTGAGCGACTCGAGCTCGCCGGCCACCGTCGCGTGCTGCCCCAGCTCGAGGGAGGCCACCGCGCGGTCCTCCAGCGCGACGACGCGCAGCTCCTCCAGCCGGGCCCGCTCGGCGACCGCCGATGGGGCGTCGTCCAGCTCGAGGTACGGGGTGCCACGCCAGAGCGCCAGGGCTTCGTCCAGCTCGGCGACCACCGCCGAGAGCTCCTCGGTGGAGAGACCGCTCGGCTGGTGGAGCCCGGCCAGCTGCCCGATCCGGCGGTGCGCCCGGCTGACCGCGCGGTCGAAGCGCGCCGCGTCGAGGGCGTCGTCGGCCACGCGGAGGGCGTACCCCGGCGCGACCGTCACCAGCACGGTGGAGGGCGCGCGGGCCGCCCGCCCCGGCTCGAGGGAACGACGCAACCCCGCGACATACGCCTGCAGGGTGCCGTTCACCCCTGGAGGCGCGCCGTCGGGCCACAGCATGTCGACCAGCGCGTCCACGGAGACCGGTCGCCCGTGGTTCATCGCGAGGGCAGCCACCAGCGCACGCTGCTTGCGCGTGCCGAGGTCGACGGGACCGTCGCCCAGGGACGCCTGCACGGCACCGAGGACACCCACTCTCACCCGCCCGAGAGTACGCGGGAGAAGGCGGTTCACCCTCGTGCTTTCAGGTGATTCGGCCACGCGGGCGCAGCACGCCCGAGAGACCGGTATGCCGCGTGGGTCACCACGCGGCATACCGGTCAGAGGGACTCCTGGTCAGTCGGTGACCCGGCCGTTCTCGACCAGGCGCGGGATGCGGTGGTTGCCCACGAACAGGCCTTGCGGGTCGACCGCAGACCGGATTCCCTTGAGCTGCAACCAGGTCCGCTCGTCGTAGCCGGTGCGGGCGTCGACGGCGTTCTCCGCGAAGTTGAGGTAGCTGCGACCGTTGGCCCACGGCGCCAGCACCTTGGTGAGGCGGTGCGCGTCGTGCTCACCCTGGGCCGCCATCTCGGGCGTCAGCGCCATCGCACAGGCGAAGGTGAGGAACTCGGCGTCGAGCTTCTTCAGCGCACCGCCGCCGTCGTGGTCGCGACCCAGGGCGCCGCCGAGCTGCCGCAGCTCGGCCAGGAGCAACGACGACGTGGAGCCCGGGCCGACCTCGGACAGGAACGCGTCGACCGCGTCGTCGGGCAGCCCTCCGAGCATCGCGGAGTCGGAGACGGCGGGCGTGGGGCCTTCGGGGTCCATGTGCAGCCGCACCAGCGACCGCGCCGGCACCCGCCCGAACGTGTCGATCTCCGGCGAGAGGGCACGCAGGTCGGCGATGGCGGCCGCTCCTGCCTCGTCCGAGCCCAGCACCGCGCCGTCGATCACGACGACGGAGCGACCACGGAGCATCTCGGGGATGTCCGGGACCGGGGGCAGGTTGAGGATCCGGAAGGAGGTGGTGACGTCGTCCGGTGCGCCGGGAGCCCACTGCGCCCAGCGGCGCAGCACCGGCTCGGCCAGCTCGCGGTCCCAGATGAGCATGCCTGCGTAGGCCGACTCGATGGGGTAGAGGCGGAACTCGAGCGCCGTGACGACACCGAAGCTGCCCCCACCACCGCGCAGCGCCCAGAAGAGCTCGGCGTTGCGGTGGGCGTCGGCGCGCAGGTGCTCGCCGTCTGCGGTCACGAGCTCGACCGCCGTGAGGCTGTTGGTGGCGAGGCCGAGCCGTCGGGCGTACCAGCCGATGCCACCGCCGAGGGAGTACCCGGCGATGCCGACGTCGGGGGAGCTGCCGTGGAGTGCGGCCAGGCCGTGGTCGCCGGCCGGCTCGGTCGCGTGCATCCACAGCGCCCCGCCCTCGACCCGGGCGATCCGGCGCACCGGGTCGATGGTGACCCCGGTCATCGCCGAGGTGCGGAGCACGACGACGTCGTCGAGCCCCTGGGCGACGAGGGGACCGGCGTTGTGGCCGGTGCTCTGTGGCGCGACGCGGAGGTCGGCCGCGGCGGCGGCACGGACCACCTGCTGCACCTGCGCGACGGTCCGCGGCTGGGCCACGGCGGCAGGGCGCTGGTCGAGGGCGGCGTTCCAGGGGAGGCGGGCCGCGTCGTACCCGGGGTCGCCGGGAAGGTGGACCGCACCGTCGCAGAGTCCGCGCAGGGATTCGGCGCGGAGGCTGGTGGGGGTGGTCTGGCTGGTCGTGCTGGTCATCGGGGTGACTCCTTGTTCCGCTGTCAGTTGGTGTGCGGAACACGGTGCAGCCACCCGCTTGGGCACCACTTGGTGCCGACTTGGGGTCGGTCTCAGAGTGCGTGGTGCGCGGTCGTCACCGACCCCGAGGGCAACACGTCCGGAGTGGGCTCGTGCTGCGGGCGGTCGACCCGGCCGGAGACGTCGGCCACGACCTGGCCGAGGAGGGTGACGAGGCGGTCCGCCACGTCGGGGACGCAGGCCACCGAGATGCCCTCGACGGCATACGCGACGGTGTGGGGAGCGGTCTGCCGGCGGTAGGTGCGCTCACTGACCACGGCATCGCGGGCGTACCGCACGGCCCAGGCACGGGCCTCCGGCGCTGCGGCGAAGGCGGACACACACAGGTCGTCGACGAGGTCGCGCACGCCGGGGCGCCCCGACGCCAGCCGCTGCGCCGTCAGCAACCCGACGGCGAGCACGTTCTGGCGGGTGGCCGGAGCCACGGGCAGCGCCGCTGCGGCCGCCCGGGTGGCGATCACGAGGTCGAGGTCGAGGTCGGACCCGGTCAGCCCCACGACATCGGGGATGAACGTGACGAGTCGCCCGCGGTCCGCGTCACCCAGCGCGTCGTTCACCAGCCTGGCCAGTGATGCCAGCAGCGGGTGGGTGCACGCGGGATGGTCGCTCCACCGCTCACCGGCGAGGAACGAGGCCATCTCCATGAAGCAGGCACCCTTGCGGGGGTTGCGGTGCCGTCCGGCGGACAGCACCGGCACCAGCTCTGGCAGGGTCGTCGTGCGGCTCATGGCACCTCCCGAAGGGCCTTCGCGGCCACGCGCTGCTCGCGTCACCAGCCCGACTTCCACTATGCGCCGCGTCCCGAGCCGGCGCCACCCCCGCCCGCGTGCCCATTACCGCCCCGGGCTCCGGTCCCGCCATGGTTCGGCGTAGTCCCTCCGTCCAGGAATCGGGGCATGCCGACGGGCGTCGAGCAGGGTTGCCGCAACCAAACCACGGCATTCGCAAGGCTCTTCTCGTGCACGTGGTGGAGAACGTCTGCCCTCCACTGCCTGATGTGGCGTAGGACATCTGGCCCCACGCTGGTGACTACCGGGAGAGGACGACCGCAGCCCCCTCCCGGACCAACCATCTGGCTCGTGCAAGGGGGTCCGCCATGACGGTCATCGAACGGCTCTACGACAACGCGTGGTATGTCGCGAACGCCTCGCCGAGCGCCCGCGACCTGCTCGCCGCCGACGTGACCCGCGCCTGGATGGAGCGGGAGGCGGCCCGCGAGGACGCAGAGCGGGCCCGGACCGTCGCCAGCCTCTCCCCGGCCCGCTCGGCGCTCGCGCTGTCACTGGGCAACTCCAGCCAGGCCGGCTACGACCGTGCCCGCTCCCGGGCCGCCGAGGCTGCCCGCTGCACCGACATCGTGCTCGGCCACGCGTTCACCGTGAAGCGCCACCTGCACTCCTCCGGGGCCATGGCCGTCGAGATCTCGTCCTGCACCCTCCTGCGGCGCGCCTCGCTGACCGCCAGCGGCCGCGGCGAGATGTGGTCCGGCCAGTTCCACGATCCCCAGTCGCGGCAGCACGACTCCTTCAGCACCACCCTCGGCACGGACCCGTGGGACGCCTTCCACCAGGCCTGCGAGTGGATCGTCAGCGGTCGGCTCTGATTTCCTTCCTCGCTCCCTGTTCCTTCCTCGCTCCCGTCGTCAGTCCGGCGAACCAGGGCGCCGAGACCGACTTCGGCACCACCATCGCCCAGGCGTCGAGCACCAGCTCGGGCAGTCGGTCGAGGTCGAGGGCGTCGGTCCAGGCCTCGACCCACTGATAGCGCAGGTCGACCTGGCTCGGCAGGAAGAACACGTCGGGCTCCGACTCCACCAGCGCGGCCCGCTCCTCCCGAGGAAACGCGAAGCCCATCTCGGTCTCGTCACGGGAGAACGCCAGCCAGACGATGCTGCCGACCCGCCACTTCACCCGGTCGCGGACCAGCACCTCGTAGGCGCGCGGCAGCGGCGCCGCGATCCGGCGCACGTCCTCGACCGTGACTGCCACCCCTCCACTGTCGCACCAGCCGACGACACCGCATTCATGCAGGAGTGCTAGACCGCGTCAGCCCTCGGGAACGTTGGCGCGCAGCTCCTCGAGCCACGCGCGGCCGGTGACGTCAGACGGCATACGCCAGTCGCCGCGAGGCGAGAGCGACCCTCCCGCAACGACTTTCGGGCCGTTGGGCAGCGCGGAGCGCTTGAACTGGTTGCCGAAGAAGCGCTGCACGAAGACCTCCATCCAGTGCCGGATGGTCGCGAGGTCGTATGCCGCGCGCCGGCTCTCGGGGTAGCCCGCCGGCCAGTCGCCCGCCTCCACGTCGGACCACGCGTGGTGCGCGAGGAAGGCGATCTTGCTGGGTCGGTAGCCGCGCCGCAGCACGTGGTAGAGCGTGAAGTCCTGCAGCGCGTAGGGGCCGACGGAGTCCTCGGTGGACTGGAGCTTCTCGCCCGCCTTGGCCGGCACCAGCTCGGGGCTGATCTCCTGGTCGAGGATCTCGGTGAGGGTCTCGTTGACGTCGCCGCCGCTGGTGTCGTCGAACTGGCCACTGCTGACGACCCAGCGGATCAGGTGCTGCATCAACGTCTTCGGCACGCCGCTGTTGACGCCGTAGTGCGACATCTGGTCGCCCACGCCGTAGGTGCACCAGCCGAGCGCGAGCTCCGAGAGGTCGCCGGTGCCGAGGACGATGCCACCGCGCTGGTTGGCGGCGCGGAAGAGGTAGTCGGTGCGCAGCCCGGCCTGGACGTTTTCGAAGGTGACGTCGTAGACCTCCTCGCCGCGACCGAACGGGTGCCCGAGGTCCTTGAGCATCTGGGTGGCGGCAGGCCGGATGTCGAGCTCCTCCCACGTGATCCCGAGCGACTCCATCAGGTGCACGGCGTTGCTCTTGGTGCCCTCCGTCGTGGCGAACCCCGGCATGGTGAAGCCGATGATGTCGGTGCGGGGACGGCCGAGCCGGTCCATCGCCTTGGCCGCGACGATCAGCGCGTGGGTCGAGTCGAGGCCGCCGCTCACGCCGATGACGATCGTCGGCTGCCAGCGGTCGGTCGCGATCGCGCGCAGCCGCTGCTCGAGCCCGGAGACCTGGATGTTGTAGGCCTCGTAGCAGTCGAGCGCGAGCCGGGCCTCGTCGTCGGGCACGAACGGGAACCGGTCGACCTTGCGGCGCAGCCCGAGGTCGCCGGTCGGCGGCTCGAGGGTGAGCTCGATGCGTCGGAACACCTGGCCGTCGTTGACGCCCTCGGTCTTTCGGTTGTCGTCGAAGGACCCCTGCCGCATCCGTTCCTGGCGCAGCCGGTCGAGGTCGACGTCCACGACGGTGGCGCGCGGGCCGTCGGGGAACCGCTCGCTCTCGCCGAGCAGGTCACCCATCTCGTAGACCATGGTCATGCCGTCCCACGACAGGTCGGTGGTCGACTCCCCGGCCGACGCGGCGGCATACAGGTAGGCGGCGTTGCACCGTG
The DNA here is from genome assembly GCF_056405035.1 of Pedococcus sp. P2_A3. Lineage (NCBI taxonomy): Bacteria > Bacillati > Actinomycetota > Actinomycetes > Micrococcales > Intrasporangiaceae > Pedococcus > Pedococcus sp. P2_A3. The sequence goes on along the minus strand of NZ_JBFUCW010000008.1, from coordinate 63,987 downwards.
AGCTCGCGGAGCGGGCGAGCAGGTGGCGGTCCTCGGCCCGACCGACGGTGATGGGCGACGCCGAGAGGTTGAGCAGCATCGTGGCGCCCGCGAGCGCAGCCGCGGCGCTCGGCGGGATCGGCACCCACATGTCCTCGCAGATCTCGACGTGGACGGCCAGACCCGGGACGTCGGTCGCGTCGAAGATCAGGTCGGCGCCGAACGGAATCTCCCCGTCCTCATCGGAGCCCGGCCAGCCCGGTCGGTCGAGGTACTCGCCGAACTGGTCGTCGCCAGCCGCGAAGTGTCGCTTCTCGTAGAACTCGCGGTAGTTGGGCAGGTTCGACTTCGGCACGACGCCGAGCACCTCGCCGCGGTGGATCACGACGGCACAGTTGTAGAGCCGGTTGTGCTTCAAGAGGGGCGCACCCACGACGACGACCGGCAGCAGGTCGATGGTCGCCTCGGCCAGGGTGAGGACCGCGCGCTCGACCTCGTCGAGCAGCACGTCCTGGAGCAGCAGGTCGTCGATGGCGTAGCCAGACAGGCTCAGCTCGGGGAACAGCGCGACCGCCACGCCGTCGTCGTGCAGGCCCCGCACCTGCTCGACGATGGCCTCGGCGTTGCGCGCGGGGTCGGCGGCCGCGACCGGGAAGGTGCAGGCGGCGACGCGGGCGAAGCCGTGTCGGTAGGCCGACGCGAAGGTCGAGGGTGTTGCCCCGTGGTCCATGTTCCGAGTCTGTCAGAGAGGCAGCCCGCGCCTCAGCCGGTCGCTGCTCCTCCTCCGCGGAGGCGGGCGGCTTGCCGGGTGAGGTGGTCGCGTTCCGCAGCATTCGTCGCCGCCCGGGCGGCCGCGGCATACAGGTCCCTCGCCTCGGCGAGGTCGCCGGCACGTTCGTGCAGGTATGCCGCGACGGCGGTGTGCCGGGGCACGCTCGCGTCCACGGCCGCGAGGGCGCGCAGGCCGGCCAGCGGTCCGTCCACCTCACCGACGGCGACAGCACGGTTGAGGGCCACCACCGGGCTGTCGGTGAGGCGGGCGAGCTCGTCGTACCACTCGAGGACCTGGGTCCAGTCGGTCTCCTCGGCGGACCGCGCGTCGGCGTGCAGCGCCGCGATGGCCGCCTGCGCCTGGTACTCGCCGAGCCGGTCGCGGGCGAGCGCGAACTGGAGGAGGTCGACGCCCTCGGCGATGAGCCCGGTGTCCCACAAGGAGCGGTCCTGCTCGGCCAGCGGCACCAGCTCCCCGGTGGCCGTCCGGCGGGAGGCGCGGCGGGCGTGGTGCAGGAGCATCAATGCCAGCAGGCCCTGCACCTCTGGTTCGTCGCTGGCGGCGGCGAGCTGTCGGGTCAGCCGGATCGCCTCGGCCGCCAGGTCGACCTCGCCGCCGTAGCCCTCGTTGAAGATCAGGTAGAGCACGTGCAGGACCGTGCGCAGGTCGCCGGGCTGGGTGAGCCGCTCTCCCGAGAGCGCCCGCTTGGCCCGGCTGATCCGCTGGGCCATCGTCGCCTCGGGCACGAGGTACGCCTCCGCGACCTGCCGTGTGGTGAGGCCGCCCACCGCCCGCAGCGTCAGCGCGACCGCGGATGAGGGGGACAGCGCGGGGTGGCAGGAGAGGAAGAGCAGGAGCAAGGTGTCGTCGGCCTGCTCGGTGGCGCCGGCCCCGGGCTCGTCGTGGAAGCGCTCCTCCCTGCGCCTGCGCGCGACCTCGGAGCGCACGATGTCGAGGTACTTGCGCGAGGCGACCGTCACCAGCCACCCCTTGGGCTGGTCGGGGAGACCGTCGTCGGGCCACCGCCGGAACGCCTCGACCAGGGCCTCCTGCACGGCGTCCTCGGCCGCTGCGAAGTCGTCTCCGCGGCGGACGAGGACGCCGAGCACCTGGGGGCCGAGGTGCTTGAGCAGGTCCTCGAGCTCGGCCGGCCGGGACCCGGTCACTCCGTGACGGTGGGCAGCTCGGACATGAACGGCCGGACCTCGATCCACTCGTGCAGCGGCACCCCTCCGGGGCCCGGCGCCGAGGACAGGAAGGCGGCGGCCTCGTGGGCCCGCTCCTGCGAGTCGACGTCGATGATCATCCAGCCGGCGATGAGGTCCTTGGTCTCGGCGAACGGGCCGTCCGTCACCGGCGGCCTGCCCTCGCCGTCGAACCGGACGAACGTCCCCTCGGGCGACAGCGCGTCGGCACTGACGAACTCCCCGCGCTCGGCGAAGGTGTCGGCCACGTGCTGCATGAACGCGATGTGGTCGTTGATCTCCTGGGGCGTCCACTGGTCCATCGGGATGCAGCCCTCGGCCGTGCGCTCGGGTCCACCCTGGTAGTGCTTGAGCAACAGGTACTTCGCCATGGTTCCTCCTCGGTCCGTGACGGCCATTCTGGCCGCCATCACCCCGAGGACGGAGCCGTCAGCCGGTTCTCGACATCCGCCGCGCAACAACTTTCGGCCCATCGCCCGATTCCCCGGACCCACCACCGCGCCGAGCCCCAGAATTTTGGGCGATGGGCCGAAAACCCTCGGGTATGCCGCGTGGTTCAGCCCCGCGCGGGGAGGTGGGCGTCCAGCCACTCCACGACAGAGTCCATGACCTCGTCGCGGTTGGTCTCGTTCAGCATCTCGTGCCGGCCCTGCGGCCAGAGCTTGAGCGTGACGTCAGCGACACCCAGGCGGCGGAGCTGGTCGGCGACAGCCGTCGGGCCCTTGCCCTGGGCGCCCACCGGGTCCTGGTCGCCCGAGAAGACGAAGATCGGCAGGTCCTTGGGCACCTGCGCCACGACCTGGTCGGAGTTGATCGCGCCCAGCCCGCCGAGCAGGTCGGCGAAGAACCCGCTCGTGAAGACGTTGCCGCAGCGCTGGTCCGCGACGTACTTGTCGACCTCGGCCTCGTCACGAGAGAGCCAGTCGAACTTCGTGCGGTTGGGCTTGAACGCCGCGTTGTACTGACCGAACGTGAGCTGGTCCATCAGGCCGCTGACGTGCCGCCGACCGCGCAGTCGCGCCTGGGCCGTGGCCAGCGCGAGCCCGACCTTGCCGAGCGCGCCCGGGTCACCCGCGGTGCCGGACAGCACCAGCCCGTCGAGGTCCGCACCGAAGCGGGTGGCGTACGACCGGCTGAGGAACGACCCCATGCTGTGGCCGAAGAGGAAGAAGGGCAGGCCCGGATTCTCCTCCCGCGCGTGGTCGCCCACCAGGTGCAGGTCGTCGACGACCGTGTCGAAGCCGTGGTCGTCGGAGAAGTACCCGGCGTCCTGCGCCGAGCGGGCAGTGGACCCGTGGCCGCGGTGGTCGCTGGCGTACACGGCATACCCAGCGGCGGTGAGCCGCTCCGCGAACCGGGCGTAGCGGTCGCTGTGCTCCGCCATCCCGTGGGCGATCTGGACGACGGCCTTCGGTGGCCCGTCGGGCAGCCACCGGTTCACGTGCAGCTGGGTGCCGTCGGGGGTGGCCAGGGTGAAGCTGCTGGACTGCATGCGCCGACGATATCGGCGAGGTGTGCCGGACCAGCAGCAGGACCCCTCGACGACGATCTCGTCGAGGGTCCCCGGTCACGTGCGCGAGGGGGGACGCCGTCACTCGGTCGCCGAGCGACCTCGCTCCTCCCAAACCCCACCGTGCTTCCCAGACGTGAAACTGAAGGCCCCCTCACCTCACGAGTGAAGGCCCCCGACCGTTGTGATCGGGGGCCTTCAATTTCACGTGCGCGAGGGGGGATTTGAACCCCCACGCCCTTTCGGACACTGCGACCTGAACGCAGCGCGTCTGCCGTTCCGCCACTCGCGCGTGGGACCGGCCAATTGTGGCGGACACCCCCCGAATTCACCAAACCGGGGTGCAATCGGCCTGACCAGCCTCCGGCTGCGGGCTTCTCCCCGGCGCGCATGACGAACCTGCCCAGATCAGCCCGTTACGATCGTGGACCAGACAAGGACCGGGCAACACGTGAGGAGGTGGCACCGATGGGCCTGTTCGACCGCGTTGAGCAGCGACTCGAGCGTGCCGTCAACGGTGCCTTCGCGCGCGCCTTCAAGTCCGAGGTGCAGCCGGTGGAGATCGCCTCCGCGATCCGCCGCGCCATGGACGACCGCGCCGCCGTCCTGGGGCAGGGCCGCACGATCGTCCCCAACCTGTTCACCGTGGAGCTCTCCGACACCGACTACGAACGCCTCGGCGGCTACGACGAGGAGCTCGAGGTCGAGCTCATCGCGGCCGCCCAGGAGCACGCCGAGTCGCAGCGCTACCAGCCGGGCGGCCCCCTGCAGGTGACCTTCGCCAGCGCGAACGACCTCGAGACCGGTGTCTTCCGCCTGCGCACCTCCACCGTGCGGCGTCCCGGCACGGCGCCCTCCCGGGGCGAGGAGGGGTATGCCGCCGCGCCGGCCCCCAGCCCCGCACCCCCGGTCGCCCCCCGGCCGCAGCCGGTCGACGACGGCCTCGAGGCGACCCAGCGCCAGGCCCCGGTCGCGCCGCCCGCCCAGCCGCGCAGGGTCAACCCGGCCGACCGCCCGTGGCTGGACGTCGACGGCGAGCGCTACCCGCTGATGGGCGCCATGACGGTGCTGGGCCGCGACGACAGCGCCGACATCATCCTCGACGACCCGGGCATCTCCAGGCGGCACAGCGAGATCCGGGTGACCAACGACGGCCCCCACCTGGTCGCGAGCATCCGCGACATGGGGTCGACCAACGGCACGTTCGTCAACAGCGAACGCATCACCAGTCAGCGCCTGTCCGACGGGGACCGGATCACGGTGGGGCGCACCTCCGTCATCTACCGCGCCGGACGGCGGTGATCCCCACGCATGAGTGAACTGACCCTCACGATCATCCGCCTCGGACTCCTCGTCCTCCTGTGGATCTTCGTCTTCAGCGTCGTCGGCGTGCTCCGCGGCGACCTCTACGGCACCCGTGTCGTGAGCCGCACGCCCCGCAAGCCGACGCCCTCGACCCGCCAGCCCGCGAGCCGTGGCGCCGCGACCCCCAAACCCCCCAAGCGGCAACCCCACTCGACCGCTCCCCGCACGCTGGTCGTCACCGGCGGCGCCCTCACCGGCACCAGCCTCCCCCTGCGCGAGGCCGGCACGATCATCGGTCGCAACCCCGAGTGCGCCCTGGTCCTCGACGACGACTTCGCCAGTGGCCGGCACGCGCGCATCTTCCACCGCGACGGCGCCTGGTTCGTCGAGGACCTCGGCTCCACCAACGGCACCTTCGTCGGCAGCGAGCGCCTCACCGGCCCGGTGCGCGTCGAGGCCGGCAGCACGCTGCGGATCGGCAAGACCGTCATCGAGCTCCGGCGATAAGGCAGCGACGACGATGCCCTTCGCCTTCCACTACGCCGCACGCTCCGACGTCGGCATGGTCCGTTCGGAGAACCAGGACTCCGGGTACGCCGGGCCCCGGCTGCTCGCCATGGCCGACGGCATGGGCGGCCACGCCGGCGGTGACATCGCGTCCTCCACCGTGATCGGTGCCCTGGTCGACCTCGACGGGGAGGCCCTCGGCAGCAGCGAGGCCAGCAGCGCACTCCTGCAGAGGATCTCGGCCGCCAACGACCAGCTCGCCGACATGGCCAAGGCCGAGCCGCGGCTGCAGGGCATGGGCACGACGCTCATCGCCATCCTGCGATCGCACAACAAGCTGGTCCTCGCCCACATCGGCGACTCCCGTGCATTCCTCGCCCGGGACGGCAAGCTGACCCAGATCACCAAGGACCACTCGTTCGTCCAGAGCCTCGTCGACGAGGGGCGGATCACCGAGGACGAGGCGATCGGCCACCCCCAGCGCTCCCTGGTGACGCGGGTCCTCACCGGCCAGCAGGACGACGAACCCGACGTCACGGTGCGTGAGGCCCGCATCGGCGACCGCTACCTGATCGCCTCCGACGGCCTCACCGACTACGTCGCCGGCGACACCATCGCCGAGCTCGTCCTGGCCGGCCAGCCACCCGGCACGACCGCCGACCGTCTGGTCGAGCTCGCCCTCAAGGCCGGTGCGCCCGACAACGTCACCATCGTCATCGGGGACGTGGTCGACCTCACCAAGGGCGCGGCTCCGCCCACCCAGCCCCAGATCGTCGGCGCCGCGGCCACCCGCACCAAGGGCACCCGACCGATCCCGCTGACGCCGGCCGCCAAGGCGGCGGCCCTGTCGCGCGAGGCCGCGGGCGACGCAGACGACGATGTCGAGGACGTCACCCTGGCCGAGGAGGGTCCGGCCTCGGGCGCCGGCCGCTGGCTGCGCCGCGTCGCCCTCCTCCTCGTCGTCCTGATCGTCCTCGGTGGTGGCTCGTATGCCGCCTACACCTGGTCGCAGCGCCAGTACTTCGTCGGCGCGCACAACGGCAACGTCGCGATCTACCAGGGCGTGACGCAGGACGTCGGGCCGATCAGCCTGTCCCACGTCGCGTCCGAGTCGGACATCCGCGTCGCGGACCTCCCGGACTTCTACCGCACCAAGGTCGAGGACCGGGTGTCGACCGACACCCGCAAGGACGCCGAGGCGCTCGTGAGCCAGCTGCGCACCGAGGCGTTGCGGTGCTCCGCGAGTCCCGCCACCTGTGACGACACGGGCAGCTCCACCACCCCGTCGACCACGACGTCCACCACCCCGACCACCACCACGACGGCGCCGGCTCCGTCGTCCACCACCACGCAATGACGACGGTCTCCAGCGTCGCCCCTCGCACCCGCCGCAACGTCGAGCTGGTGCTGTTGCTGCTCGCCGTCGCGATCGTGGTGCTGGCCTACGTCAACGTCGGGCTGTCCGTCTCCGGGGCGTTCCCCCCGGGACTCGTCACGCACGGCGCCGGGTTGCTCGTCATCTCGCTCGCCTTCCACCTGCTGCTGCGCTGGAAGGCGGCCTACGCCGATCCCCTCCTGCTGCCCATCGTCACCCTGCTCAACGGCCTCGGCCTCGTGATGATCCACCGCCTCGACATCGCCGAGGGCCGCGACATCAGCGAAGGCCTGGCCCTGCGCCAGCTGACCTGGAGCGCACTCGCCGTGGCGATCGCCGCCGGGGTCCTGTGGTTCCTGCGCGACCACCGGATGCTGCGGCGCTACACCTTCACCGCAGCCGTGGCTGGTTTCGGCCTGCTCATCCTCCCGCTGCTGCCCGGCATCGGACGCACCGTCAACGGGTCGCGCATCTGGATCGGCTTGGGCCCGTTCACCTTCCAGCCCGGCGAGGTCGCCAAGATCGTCCTCGCGGTCTTCTTCGCCGGCTACCTCGTGCAGACCCGTGACGCGCTCTCCCTGGCCGGCCGCAAGGTCCTCGGCTTCACCTTCCCCCGCGGACGCGACCTCGGACCGATCATCGTCGCCTGGGTCCTCAGCCTCCTCGTGCTGGTCTTCGAGAAGGACCTCGGCTCCTCCCTGCTGCTGTTCGGCCTGTTCGTCTCCATGCTCTACGTCGCCACCGAGCGCACCTCGTGGATCGCCATCGGCATGACGTTGTTCTGCGCCGGCGCCTACGTCGCCTACCTCGCCTTCGGCCACGTCCAGGCGCGCGTGCACCTGTGGCTCGACCCGTTCGCGCCTGACCAGTCCGACCAGGTCGCCAAAGGCCTGATGGGTATGGCGGCCGGTGGCCTCCTCGGCACCGGCCTGGGTCGCGGGCGTCCCGACCTGACCTACTTCGCGGAGTCCGACTTCATCTTCCCGAGCTTCGGCGAGGAGCTCGGGCTGGTCGGCCTGTTCGCGCTGCTGGTCCTCTACGTGCTCCTCGTCGAGCGCGGCCTGCGCACGGCCCTCGGGGTGCGGGACGGCTTCGGCAAGCTGCTGGCCAGCGGCCTGGCCTTCTCGATGGCCCTGCAGTGCTTCGTCGTCGTCGGCGGCGTCACGCGGGTCATCCCGCTGACCGGTCTGACCATGCCGTTCCTGTCCTACGGAGGATCCTCCCTGCTCGCCAACTGGTCCCTCGTCGCCCTGCTGCTGCGCATCAGCGACGTCGCCCGCCGACCCGTCGCGGAGGTCCAGACCGGACCCAGCCCGTCGGGTGAGGCCAAGACCGAAGTGGTGGCGATCCGGTGAACTCCCCGATCCGCCGCCTGTCCACCATCGTCGCGATGCTCTTCACGACCCTGCTCATCTCCACGACCTACATCCAGTTCGTGCAGGCCAAGTCGCTCCAGGACCGTCCCGAGAACCGCCGCACCCTGCTGGCCAACTACGCCCGCGAGCGCGGCCAGATCCTCGTGGGGGGCAAGCCGATCGCGAAGTCCACGGCCACGAACGACGAGCTGAAGTGGCTGCGCACCTACCCCGGCGGCGGCCTGTACTCCCACGTCACCGGCTTCTACTCGTTCACCTACGGCGCGGGCGGCGGCATCGAGGGAGCCGAGAACGACCTGCTGTCCGGGTCGTCCGACAAGCTCTTCTACCGCAGGGTGAGTGACATCCTCACCGGCAAGGAGCAGACCGGCGCGAGTGTCGAGCTCACCATCAACGCGAAGGCCCAGGCCGCCGCCGACAAGGCGCTGGGCAACCAGCGCGGCGCGGTGGTCGCGCTCGACCCCACCACGGGCGAGATCCTCGCGCTCGTCAGCCACCCGGCATACGACCCCGCCACGCTGAGCAGCCACGACACCGACAAGGTCATCGCGGCCTGGAAGCAGCTCAACGCCGACCCGACCCAGCCGATGGTCGACCGTGCCATCGCCGGCAACCTCTACCCGCCGGGCTCCACGTTCAAGGTCGTCACCGCCGCTGCCGCGCTCGAGTCCGGGAAGTACACCGAGGAGAGCGTGATCCCCGGTCCCGCGGTGCTCGACCTGCCCCAGACCGACAACGACCTGCCCAACGACTTCAAGGGCTCCTGCGGCGCGAACAACAAGACCACCCTGACCCACGCCCTCGAGATCTCCTGCAACACCGCCTTCGGGTGGCTGGGCATGCAGGTCGGGGCCGACAACTTCCGCGCGCAGGCGGCCAAGTTCGGGATGGGCGACCGCCTGCAGGTGCCCATGTCGGTCACCCCCAGCTCGGTGCCGGCCGAGCTCGGCCCGGCCCAGCTCGCCCAGTCCGCGATCGGCCAGTACGACGTGCGGGTCACCCCGCTGCAGGTCGCGATGATCTCGGCCGCGATCGCCAACAACGGCGTGGTCATGCGCCCGCACCTGGTCAAGAAGGTGACCTCGTCGGACCTCGAGGTCATCGACGAGCCCCAGCCGGAGCAGCTGTCGCAGGCCGTCTCGGCCGACACCGCCGCCGCCCTGACCCGGATGATGGAGGCCGTGGTGAAGAGCGGCACCGGCCAGGCCGCCCAGATCAGCGGGATCGACGTCGCCGGCAAGACCGGCACCGCCCAGCACGCCAAGGGCAAGCCGCCCCACGCGTGGTTCACCGGCTTTGCCCCGTCGAACGACCCGAAGATCGCCGTCGCGGTCGTGGTCGAGGACGGCGGGAACGCCGGCAACGAGGCCGCCGGCGGCCGGGTCGCCGCGCCGATCGCCAAGGCCGTCATGGAAGCGGTGCTGGGCCAATGACCTACGCACCCGACGACCTCATCGCTGACCGCTACCGGTTGGTCGAGCGCATCGCCTCCGGCGGCATGGGCGAGGTGTGGCGCGCCCATGACGAGACCCTCGATCGCGATGTCGCCGTCAAGGTCCTCCTGCCCGACAGCGCCCAGGACGAGGGGTTCGTCGAGCGGTTCCGCTCCGAGGCCCGGCTCAGCAGCCAGCTCAGCCACCCCAACGTGGGCACCGTCCACGACTTCGGGGAGCACGACGACCAGGCCTTCCTGGTCATGGAGCTGATGCCGGGCGAGCCGCTGTCGACGATCATCTCCGAGCGGGCGCCGATGCCCCAGGCCGAGGTCACCGAGATCCTCTACCAGACGGCGCTGGCCCTCCAGGCCGCCCACGACGCCGGCGTGGTCCACCGCGACGTCAAGCCCGCCAACATCGTCGTGGACCCGCAGGGGTACGCCAAGCTCACCGACTTCGGCATCGCCCGTGCGCTGGGAGAGGCCTCCCTGACGCAGACCGGTGAGGTGCTGGGTACTCCCCACTACCTCGCGCCCGAGCAGGCGAAGGGAGCCCAGGCCGGACCCCTCAGCGACGTCTACGCCCTCGCGGTGGTCGGCTACGAGATGATCACCGGCCAGCGGCCGTTCTCGGGCGACTCGATGGTCGCCACCGCCCTCGCCCACGTGAGCCAGCCCGCGCCCCAGCTCTCCGACGACGTCGACGAGCCCCTGCGCACGACGGTGATGGCGGCGCTGGCCAAGGACCCTGCTCAGCGTCCCCAGAGCGCCGCCGAGTTCGCGCAGGCCCTGCGGCTGCCGCCGGGACAGGTGCCCGAGCACCTGGCTGCCGGCGCGGCCGCCGCGGTCACCCCGGCCATCGCGGGCGCCCCGCTCGACCTCGGCCCCGACGAGCCCCTGCCCACCTCGGTGCTCCCCACGTCCGCGGCGGTCGAGACCCACACCGACGTCCCCGAGCACGACACCCGCCGTCCTGCGTGGCTGCTCCCTGCGCTCGCGGCGGCGGTCGTCCTCGTCGTCGTGGTGGCAGCGCTCGCCATCGGGGGACGAGGGAACGCCAGCACGCCGGTCGGCACCCCGCAGCCGAGCGCCTCCGCGACCACGACCACGACCACACCACCCACGACGCCGGTGGCCAGCACGACCACCAGGCCGACGGCGTCGCGCACCACCACCGCAGTCAAGGCCTCGCCCACCCCCGGCCCCGGCAAGGGGCCAGGCAAGGGCAAGGGGGGAAGGAAGAAGTGACCGCACCACGTCTGCTCGGGGGACGCTACGAGGTCGGGGAGCTCCTCGGCCGAGGCGGGATGGCCGAGGTCCACCTCGGTCATGACACCCGGCTGTCGCGTCCCGTGGCGATCAAGATGCTGCGGTCCGACCTGGCCCGCGACACCCAGTTCCTCAACCGGTTCCGCCGCGAGGCGCAGTCCGCCGCCGGTCTGAACCACGCCTCGATCGTCGCGGTCTACGACTCGGGCGAGGACCACACCCTCGAGGCCGGGGGCGCCTCGGTCCCGGTGCCCTACATCGTCATGGAGTTCGTCGAAGGGCGGACCCTGCGTGAGCTCCTCAACGCGAGCTCCCCCCTCGACCCCGCGGAGGCCGCCCGGATCACCGAGGGTGTGCTCGATGCGCTGGCCTACAGCCACCGCATGGGGATCGTGCACCGCGACATCAAGCCGGCCAACGTGATGATCGGCCCCCAGGGCCAGATCAAGGTGATGGACTTCGGCATCGCCCGGGCGGTCGCCGACGCCAATGCCACCATGACGCAGACGCAGGCGGTCATCGGCACGGCGCAGTACCTCTCGCCCGAGCAGGCCCAGGGCCACCACGTCGATGCCCGCTCCGACCTCTACTCCACCGGCTGCCTCCTCTTCGAGCTGCTCACCGGGCGCCCGCCGTTCCAGGCCGACTCGCCGGTCGCCATCGCCTACCAGCACGTCGGGCAACCCCCGCCGCGGCCCTCCACCCTCAACCCTGCCGTCGACCCCGCCCTCGACGCCGTCGTCCTGCACTCCCTCGCCAAGGACCGCGAGGCGCGCTACCAGGACGCGACGGCGTTCCGCGCCGACCTGCAGGCCGCGCGGCTCGGGCGCCCGATCAGCGACGCAGCCCGCGGCACCGCCGGGAGCGCAGCCGAGCCGACCGTCGCCCTGGCCGCTGTCGCACCGGCCGCGGCGACCACCGTGCTCGCCACCGCGAGCGGGTATGCCGCGCTGGACCCGGTGGGTTCCAACACCGCCACGTTGCCGGCGATCGGCCACGACCCCGACGACGAGCCACGCAAGCGGCGCGGGCTGGCGTACTTCCTGCTCGTGCTCGCGGTGGTCGGCGCGCTGGCGCTGCTGGGCGTCGCGGGCAAGGCCCTGCTCGACCGCCCCCCGACCGATGCGCCGAAGGTCGCCGTGCCGACCCTCATCGACCTGCCCCAGGCCGTGGCCGAGGCCAGGATCAGGGGCGTCGGGCTGGTGCCCGAGGTGACCCAGGTCGCCAGCGCCAAGGAGGTCGGGTTGGTGGTCGACCAGAACCCCGGCGCGAGCGAGCTGGTCGCCAGCGGCAGCAAGGTGGGCATCAGCGTGTCCGCCGGACCCGACACCGTGGAGCTCCCCGACCTCAAGGGCTTCACCCAGGACGAGGCCACCGCTCGGCTCGCGGCCCTCGACCTCAAGGTCGGCACGGTCAAGCAGGTCGACGACACCGGGCTCGACAAGGGCAAGGTGTTCACCACCTCGCCGGCAGCCGGTGAGTCGGTCGCGGTGGGCTCCGCGATCAACCTCAACGTGTCCTCGGGGAAGGTCACGGTGCCTGACGTCGTCGGCAAGACCCGCAACGAGGCCGCCGACATCCTCGGGAACCTCGGGCTGAGCGTGAAGACCACCTACGTCGACAGCACCGAGGCCGAGAACTCCGTGCTCAAGCAGAGCATCAAGGCCAACACCAAGGTCGAGGACGGGTCGACGATCACGCTCACCATCGCCCAGCCGCCCCCGCCGACCCAGACCCCGACCACCCCGCCGCCCACGACGACGACCGGGCCGACCACTCCGCCGACGACGACCACCACCGCGCCGTAACCGGGCGCGCAGCGGCACGGGGCTGGACGGCCGCGAGGGACGCTCCGCCGAGATCCCAACTCTCGGGCCTGCGCACCCCATGTCGGGCCGAGAGCTGGGATCTCGGGAGGGTGCCCGCGGGGCTCGACCTAGCCGGCCGCGACCGCGCGCGCCACGCCCTCGGCGTCGTGCACGAGGGGGCTGAGGCCGGCGGAGCGGGCGACCGCGTCGTCCAGACCGCAGCCGACCAGCCAGTTGGCCAGGATGCGGTGGCCACCCTCGGTGAGCACGCTCTCGGGGTGGAACTGCACCCCGTGCAGCGGCAGGTCGCGGTGCCGCACGGCCATGATGATGCCCGACTCGGTGTGGCCGTTGGCGACCAGCGTGTCGGGCACGGTCGCGGGGTCGATCGTCAGCGAGTGGTAGCGCGTCGCGGTGAACGGCGAAGGTAGGCCGGCCAGCACTCCCGTGTCGTCGTGGAGCACGCGTGACGTCTTGCCGTGGAGCAGCTCGGGGGCCCGGCCGACCGTGGCGCCGACCACGACCCCGAGCGCCTGGTGACCGAGGCAGACGCCCAGCATCGGCTGGGACCGCTCAGCGCAGGCCTCGATCATCGCCATCGAGACCCCGGCCTCCTCGGGGGTGCCGGGCCCGGGCGAGACGAGCACACCGTCGAAGTCGGCACCGTCGGCCGGGCCGACCGCGTCGTTGCGCACCACCTCGCACTCGGCGCCGAGCTGCTGGAGGTAGCCCACGATGGTGAAGACGAAGCTGTCGTAGTTGTCGACGACGAGGATGCGCGTCATCAGGCCTCCCGGACGTGGGCGACGACCCCGGCGCTGGGGTCGACGGTGTTGTCGTTGAACGGCATCAGCGGCGCGATGCGCGGAAACAGCCACAGGAAGCAGAACGCGACCACGAGCAGCACCAGGACCACCGCGAGGACGACCCGCACGACGAGGGGACCGGGCAGCGCTCGCCAGATCGCGGAGTAGATCATCGCTCAGGCCGCCTTCTTGGAAGAACTCTTCGGGACGGTCAGGGTGCCGGCCGGCAGGCCCTCGGCATGCGGGTAGGTCTGCACGAGCTGGGCGAACACCACGTAGCGCTTGGCCGCGCTGTACTTCGGGTGGCACGCCGTCATCGTCATCCACCGCTCGGTGGGCTGCACGCCGGGGTGGTCGGGCACCGGGGCGACCACCTGCACGTCGGTGGGCGCCACGATCTCGTGCCGCTTCACGGCATACACGCTGTATGCCGTCCTGGTCTCGACCACGATCAGGTCACCGGTGCGCAGGGTGTCGATGTCGTGGAACGGCCGACCGTAGGTGGTGCGGTGCCCCGCGACGGCGAAGTTGCCGACCGCCCCGGGCAGCACGCTGCCCTTGTAGTGGCCGATGCCCTCCTGGAGGATGTCGCGGCTCGTGCCCTCGAGCACCGGCCGGGCGTAGCTCGCCCCGAACCGCGGGATGCGCACGATCGCGAACGCCGACCCGAACGGCACCGCCTTCGGGGTCTCCGTGGCCGGGGCGGTGGACGAGGGCGTCGCGAAGTCACGGGTCAGGCGTGACACCGTGGCGTCCTGGGTGCGGTTGGCCGTGACGTCGGTGAACCACAGCTGCCACGCGACGAACAGCAACAGCACCAGCCCGGCCGTGACCAACAGGTCGCCGAGGATGCCCAGGGTCCAGCGTGCGAACTTCACCGGGTGGTCCTTGCCCTCTCGAGGTTGATGGAGCCGGCGTAAGCCGGGAAGGTCTGCTCGCGCCGCGACTTCACGTCGTAGCCGACCCCGACCGCGGCGACCCACTGCTTGTAGATGGCGACCGACGGGCTGCGATCCAGTGACGCGCGCAGGGCGGACTGGTTGCCGATCGCGGTGATGACGTAGGGCGGCGAGTAGACCCGACCCTGGAGGATCAGGGTGTTGCCGACGCAGCGCACCGCGCTGGTCGAGATGACCCGTTGGTCCATCAGCATCATCGCCTCGGCACCGCCCTGCCAGAGGGCGTTCACGACGGCCTGGACGTCCTGCTGGTGCACGACGTAGTCGTCGACGGAGATGCCGTCAGGGAGCTGGTCGGGGACGTTGCGGGCGTCGGTGAGCGTCACCTGCACGGTCGGTCCGGACACCGCCTGAGTGCCCGCGGCCAGGGCGAGCTGGTCGGCCAGCCGGGTCAGCTGGGTGACGCGCAGGTCACCCGGCGCCTGCTGGGCCGACAACCGGTCGACCTCGGCGCGGAGCGAGGCGACCCGCGAGGCGAGCACGGCGTTCTGGCGGGTCTGCTGGCGGATCAGGCCGGGGAGGTCTCCCGCGGACGACCGCAGGTCGGTCCCGCGGGCCGTGGCGGCGCTCAGGGCGAAGAGCACGCCGGCGCCCAGCGCGACCAGGGGCACCACGGCCGACCACACGGTCGGGCGGCGTGTCAGCCACGTCAGCCGCTGGTCCGCCATGGCACTACGCTATGCCACACCGTCGCGGCGGCGATGCAGCCGTCCGAGCTACGAGGAGTGTTTCCGTGCCTGAGTCCAAGGGTCGCGCCAAGCGCGCGTACACCCCGCCGAGCAAGCCCGCGAAGGCCAAGGTCGGCAACCCGCCCTGGTTCGTGCCGGTGATGCTGACGCTCATGGTCGTCGGCCTCCTGTGGATCGTGGTCTTCTACATCACCAGCCAGCGCTTCCCGATCGAGTCGCTCGGTCGCTGGAACCTCGGGATCGGCTTCGGGCTGATGCTGTCCGGCTTCGCGATGACCACGCGCTGGCGCTGACTTCCCCAGACCTCCCCGACTTCTCCACAGGGGTTTGTCCACAGGGTTCTCCACAGCTGGGGACAAATGACAGGCGTGTAATCCGCTAGGCGAGGATGCCGCTGGGTGACACGGCATACTTCGCGACCGCGACGCCGATCACGACGATCAGCACCAGCACGACGCCCGGCCACTGCCAGCGGCGGCGCTCCTGGGCGGAGGTCGCGGCGATCACGCCGGCCACGGCGGCCCCGGTGACCAGGCCACCGAGGTGGGCCTGCCAGGCGATGCCCGGCACGACGAACCCGATCACGGCGTTGATGCCGATCGTGGCGTACATGCCGGCCGACGAGCGGCCGAGGTGCCGGTTGAGCACGAGCAACGCGCCGAAGAGGCCGAAGACGGCCCCCGAGGCGCCGACCGCGCCGATGTACCACGAGCTCGGGTGCTGCGGGTCGAACGCCACCGCCGGTGACAGCAGCAGGTAGCAGGACGAGCCGCCGAGCGCGCTGACGAGGTACACCGCGGCATACCGGGCACCCCCGAGCAGCCGCTCGAGGTACTGCGCGCCCACCATCCACAGGGCGAGCATGTTGAACAGGATGTGCGTGATCGTGGCGTGCGCGAACGCCGACGTGAGGAACCGCCACGGCTCGTGGGCGCCGAGGTACGGCACGAACGAGATGTCGCGGCTCAGCCCCGGTCGGGCGGTCTGCAGCACGAAGACGAGCACGCAGATCGCGATGATCGCGTACGACACCACCGGGGTGTCGGTGACGTTGCCCCCGAACACCGTGCGGGTGCTGCGGACGGTCTTGGCCTGGGCCTTCACGCAGTCCACGCACTGCACCCCGACGGCGGCCGGGCGCTGGCACTCCGGGCAGACCGGGCGCCCGCACCGCTGGCAGCGCACGTAGGAGACGCGGTCGGGGTGCCGGGGGCACACCGGGGTCACCTGCTGCTGCGGGTATGCCGTGGGCTCACTCATGCGTCGCGCTCCGGGGGTCGTTCGGGCCATCGGCGCGAGGTGTCCGGCCGGGCCCTCGGTCGGGCCGGCCGGACACCTCGAACCGGTGGTCGGTCGGCGTCAGTCGTGGACGACGACCGACTCGATGACAACGTCCTCGACGGGCTTGTCGTTCGCACCCGTGGGGACGGCGGCGATCTTGTCCACGACCTCCCGGCTGGGACCGTCGGCCACCTCACCGAAGATCGTGTGCTTGCCCTGGAGCCAGGCCGTGTTGCCGACGGTGATGAAGAACTGCGACCCGTTGGTGCCCTTGCCCATCCGCTTGCCGGCGTTGGCCATGGCGAGCATGTAGGGCTTGGTGAAGTCCTTGTCGGGGCTGATCTCGTCGTCGAAGGTGTAGCCGGGGCCGCCGAAGCCCTGCCCCAGCGGGCACCCGCCCTGGATCATGAAGCCGGGGATGATGCGGTGGAACACCAGGCCGTCGAAGAACGGCGTGGGGTTCGAGCGGCCGGCGTCGTCGCGGTACTCCTGCTCGCCCTTGGCCAGTCCCACGAAGTTCTTGACGGTCTTCGGGGCGTGGTCGGGGAACAGCGTGACGTTGATGTCGCCGTGGTTGGTCTTGAGGGTGACGTTCATGCCACGCATCCTTCCATGCGGGGCCCCCCGAGATCGCTGCCAGTACCCCCACGGGCTTGCTCACCAGCGGAAACAAGGCAGGATGGGGAGGGAGAAGTCGTCCGTCCGGCCTTCGCCCGGTGCCCTTCGAGGGACCGGTCAGCAAGGTCAGGGAGTCCAGATAAGC
Source organism: Pedococcus sp. P2_A3 (assembly GCF_056405035.1). NCBI lineage: Bacteria > Bacillati > Actinomycetota > Actinomycetes > Micrococcales > Intrasporangiaceae > Pedococcus > Pedococcus sp. P2_A3. The sequence goes on along the minus strand of NZ_JBFUCW010000008.1, from coordinate 46,948 downwards.
CACGTCACAGGAGGCACGGTGTTCCGCACCAAGACCAAGACTGAGCAGGCCACCGAGGCAGTCAGCAGCTCCGCCCAGAGCGCGGCCGACTACGCCGCATCACTCAAGGACCGGGTGGCCCCGGCCGCAGAGGTCGCCAAGGAGCGCGCCGTCCAGGCCAAGGACTGGGGCAAGCCGCACGTCGAGCACGGCCTCGAGGCTGCCCGCGACTGGGCCAAGCCCCGCGTCGACCACGGCATCGAGGTCGCCGCCCCGAAGCTGCAGGGTGCCGTCGAGGGTCTCGCGCCCAAGGTGGACACCGCCCGCGACACCATCGTCGACTCGCTGCTCCCCAAGGTCGCCGAGGCCATCGCGGCCGTTGCCGCCGCCTCGGCTGCCGCCAAGTCGGCTGCCAGCGACACCGCCGACCGGTCCTCCGACGCCTACTCGGTGCTCAAGGGAGATGCCGTCGCCAAGCCGCGCCGTCGCAAGGGCCGGTTCCTCCTGGTGCTGGGCCTGGCCGCCGCCGTGGCCGCCGGTGTCGCCGCGTTCCGCAAGTCGGCACCGCGCGAGGACCCGTGGGCGACCCCGCTCGACGACCCGTACACCGCGCCGACGACCGGTCGCGAGTCCACCGCCACCAAGGTCTCGAACCTCGCGGATGCCGCCAAGGACAAGGCCAGCAGCGCTGCCGAGACCGTGAAGGACAAGGCGTCCGACGCCAAGGACAAGGCCACCGAGGCCACGTCCGACGCCAAGGACAAGGTCACCACCAAGGGCAAGCACGTCGCCAGCGACACCGCGGACGAGACCGACGACGCCGCCCACGACCTGGCCGACAGCGTGGGTGACGCGGCTCAGGACGCCAAGGACAAGGTCGACTGACCCCACACCCCGCGGGGACCGCTGACGAGCTCGACGAAACGGCGTCTCTGCGTCCCGTTTCGTCGAGCAACCGCCGTTTCGCACGGTCGGGGCAGGCTGTTGGCCGGTCGGCTCGACTACGGTGGCACCACATGTGGGACCTGGCAGCCGGACCGTTCCTCGCCGCGGCGGGGCTGCTCGTCGTGGCCGGGGTCCCCAAGGTCGTCGACCCGCTGCAGCTCGTCCGCGCGATGCGGGCGGCCGGGCTGCCCGTCGATCGCCACCTGGTGCGCGGCTTCGCGGTCGCCGAGGTCGCCGTGGGTGCCTGGGCGCTGCTCGCACCCGGTCGGTATGCCGCGGGGCTGGTTGCCGCGGCATACCTCGCGTTCACCGCCTTCGTGGCGCGGGTGCTGACGCGCGGCGGGGTGCTGGGGTCGTGCGGCTGCTTCGGCAAGCCCGACACCCCGGCCACCCGCACGCACCTCGCCCTCACCGCCCTGGCCGCCGGCACCGCCCTGGCCGTGGCCGTCGACCCACCCACCGCCGCCTGGGGTGACGTCGATGGCGCCACCATCACGACGGCCGGGCTGGCCGCCGTCATCGGGTTCCTGGCCTGGCAGGTGATGGCCGTGCTGCCGACCACGTCGCCCGCCGCGATCCGCACCACCACCACCCGTACCACCACGACCCGCACCACCCGAACCACCGTGAAGGACTGAGCCGCTGATGCTTGCCGTCATGATCGCCGAAGGGGTCGCCATCGTGCTCCTGGGCGTCCTGGTCCTCGGGCTCCTGCGCAGCCACGCCCTCATCCTCAAGGCCCTGCACGAGCTCGGTGCCGGCCTCGAGCTCGAGAAGGAGGCCGGCACCGGGGTGAGCCTGGCGACCACGGGCGGCAAGCCGGGACCTGTGCCGGTCGAGCTCGAGACGGGCGTGGTGCAGGCCTCCCGCAAGGACTCGGCGACCGCCCACGACATCGTCGGCGCCGACCTCGACCGGGTCGAGCGCCGCGTCACGGTCACCACCCCGGGCACCCGCACCCTGCTCGCGTTCCTGACCAGCGGGTGCTCGGTCTGCCAGACCTTCTGGGACGAGTTCCGCGGCCCGGTCGACGTGCCCGGCGACGGCGTCCTGCACCTCATCGCCAAGGGTCCGGCCGAGGAGTCCCCCTCGGCCCTGCGCGGCCTGGCGGGGGACCGCGACGTCGTGCAGTCGTCCGCCGCGTGGGTCGACTACGACATCCCGGGCTCGCCCTACTTCGTGTACGTCGAAGGTGGCGTGGTCACCGGTGAGGGCTCGGCCACGACGTGGGCGCAGGTGCGCGACCTGATGGCCCAGGGCGTGGCCGACACCGAGGACGCCCGTGCGGCCGCCGGTCGCACCGGCCCCGGCCTGCTCGGGGCCGACGCCCTGGGAGCCGGTGGCCGCGATGACCTGTCGCGCATCGACGCCGAGCTCCTCGCGTCGGGCGTCGCCCCGGGCGACCCGAGCCTCTACCGCGCACCGGACGCCGACCCGGCGCCCGACCTCCACGCGCAGCACGACCACGACCACGCGCAGCACGACCACGACCACACCAACAACGACCACGCCCACCACGGGCACGCCCACCAGCACGACCACTGACATGTCGGTGACCGCACTGGCCCTGGCGCTGGGTCTCCCCATGGCGGCCGTCGCCGCGGTCCGGGCGACCTGGTCCCCTTGAGGCGAGTCGATGCTCTCGAGCATCAGCCCGCTCGGCGAGCGGGCCCGCCACTCCCGCTGGTGGCTGACCACCGCGGCATACCTCCTCGGATCGCTGGCCGGGGGTCTCGCTGTCGGAGGCATCGCGGCGCTGCTCGGCTCGGCCGTGCCCGGCGACGTCCGCGCCTCGCCCTGGACGCTCGCGGTGGTGGCCGCGCTGCTGGTGACCGGCCTCGTCCTCGAGCTGCGCGACCAGCGGTCGGTGCCCTCGTGGCGCCGGCAGGTCGACGAGCAGTGGCTGACCCGCTACCGCGGGTGGGTCTACGGCGTCGGCTTCGGTGCGCAGCTCGGGTTCGGGCTGGTCACCATCATCACGAGCACCACGACGTATGCCGCGGTGCTGCTGGCCGCGCTCTCCGGTCGCCTCGGCGCGGGGCTGGCGATCGGGGCGACCTTCGGTCTGGTGCGCGCGCTGCCGTCGGTGCTCATGGCCGGGGTCAGCGACCGGGACGATCTGCACCGGGTCTTCACACGCCTCGAAAGATGGGCAAATCCGGCACGAGTCGTCGCTAAGGTGGCCTTGGGCGGAGCGGCGATCGTGCTGGCCGCCGCCGCGTTCGGAAGCTGACGCTTGGGAGTTGAGGGCAGTGGTTGACCACTACGGGCTGCGGGCCGACGCACCCTCGGGCTGGCAGGTGGCCGTGACCCGCAGGCCCGGCGCGGTGCCCGCCGCTCCGGGCGCGCGCCGCGCGGTCCAGGACCAGGACGTCTCCCGCCCGGTGCTGCACGCCTGCACGCGGGCGATGCCCGCCGACCGTGGCGACTTCGGCAGCAACGTCGTCGATCTGCTCGGTCCCGACGACGTCTTCGTGGCGCTCGTCGACTACGGCACGGAGGTGGCCGACCAGGGCCTGTTCGAGCGGCAGGGGTTGCCGAAGCTGGCTCCTTCGCAGTTCGGACCCAACCGGCTGCAGCGACCCCTGCCCGGGCTGAGCGCCTCGCAGCACTTCTTCAGCTCAGGGGGTCGGGCGTTCTGCCTCTTCACCGTCGTGGGCAGCCACGCCCGGCGGATGGCCTCGGTGCCACGCGCCGCAGCGCTGGTCTCGACCATCAGGATCACCGACCGGGCCACCCTGGCCCGTCAGGGAGGACGGCCGTGAGCACCCTCGACGACCTCAACGCCGGGCCCGGGGGGATGGCCGGGTTCGTGAGTGCCTTGTCGCGCAGGATGCGCAGCGTGTCGCGGCGTGACGTGCTGGTCGGTGCCACGGTGGCCGCCACGGCGCTCGCGACCAAGCCGAAGGAGTACGCGCTCACCCCGGTCGCTGCCTACGCCACCATCTGCGGGCCCGGCAACACGGCGGCCAGCGGCTGGACGGTCTTCTGCGCCACGATCACCAAGGGCGTCAACACCTGTCCGCCGGGCAGCTTCGCGGCGGGGTGGTGGAAGGCGGCCGACTCGTCGTGGTGCGGTGGCGGTTACCGCTACATCGTGGACTGCAACGCCAGCTGTTCCCGCTGCACGACCGGCTGCAGCGACGGCATGTGTGACTCCCGGTGCTGGAGCTGCTCGTGCGGCACCGGGTCGACAGCGACCTGCGACCAGCGTCGGATCTGCTGCAACGCCTTCCGCTACGGCCAGTGCAACACCCAGGTGAAGTGCAGTGGCGGCGTGCACTGCCGAGTGGTGAGCTGCGTGGCTCCCTACCGGTGGAGCAACTGCACCACGACCTCGCTGGTCGACAACCGCACCGCCGAGCACAGCGCGCCCAGCCTCCCTGCGTGGGGCCCGATCGAGAGCCGCTATGCCGCCATGGGCGCCCAGGGGTCCTACCTCAAGGCGTCGGCCGGACCGGTCCGCGCCGTCGGCGACGGCCGGGGCACCTACGTCACCTACCAGGGCGGCACGATCTACCACACCAGCGCGACCGGGGCGGTCCCCGTGACGGCGAGCGTCAACGGGGTCATGGGCGCGAACGGTGGCGTGCGCGGCCCGCTCGGCTACCCGACCGCGCCCTATCAGACCGGTCTCGTCAACGCCGGCTGGATCCAGCTGTTCGAGGGCGGGGCGATGGTCGACAGCGGGAGCACGACGACCCAGGTCGTCACCGGCGCCGCCTACCAGGTCTGGGTCGCCAACGGCCGCGAGGGCGGCGTGCTCGGCTACCCCATCGGCCCGCGCACGACCCCGACCGGCCGGGGATGGGTGCAGGCCTTCGAGCACGGCGCCGTCGCCGACAGCAACAGCACCGAGCCGTTGATGGTCGGGCCGACCATGATCGCCGCGTGGTACGACGCCGGCGGGGCGGCCGGCGTGCTCGGCTACCCCCGCACGGCGCTGGTCACCGAGGCGCGCGGCTCGCACCAGGCCTTCCGGTCTGGGGAGCTGTGGCGACTCGGGACCGGCCCGGTCAGGCGGGTGTACGGCCCGCTGCTCACAGCGTGGAAGCAGACCGGTGGCAGCGACGGTCAGTACGGCTACCCCGTCACCGACACGGAGCGCACCCCCAGTGGCCAGCTGACCTGCACCTTCGAGGGCGGCACCCTCACGGTCTGACCTCGCGCAGCTCGCGGCTCCCGTCTGGCAGCCGCCGGGTCACCAGCGTGGCGTCGAGCCGCTCGAGCAGGGGCACCGCCACCCGCCGTGACGTGCCAAGCGCGCGGGACGCGTCACCGACGGCGAAAGGTTGGGCCAGCGCGCGCACGACCGCCTCCGCGCGGGCGACGGCATCTGCCGCGACCACCACGCCGCCCAGTCGCAGGACCTCGCCGCGGTCGGCCGCCTCGGCCAGGTCTCGAGGGGTCAGGCCCCAGTCGTCCAGCTGTTCGCGGGTGGGCGCCTGCAGCGGGTGGTCGTCGAGCCAGGCGACCAGCGCCGCCGCCCGCGACGGGTATGCCGCTGGGCCGGCGCCCGGGGGCACCCCGCCCGCCCACGCCCTCGAGCGGCGAGCCGGTGGGTCCACCGCCATGAGGTCGACTCCGGCCAGCACCTCGTGACGACCGGGGTCCCGCAGCACGGCCCGGTCGCCGACCCGGAGCGGGAGCGGGGTGGCGAGGCGGAGTCGCACCAGTCCGTCACCGATGACCTGGGTGCGCACGGCCACCGCGGCGGTGCCGACGTGCAGCATCAGCTGACGGGGGAGGCGCAGCGGTGGAGCTGGTTGCCCGGCGGCTGACACGCTGCCGAGCCATCTCAATGACACGTCAGCCACGGCGACCGGGCGCAGCGGCCAGCTGGTGGACAACAGCGCCGTGCCGCGACCCACCTGCCGCACCTCGACRCCGCGCAGGTTCACCGCCACCCGGGCGGGACCGACGACCGCGTCCACGTCTGCCCCGCAGGTCTGCAGCCCCCGCACCCCGACCGGGACCCCGTCCAGCAGCAGCTGGTCACCGACCCCGATCCGGCCCGCCTGCAGGGTGCCGGTGGCGACGGTGCCGGCGCCGCGGATGCTGAACGACCGGTCCACCCAGAGCCGCACCGGTTCGTCCTCGCTGCCGGTCGATGTCGCGGCCAGGGCGAGCCGCCCGAGGGCGGCGCGCAGCCCGGGGATCCCGTCACCCGTCGCCCCTGACACCAGGGCGCCCTCGGCAACCCGCAGGTCCAGCGAGCCCAGCCGCTCGATCGACTGGAGGCGAGCGGGCTCGCCGTCCGCGAGGTCGCAGCGGGTGATGACGAGGAGCACGTGCTCGATGCCGAGGGCCGCGATGGCCCGGGCGTGCTCCTGCGACTGCGCCGACCAGCCGTCGTCAGCCGCGACGACGAACATCACCGCCGTGACCGGTCCGAGCCCGGCGAGCATGTTGCCGGTGAAGTGCTCGTGCCCCGGCACGTCGACGAGACTCACCCGGCGACCGTCGATGTCGGTCCACGCGTAGCCGAGGTCGATCGTCAGGCCACGGCGCCGTTCCTCGGCCCAACGGTCCGGCTCCTGGCCCGTGAGGAGGCGCACCAGGGTCGACTTGCCGTGGTCGACGTGCCCCGCGGTCGCGACGACAGCCATGCCCTCGCCCTACTGCCCGGCGTCGCGAATCGCCTGTGCCACCAACGAGTCCGCGTCCGGCGCGATGCAGCGCAGGTCGACCAGGCAGCGGCCCCGCTCGACGCGGCCGAGCACGGGGCGGTCGAGGAGGCGCAGCGACACGGCATACGACTCGGGGAGGGCGACGGCCCACCCGGGCAGCGTGCGGCCCGGCGCGCCACCGCCACCCGCGACGCCGTCCGCGGGCACGACCGTCGCGAGGCCGTCGGGCAGGCTGGCGGCGACCGCCTCGCAGCGGGCGCGCAGCGTCACGGGGTCGGCCTCGAGGGCGTCCCAGACGGGGGGCCGCGGGCCCCTCAGAGTCGCCTCGAGGGCGGCCAGGGTGGTCTTGTCGGCCCGCACCGCCCGCGCCAGCGGGTGGCGGCGCAGACGCGCGACGACGTCGGAGCGACCGAGCACCAGCCCGGCTTGTGGACCCCCGAGCAGCTTGTCGCCACTGCACGTGACCACGGACGCGCCGGCGGCGAGCGAGCCGGCGGCGTCGGGTTCGTCGGGCAGGAGAGGGTGGGGTCGCAGCAGGCCGCTGCCGATGTCGTGCACCACGGGCTGGCCGAGGGTTGCGAGCGCCGCCACCGGGACGGCCGAGGTGAAACCCTCCACCCGGAAGTTGCTGGGGTGCACCTTGAGGATGCACCCTGTATCGGGACCGACGGCAGCTGCGTAGTCGGCGACGGTGGTGCGGTTCGTCGTGCCGACCTCGCGCAGCCGGGCGCCCGCGCTGGCGATGAGGTCGGGCAGCCGGAACCCGTCGCCGATCTCGACCATCTCGCCGCGGCTCACGACGACTTCCCGACCCGCGGCGAGCGCAGTGGTCGCGAGCACCAGGGCGGCGGCGCCGTTGTTGACCACCAGCGCGGCCTCCGCCTCCGGCAGCAGCTCGAGCAGGGCGGCCGTCGTGCCCCTGCCCCGCGCTGAGCGCTGCCCGGTGGCGAGGTCGAGCTCGACGTCGACGGTGCCTGCCGCCGCTCCCATCGCCTCGACGGCCGCGGTCGAGAGCGGGGCCCGGCCGAGGTTCGTGTGGATGACGACCCCCGTGGCGTTGAGCACCGGGGTCAGGGTGGTCGAGCGCTGGGGCAGCGCGGCCAACGTCGCGTCGACCACGTCGTCGGGCCCGATGCGGCCGGCGCGCACCTCCTCCTGGGCCTGCTGCACGGCAGTTCGCACCGCCTCCCGACCGAGTCGCGAGATCGCCTGTGCCACAGCGGGTTTCGCGAGCACTGCATCGGTGCGCGGCACGAGGCGACGCGCGTCCGTGGGGTGCGGCTGCGGCATACGGCCTCCTGTCCGTGGCGGAGGCGGACGGGAATCGAACCCGCCCAGCCGAGGTGCTCGGCTGCACCGGTTTTGAAGACCGGGAGGGCCACCAGGCGCCTGTACGCCTCCGCGAGCGAGGCTAGCGTAGGCACCGTGACCTCACTCAGCGCACCGGTCAGGCTGACGCAGTATGCCGCCGGGGGCGGCTGCGCGTGCAAGATCCCGCCGGGGGAGCTGGAGGAGGTGGTGCGCGGGCTGGGGGGTCAGGTGTCCGACGACCTCGTGGTCGGCCTCGACGATGGGGACGACGGCGCCGTGGTGCGGGTGGCCGACGGGGTGGCGGTCATCAGCACCGCCGACTTCTTCACGCCGGTCGTCGACGACGCCTACGACTTCGGGCGCATAGTCGCCGCGAACGCGCTGTCCGACGTCTACGCGATGGGTGGTCGGCCGGTGCTCGCCATCAACCTCGTGGGGTGGCCGCGGTCGGTGCTCCCTCTGGAACTGCTGCGCGAGGTGCTGCGCGGAGGCCTCGACGTGGCGCGGCAGGCCGGGTGCCCGGTCGCCGGTGGTCACTCGATCGACGACCCGGAACCGAAGTACGGCATGGCCGTGACCGGCGTCGTCGCCCCGGATCGCCTGCTGCGCAACGACGCCGCGGTCGCCGGGCTGCCGATTTCGCTGACCAAGCCCGTTGGGGTCGGGGTGCTCAACAACAGGCACAAGGCCACCGGCGAGGTGTTCGAGCACGCGGTCGCGTCGATGGTGGCGCTCAACGACGCGGCGAGCGCCGCGGCGGTGTCGGCGGGGGCGCGGGCGGCGACCGACGTGACCGGGTTCGGGCTGCTGGGTCACCTGTTCAAGCTGCTGCGCGCCTCCGGGGTGGGGGCGGTCCTCGACTCGGCCGCGGTGCCGGTGCTGGCCGGCGCCTGGGAGTCGCTGCGTGACGGGTACGTCAGCGGGGGCACGCTGCGCAACCTCGACTGGGTCCGGCCCCACCTCGACGTCACGGGGGGGTCAGTCGACGAGGAGGTGCTGCTCATGCTCGCCGACGCGCAGACCAGCGGTGGGCTGCTCGTCGTGGGAGAGGTGCCGGGCGCTCCGGTCATCGGCCACACGGTCGCGGGCGCGCCACTGATCGAGATCCGCTGACCCGCGCCTGCGAAGGGTCTTGTGAGTGAGTGCGGGGCGGCGCACGCTGGAGCCATGGCCCGGTACGAGCTCATCGCTCACGACCACGCCGGGCGCCCCCACGGGCGCCCCGTCTTCGTCAAGGCAGCCAGTCCCGGCGAGGCGGTGATGGTGGGCGGACCAGCGCTGCGCCGCGTCACCGCGCGCGACCACGTCCACGCCGACCTGTATGCCGTGTACCGCCACCGACGCGTGCGCGGACGACGGCTCGTCGGTGCGTTCCTGCCTGACGGCCCCGGCGAGGGACTGGCCGGCGTGCGCGAGCCGCGGCGTCCCCTGCCGACCCCGCCGAGCCTGCGCGCGGAGGCCGAGCCACCGGCATACCCGGACATCTGAGCCAGGCAGACCTGCGGCGAGCCGGCACGCAGTAGCGTGTGCGCACCCCCACCTCCGGAGACCGCCATGCCACGCTTCGCCCACACGCTCTCGGTGAGCGCACCCCCGTCCGCCGTCTTCGCCATCGTCGACGACTTCTCGAAGACGCCACTGTGGCTGTCCCGGTGCACCGGCATCGACAAGCTGTCGGAGGGAGCCAACGATGTCGGCACCCAGCTGAAGTACCACTACGACGACGGTCGTCGCTCCGGCACGATGGACGGCCAGATCATCGCGCGCGAGCCCGACCGCCACTTCGCCATGAAGTTCACCGACCGGATGATGGACGTGACCGTCGACTTCGTCGCGGCCTCCGACGGCGTCGGCACCACGCTCACCCACAGCATCGACATTGCCACCAAGGGAATCGGCAAGCTCTTCACGCCGCTGATCCGGCGCGACCTGCCCAAGCAGACGATGGACGCGATGACCAAGCTGAAGGCGATGGCCGAGGCGGGCTGAGGCCAGGCGGGCTGAGGCAAGGCGCGCGGCTGGCCCTGTACGCGGCATACCGGCAGGCCTAGGCTTCGAACCGTTCGCAGTCGTGGTCCACTCATGGAGGTGCACTGATGGCGGGGAAGTTCGAGCTCTACCAGGACAAGGCCGGCAAGTACCGTTTCCGGCTCAAGGCCAGCAACGGCCAGGTGATCGCCGTGGGTGAGGCGTACGAGTCGAAGTCGGCCGCCGAGAACGGCATCGCCTCCGTGCAGGCGAACGCGCCGGGAGCGCCCACCGTCGAGGTCGACGGATAACCCACCACCGGCCTGACCGGGCCTCGCCCGGCTACCTCACGGGTATGCCGCGCGGGGCCTCGTCGTCGGCTGAGTTGCGCCCGCAGGGGTTGCGGCGAGGATGGCAGCGATGACCGGGGAGCACTGGAGGGTGTGGGGCGCGCGCATCGCCGTGGTGGTGGCCGCCGTCGTGGTCTTCGTCGCGCTCTCGAAGCTGTGGACCTTCGCCAACGCCGACGACCCCGACGTCGTCGAGCAGGGCGCGATCGCCAGGGTCGCCTCGGCGGCGTGCGCCCAGCTGCGCGAGACCGCCGCGGCGTCCGCAGTCCCCGCCACGGCGCCGATCCCGCGGCGGGTCGGGGCGATCAACGCCCAGAACGACGCCGTGACCGAGCTGATCACGCGGATGCGCGCCCTGGGGGAGAGGCAGCTCGAGGCCGACCAGCCGGCCGCCCGGTGGGTCGAGGACTGGCAGCGGCTCGTCACTGCTCGCGATGCCTATGCCCGGTCACTGGCGGCGGGGAAGCCGGCGCCGCTCGACCTGCCCACGATCGACGGCAAGCCCCTGGTCGAGCGCCTCAACACGGTCGGCCTCAACTGCCGGGTCCCGCTGGTCCTGCTCGCCCCCTGACCCGCCTCCCGTCCCCTCGCCCGGCCCCCTCACCCGTCCCTCCCCTCCCGTCCCCCTCCCTCCCTTCCCGTCCCCCTCCCTTCCCCGCAACCTGGGCGCCCTCCAGGGTGCTCAGGTTGCGGGGAGGGGGGCAACAGGCACGCACTTCTGGCCACCCGTGGGGCAGGTGGCAGCGGAACCCGGCCCGCCACGCGGCATCCCTGGCCAGAAGTGGGACGCGGACGGCGCGTCAGCGGTCGACGACGACGACCTCGTACTGGCTGGCGGTCGGCGGCAGGCCGGTGTCGAACTTGGCGTTGACCACGGCCAGCCGGTCCCCGAACCGGGCCACCGTCGTCGGCACCTCGAAGGCACCACTGGTGATGACCTTGGTCAGCGAGCCGGAGGATACGTCACCGCTCAGCCGGAACGTGGAGATCTGGTTGCTGAAGTTCTGCACCGCCCACAAGGTGCGGCCCTCGAGGAGGATGCCGTCGACATTCGGGACGGCCACTCCGGCCAGCGGGTGGCTCGCTCCGGTGGTCGGGTCGACGAGGTTGACGGCGCCCTGACCGCTGTGCGCGACGAGGAGTGTCGTGCCGTCCGGAGTCGCGGCGATGCCGTTGCTGTTGAACTGTCCGCTGAGGTCGCTGGCAGGCCCGCTCAGGGGGAGGGTGCGCGGGGGACTCGTCGCTTTCCAGCTCGCCGGCACGAAGTAGAGCTCGGCCGCATTGGAGTTGGTGAACCAGGCCCCGGTGCGGGTGACCGCGACGTCGTTGATGAAGGCGGGACCGGTCGTGAGCTGGTAGGTGGCGACCGTGGCTCCGGTGTCGAGGTCGTAGACGTAGGCCTGACCGGTGGGGCCGCCGGCCACGAACAACAAGCCGTGCGCCAGGTCCGCCTTGAGGCCCACCGCGACCCGGCCCGGAGGGTTGTCGATGAAGCGCTGCACCTGGCCAGTGCGCAGGTCGCCGCGGAACACGTCGCCAGCGAAGAGGTCGGTGGCATAGAAGGTCGTGCCCGCGCCGCGAGCGATGCCCTCCGCGCTCGACGCGCCAGGCAGGACGATCACTCTGTCGGCGTGGGCGCCGACGGCCGCGGGTGCGGCGAGCAACACCACGGCGGCGGTGGACAGGATCGATCCGAGGACCGTCCGGGCACGGAACATACGACCCACCTCGCTTCCGACAGCCACCGCGCGTCCCGTGCGAAGTGGACCTCAGCCAGCGTGCGCCCCGGTCGTGGGTTTGCACATCCCCCACGATGCGTAGCAGAGGAGCCGGGAAACACGGAAGGCCCCGCGCCGTGGGCTGGCGGGGGCCTTGCTGGTCACCCGAGAACTGGTGGAGCCAAGGGGACTCGAACCCCTAACCCCCTGCTTGCAAAGCAGGTGCGCTACCAATTGCGCCATGGCCCCTGGTGTCACATGTTCATGTGACAGGCGACCGAGGCCGCCGGGTGCTGCCTACTTCGGGGAGTCGGTGGCCTCGGCCCAGAGGTCCTTCTCGGCCTTCTGGGCCTTGAGCTTCCGCTGGACTGCCACGGCACCGACGGCCGTCACGATGAGGAGCAGGAGCTTCTTCATGGGCCGTCGCCTTCCCTCGCAGAGCAACCGCGGGGATCGGGATTGGTGGGCCTAACAGGACTTGAACCTGTGGCCTCTTCCTTATCAGGGAAGCGCTCTAACCGTCTGAGCTATAGGCCCGTGAGCCCAATCTCCGCTGCGCCACGGGAGGTGGCGCGAGGCACGAGGTTACATCACCGGCATACCGTCGGCCAAAACGGTTCCGGGAGCCCCTCGGACGTCCCCGCCGGACAGCAAAACGGTGGTTGCTCGACGAAACGGAGGCCATAGCGTCCGTGTTGTCGAGCAACCACCGTTTTGCGGGTGGCGCCGGAGGCTCAGTCGTCGGTGAGCGTCAACTGCAGGCCGCCGACGAGGGCCGAGCAGATGTTGTAGAGGAAGGCGCCGAGGGTCGAGAGCGCCGTCAACAGGATGACGTCGATGACCCCGATGACGATCGACAGGGACAGCACCCGGCCGAAGCCGAGGAAGTCCATGATGTCGAACGGGTTGGACGAGTCGCTGATGATCGTGCCGACCAGGCGGTTGACCTCACTGAAGACGCCCATCCCGGACAGGATCATCCACAGCACGGCGACCATGACGACACCGGCGATGCCGAGGGCGACCGAGATGAGGAAGGACATCTTCATCGCCGACCACGGGTCGACGCGCGAGACGGTGAGCTTGACCCGCCTGGCGCGCGCGGCCTGGGCGGCCGACGCTGCTCCAGCGGGACGCGCGCCGGCCGGGCGTGCGCCACCCTGGGACAGGGACTGGGTCGGGCTCACAGGTGCGGCTCCTCCCTGGGGGAGGGCCGACCTGCTGGTCTGGCCTGCCGTGCTCACTCGCTACCTCCGGTGGCGTCGCTCTCGGGTGCCTCGGACGGCTCTGCGGCCGCCTCGACACCGTGCTCGTTCCCTGACGACGGTACGGCATCAACCCGTGTGGAGTCGCTTTCCGGCGCCGCGCCGGACGGGATTACCGCGTCCTCGTCCGCCTCGTCGACGGCCCGCTCGGGGTTTCGCGCGAGGGCCACGACGGAGTCGCCACTACCCGGGTTGGCGAACTTCATGCCCTGGGTGTTGCGGCCGCGCCGCGTGACCGGGCTCACCGGCATACGCACGATGTTGCCCTTGCCCATGATGACGAGGACCTCGTCGTCCTCGCTCACGGTGAGGGCGCCGACCAGGTCACCGTTGCGCTCGGTGATCTTGGCGACGGCGACGCCGAGGCCACCACGGCCCTTGGCGTTCCAGTCGGAGGCCGGCGAGCGCTTGGCCATGCCGTTCTCGAAGACCACGAACACGTCGGGGTCCTCGCCCTCGTGGATGACGCTCAGCGACAGCAGCGAGTCGTCGCCGCGGAACCGCATGCCGGTCACCCCGCTGGTGGCCCGGCCCATCGGGCGGAGCTGCTCGTCGGTGGCGTGGAACCGCACCGACTGGGCGTGCCGCGACACGAGCAGCAGGTCGTCGGTGGCCGACGCCAGGTCGGCTGCGACGAGCTCGTCGCCCTCCTTGAGGTTGACGGCGATGAGGCCGCCGGACCGGGGGGAGTCGTAGTCGGCCAGCCGCGTCTTCTTGACCAGGCCGTTCTTGGTCGCGAGCACGAGGTAGGGCTGCTGGGCGTAGTCGCGCACGTCGAGGACCTGGGCGATCTTCTCGTCAGGCTGGAACGCCAGCAGGTTCGCGACGTGCTGGCCCTTGGCGTCACGACCGGAGTCGGGCAGCTCGTAGGCCTTGGCGCGGTAGACCCGGCCGAGGTTGGTGAAGAAGAGCAGCCAGTGGTGCGACGTCGTGGTGAAGAAGTGGTCGACCATGTCGTCGCCCCGCAGCGAGGCGCCCCGCACGCCCTTGCCGCCGCGTCCCTGCGAGCGGTACGCGTCGACCCGGGTGCGCTTGGCGTAGCCACCACGGGTTATGGTGACGACCACGTCCTCCTCCGGGATGAGGTCCTCCATCGACATGTCGCCGTCGAAGAACTCGATCCGGGTGCGGCGGTCGTCGCCGTACTTGTCCACCAGCTCGGCCAGCTCGTCGGACACGATGGTCCGCTGCCGCTCGGGCTTGGCGAGGATGTCCTGGAAGTCGAGGATCATCGCCTCGAGGCGGTTGTGCTCGTCGATGATCTTCTGGCGCTCGAGGGCGGCCAGGCGACGCAGCTGCATCTCGAGGATCGCGCGGGCCTGGACCTCGTCGATCTCGAGCAGCTCGATCAGCCCGTCGCGGGCGGCCTCGACGGTCTGCGACCGGCGGATGAGGGCGATGACCTCGTCGAGCGCGTCGAGCGCCTTGAGCAGGCCGCGCAGGATGTGGATCTCGTTCTCGGCCTTGCGCAGGCGGAACGCTGTCCGTCGCTGGATGACCTCGATCTGGTGCTCGACCCAGTGGCGGATGAACGCGTCGATCGGCAGCGTGCGGGGCACCCCGTCGACCAGGGCGAGCATGTTGGCGCCGAAGTTGTTCTGCAGCTGGGTGTGCTTGTAGAGGTTGTTGAGCACGACCTTGGCCACCGCGTCGCGCTTGAGCACGATGACGAGGCGCTGGCCGGTGCGACCGGAGGTCTCGTCGCGGATGTCGGCGATGCCGTTGAGGCGACCCTCCTTGGTGAGCTCGGCGATCTTCTGCGCGAGCGTGTCGGGGTTGACCTGGTAGGGCAGCTCGGTGACCACGAGGCACTGCCGGCCCTGGATCTCCTCGACCTCGACGACGGCGCGCATGATGACCGAGCCGCGACCGGTGCGGTACGCGTCCTCGATGCCCTTACGGCCGAGGATCAGCGCCCCGGTCGGGAAGTCAGGCCCGCTGATGCGGGCGAGCACCGCGTCGAGCGCCTCGTCGCGGGTGGCCTCCGGGTTGGCGAGCATCCACTGGGCGGCGTCGGCCACCTCACGCAGGTTGTGCGGCGGGATGTTGGTCGCCATGCCGACCGCGATGCCCGAGGAGCCGTTGACGAGCAGGTTCGGGAACCGGCTCGGCAGGACGACGGGCTCCTGCGTCTTGCCGTCGTAGTTGTCCCTGAAGTCGACGGTCTCCTCGTGAATGTCGCGGACCATCTCCATGGCCAGCGGCGCCATCCGGCACTCGGTGTACCGCGGCGCAGCGGCCGGGTCGTCGCCCGGGCTGCCGAAGTTCCCCTGCCCGTCGACCAGCGGGTAGCGCAGCGACCAGTCCTGCACCAACCGGACGAGGGCGTCATAGATCGACGAGTCACCGTGCGGGTGGTACTGACCCATCACCTCACCGACGACACGGCTGCACTTGTTGTAGCCGCGGTCCGGCCGGTAGCCACCGTCGTACATGGCGTAGACCACGCGACGGTGCACCGGCTTGAGGCCGTCCCGCACATCCGGCAGTGCCCGACTCACGATCACCGTCATCGCGTAGTCGATGTAGCTGCGCTGCATCTCCGTGTTGAGGTCGACCGCCTCAGTGCGGTCGTACTCGATCGGCGGTATCTCAGTCATGAATTCCCTTGTCCGTCAATGCTATTCAACAGCCGTGCCATTCAAAGCGGGCGTATGCCGTGCGGCGAGGTTCAGAGTGGCGGTGAGCTGGCGGGTCCGTGGCCGGCGCTGGCTGGGTCTGGCGGGAGCGGCGAGTGCGCGCAGCGCGCGAGCCGCGGATGGATCGCGCCGGCCACGGATTCCCGCCAGCTCGCCGCCAGGCGACCACACGGCATACCCATCAGATGTCCAGGAAGCGCACGTCGCGGGCGTTGCGCTGGATGAAGCCGCGGCGCGACTCGACGTCCTCGCCCATCAGGATCGCGAAGATCTCGTCGGCAGCTGCCGCGTCGTCGAGCGTGACCTGCAGGAGCACCCGGTGGTCGGGGTCCATCGTGGTCTCCCACAGCTCCTGGTAGTCCATCTCGCCCAGCCCCTTGTAACGCTGGATGCCGGCGTCCTTCGGCAGCCGCCAGCCCTGGGCCTGGCCGGCCACGATCATGGCGTCGCGCTCGCGGTCGGAGTAGGCGAACTCGTGGGGGTGGTTGCTCCACTTGAGCCGGTAGAGCGGGGGCTGCGCGAGGTAGACGTAGCCCTCCTCGATGAGCGGCCGCATGAACCGGAACAACAGCGTCAGCAGCAGGGTGCGGATGTGGAGGCCGTCGACGTCCGCGTCGGCCATCAGCACGATCTTGTGGTAGCGGGCGCGGGTCTTGTCGAAGTCCTCGCCGATGCCGGTGCCGAACGCCGAGATCAGCGCCTGGACCTCGTTGTTGGCCAGCACCTTGTCGATGCGGGCCTTCTCGACGTTGAGGATCTTGCCGCGGATCGGCAGGATCGCCTGGTTGTGCGGATTGCGGCCGCGCACGGCCGAGCCGCCGGCGGAGTCACCCTCGACGATGAAGACCTCGGAGATGGCCGGGTCCTTGCTCTGGCAGTCGCGCAGCTTGCCGGGCAGGCCGCCCGACTCGAGCAGGCCCTTGCGCCGGGTGGCCTCGCGCGCCTTGCGGGCGGCCATCCGGGCGGCCGCAGCCTGCACCGACTTGCGGACGATGTCGCGGCCCTCGCTCGGGTGGGCTTCGAGCCAGTGGCCGAACTCGTCGGTCATGGCGCGCTGGACGAACCCCTTGACCTCGGAGTTGCCGAGCTTGGTCTTGGTCTGGCCCTCGAACTGCGGCTCGCCGAGCTTGACCGACACGACGGCGGTGAGGCCTTCGCGGATGTCGTCGCCGGTGAGGTTGTCGTCCTTCTCCTTGAGGAGGTTCTGCTTGCGCGCGAAGTCGTTGATGAGCTTGGTCATCGCCGCGCGGAAGCCCTCCTCGTGGGTGCCGCCCTCGTGGGTGTTGATGGTGTTGGCGTAGGTGTGCACCGACTCGGAGTACGCGGTGGTCCACTGCATCGCGAGCTCGAGGCTGAGCTGGCGCTCGGTGTCCTCCGACTCGATCGAGATGATCTCGGCGTGCACCGGCTCGGACTTCTTCGAGGAGACCAGGTGGGTGACGTAGTCGACGAGGCCGTTGTCGTACTTGTACGACACCTTGCGCGGCTTGCGCTCGGTGGCGTCGACCGTCTCGGCGTCGTCGGCGGCGCTCTCGGGCTCACGCTCGTCGACGAGGTTGATGGTCAGGCCCTTGTTGAGGAAGGCCATCTGCTGGAACCGCGCTCGGATCGTCTCGAAGTCGTAGGTGGTGGTCTCGAAGATGCCGCCGTCGGCCCAGAAGGTCACCGTGGTGCCGGTGCGGTCGGACGCCTCCATCTTCTCGAGCGGCGCCACCGCCTCACCCCGGTTGAACGAGATGCGGAAGACGTGCCCCTTCTGGTGGACGTCCACGTCGAGGCGGGTCGAGAGCGCGTTGACCACCGAGGAGCCGACGCCGTGCAGGCCACCGGACACCTTGTAGCCGCCGCCGCCGAACTTCCCGCCCGCGTGCAGCTGGGTGTAGACGACCTCGACCGCGGACTTGCCCTCTCCGGCGTGGATGTCGGTGGGGATGCCACGGCCGTTGTCGGCCACCCGCACACCACCGTCGGCGAGCAGGGTCACGTCGATGGTGTCGGCGAAGCCGGCGAGCGCCTCGTCCACCGAGTTGTCGACGATCTCCCAGACCAGGTGGTGCAGCCCGCGCTCCCCGGTCGACCCGATGTACATGCCGGGACGCTTGCGCACCGCCTCGAGACCCTCGAGCACGGTGATCTGGCTGGCGTCGTACTCGGACCCGGGGGCCGCGCCGACGATCTCGGCCTCGACCGCCTCACGAGCGGCCTCGGCCTCGGCGGCCGTGAGGTGCTCGGTGGGGGTCTGCTGGGGGACGTCGGCTGCGGCGTCTGCCGGGGTGCCGGCGGTGGGGGCGTTCTGGTCTGGCGTGTGGTCAGCCTCGGACACGGTGCTCCTTCTCCGGTGGCACAGCGAACAAGGGCTGCCCCCTGGCATCGCTGAACCCGCTCATGGCACGCGACCAGACTGGAGACCAGCTGGTCGCGAATTCACCTCACAGTCTACCTGTCGGCGGGGTCAGATCTCGCGTCAGGAGGCCCGGGAACGCTGATTTGCGCCAAAAACCTGCCCTTTCACGGGTGGGGATACGTCTCCCACCCCCTGAGAGCCCGATTCTCGCGTTTCGCGCGGCTGCAGTCGGGGGCTCCGGGGCCGGTGGCGGTCAGGCGCCGAGGGTGCGTTGGAACAGGTCGCGCACCGGCTCCGGTATGCCGTGCTCGGGCAACGTGACCTCCTCACCTTCCGGGGGGCACGCCACGTGGTAGGTGAAGGCGTCGGGGATCGCCCGGGTGGGTGCGCCGGCCGCCAGCTCTTGGAGGCGGTGGTCGGTCAGCAGGGCACGCCAGCCCTGGGCGTCCTCGTCGGGCAGCTCGTCGAGGGCCACCGTGCGGGCCCGGCGCTGACCAGCCAGCCCGCCCGTGCGCCGCACCTGGACATGAGTGCCGGCCGGCACCGGCGTTCCGGACGGCACCGGCGCGGGGGGAGCGGACGGTGCGCTGTCGGAGGCGGTGAGCACTCCGACCTGCTCCCACGCCGAGCGCACGGCCGAGGCCTGAGCCGACCCGGCGGCATACCGGCGCCCGGCGGCCTCGACCGTCAGGCGCGCGAAGGTCGCGAAGTCGGCGGTCGCGGTCAGCGCCCCACCGGTGAGCACGTCGAACCAGACCCGGCCTGCTCCTTCCCACGCCTTTCCGCCGATCGCCGTCGCCGCGAGGTAGAAGGCATGGTTGGGGATGCCTGAGTTGAGGTGAACGCCGCCGTTGTCGTCGGTGGTCTCGACGTAGTCGGCCATGGTGGCGGGCTGGGGGTCCTTGCCGAGCTGGGGGTCGTCGTACGCCGTGCCGGGGGCCTTCATCGAGCGCAGTGCCACACCCTTGACCTGCGCGGTGAACAGCCCGGCCCCGATCAGCCAGTCGGCGGACGCGGCGTCCTGGCCGAGCGCCTGCTGCTTGACCAGCGACCCGAACACATCGGAGATGCTCTCGTTGAGCGCCCCTGACTGACCGCGGTAGACGAGGGCGGCGGTGTGCTCGGTGAGCCCGTGGGTGAGCTCGTGCCCGATGACGTCGACCGCGATCGTGAACCGGTTGAAGACCGTGCCGTCGCCGTCGCCGAACACCATCTGGGTGCCGTCCCAGAACGCGTTGTCGTAGCCCCGGCCGTAGTGCACCTTGCCGAGCAGCGGCAGGCCGCGGCCGTCGAGGGAGTCGCGGCCGTAGGTGCGGTCGAAGAGGGTCCAGGTCTGGCCGAACCCGTCGTAGGCCTCGTCGGCCGCCGGGTCACCCGTTGCGGCCTGGCCCTCGGTGCGGACCGTCGTGCCCGGCGTGGTCTCGGTGCCCTTGGCGTCGGCGATGGTGCGCTGCGGTGCGGTGCCGTCGTCGACGTGGGGCGCAGCGATCCCGCCCTGGTGCTGCACCGGGTGATCGGTGGTGGACGACGCGCGGGGCACCCCGGCGGAGCGGTGCTCGCGCAGGGTGTGGTCGCGGTCGAGCGACCGGCGCGCGCACTCCGCGACGGCCTCGTCACGGTGACCGGTGAGCGCGGCGAGCAGGTAGGGCGGGACGATCGTGCAGGTATGGCTCGGGCGTGCGGTCATGGGTCCATCGTGCGCCGGGGGACCGACACCCGCCTCCCGGGACCGACACCCGCCTCCGGGGATCGGGGTCGCCCCCGCCGCGGCGCGCTCGGATCTGCGCTGGTCAGGCCCGCGCCCAAGGTGGACACTGCCAAGTGAAGTCGTTGCAGGGACGCGAGTGCATGAGTGCTGCTCGTCCGGGGAGGCTGCGAGTGACTACACCGGCAGGGTCGACGCCAGCCACCGCTGGGCCGTCGCAGGGGGGACCTGACCTCGCGGCCGAGCTGCGGGAGAGCCGCGAGCAGCTCGCTGCGGTCAACGAGGTGCTGTCCGCGGTCGGACGCTCCGCGGGAGACCCCGAGATGGTTCTCACCACCATCGTCGAGAGTGYCCGGCGGCTGTGTCGCTCGGATGCCGCACAGCTCTGCCTCCTCGACGACGAGCGCGTCTTCCAGCTGATCAAGGCGGTCGGCATCAGTGCCGAGTCGATCGCCTACATCGCCGAACACCCGCTGCCGATCGACCGCGCCACCCTCATGGGCCGAGTCGCGCTGGACCGCCGGGCCCAGCAGATCGAGGACGTCGTGGCCGACCCGGAGTACGGCCGCCTCGACCTCCAGCGCGTCGCCGGCTTCCGGACCACGATGGGCGCGCCACTGGTCGTCGACGACGAGGTCGTCGGGGCGCTCGTGCTCTGGCGCAACCAGGTCAGCCCCTTCGCCGAGCGCGAGATGACCATCGTGACCGCCTTCGCCGCCCAAGCGGCCCTGGCCATCAACGGCGTCCGGCTGGTGCAGGAGCTCCAGGCCGGCCGGGCCGAGCTCGCCCGGCGGGTCGACCAGCTCGAGGCCCTCGCCGAGGTGGGGGAGGCGGTGAGCTCCAGCCTGGACGTCGACGAGGTGCTGACCACGATCGTCAGCATCGCCGTCGAGCTCTCCGGCACCGACGGCGGCTCGCTGATGGAGTACGACGAGCAGACCCGGCTGTTCTCCGTCCGCACCACCTTCGGCACCGAGCCGGGCGTCGTGGAGGCGTTGCGTGGCACGAGGATCCACCTCGACGAGACCCTCGTGGGCCGGGCCTGCCTCGACCGCTCCCCCCAGCAGGTCGAGGACCTGGCGGTGGCGGACCGCGACCCCCACCTGTCCGTCCTGTATGCCGCGGGGTGGCGTTCGGTCGTCGCCATCCCGATGGTGCGTTCGGACCGGGTGGTCGGGGCCATGGTCGTGCGTCGCAAGTCCCCGGGGCTGCTCAGCGACGAGACCTGCGAAGTGCTGGAGGCGTTCGCCAGCCAGTCCACGATCGCCCTGACCAACGCCCGGCTCTACCAGCAGCTCGAGCTCCAGAGTGCCGAGCTGGCCGAGGCCAGCCAGCACAAGTCGGAGTTCCTGGCCAGCATGTCGCACGAGCTGCGGACCCCGCTCAACGCCGTGATCGGCTTTTCCGAGGTGCTGCTCGAGCGGATGTTCGGCGACCTCAACGAGCGACAGGAGGACTACCTGCGCGACATCCTCAACTCGGGCCGGCACCTGCTCGCGCTGCTCAACGACGTGCTCGACCTGAGCAAGGTCGAGGCCGGTGCCATGGAGCTCGACCCCACCGACTTCGACGTCGCCGAGACGCTGGACTACGCCCTGTCGATGGTCCGTGAGCGGGCCGTGGCACACGGCATCACGCTGCACCGGGAGGTGGCGCCCGGGGTCGGGATGGTCCGGGCCGACGAGCTCCGGTTCAAGCAGGTGCTGCTCAACCTGCTCAGCAACGCGGTGAAGTTCACCCCGGATGGTGGACGGGTCGAGGTCCGCGCACGGGCCGCCGACGGCGACCTGGAGATCACCGTGTCGGACACGGGGATGGGCATCGACCCAGCCGACCAGCAGCGGATCTTCGACTCGTTCCAGCAGGGCGGTCGGACGGCCCGCCAGGCCGAGGGCACCGGGCTGGGGCTCACCCTCACCAAGCGGATCGTCGAGCTCCACGGCGGCCGGCTCTGGCTGAACAGCGAGGTCGGCCACGGCAGCACGTTCGGCTTCTCCATCCCGCTCGACCGGAGCGTCGTGGCGACCGGGYGGCCCGACCCCGCGCTCGGCGCCGCCGACGACCGGCCCGTGGTGGTGGTCGTGGAGGACGATCGCAGCTCGGCGGAGCTCATGGCGCTGCACCTCGAGGCGGCGGGGCTGCGGCCCGTGGTCGTGCCCAACGGCGCGGACGGGCTGGCTGCCGTGCGAGCCCAGTCCCCGGCCGCGGTGATCCTCGACATCCGCCTCCCGGGGATGGATGGCTGGGACGTCCTGGGTGCCATCAAGGGCGACCCGCACACGGCGTCCATCCCCGTCGTCGTGGTCTCGGTCATCCATGAGCGGGGTCGCGGCTTCGCCCTCGGTGCCTCCGACTACCTCGTCAAGCCGGTCGCCCGGGACGACCTGCTCGCCGCCCTGCGGCGGCTGGTCTCGTTGCCCGTCGACCAGGCCGCGCGCAAGGTGGCCGTCTTCGTCGATGACGACCCCCTGGCCCTCGAACTCGTGCGGCTCGCCCTGGAGCAGGCCGGCTGGGTGGTCCACACCTGCACCAGTCCGGACGTCGCCCTGACGTTGATCCGGACCCATCGGCCGTCGGTGGTCCTCGTCGACCTGCTCATGCCGGAGACGGACGGGTTCGAGGTCGTCGACCGCCTCCGGTCGGACCCGCAGACCACGTCCCTGCCGATCGTGGTGCTCACGGCCAAGACCCTCACGGCCCAGGACCGTGCGCTGCTCGACGGGCGGATCGAGTTCGTCACGTCCAAGAGCGCGGTCGACCTCCAGCTGCTGGCCGCACGACTGGCCCAGGTCACCGCCGGGCCGGTCCGGGCCCGCGGTCGGGAGGCGGGATGACGAGTCGCGTGGTCCTGCTCGTGGAGGACAACGAACGCAACCTCAAGCTCGCGCGCGACGTGCTGGAGTATGCCGGGTTCACCGTGCTCGTGGCGACCACCGGTGAGGAAGCCGTCGCCACCGCCCAGCGCTCGTGTCCCGACGTCATCCTCATGGACCTCCAGCTGCCCGGGATCGACGGCCACGCAGCCCTGTCGCTCCTGCGCGCGGACTCCACGACGTGGGACATCCCGGTCGTGGCCCTGACCGCCTTCGCCATGGCCCAGGACCGCGACCGCGCCCTGGCGGCCGGCTTCGACGGATACCTCGAGAAGCCGATCAGCGTCCGCAGCTTTCCCGACCAGGTGCGTGCGCACCTCAGAACGGAGGACCCCCGATGACGACCGATGACGGCGTGATCCTGGTGGTCGACGACCTGCCGCAGAACGTCAAGCTGATGGACGCGGTCCTCAGCCCGCGAGGCTTCGTCGTCCACTCCGCCGGCTCGGGTGAGGAAGCCCTCGCGTGGCTGTCGACGCAGGTCCCCGACCTCGTGCTGCTCGACATCCTGATGCCCGGGATCGACGGCTACGAGACCTGTCGGCAGATCCGGGCCAACGAGGCCACGTCGTTCCTGCCCGTGGTGATGGTGACGGCCAGCGGGCAGGAGCAGAAGCTGCGCGCCATCGAAGCCGGTGCGGACGACTTCGTCACGAAGCCGTTCGAGCAGGCCGAGCTGTTGGCACGCGTCCGCTCACTGGTGCGGGTGAAGCGGTACCACGACACGGTCGAGCGGCAGGCCCGCGAGCTGGCCGACTGGAACCGCGAGCTCGAGGCCAAGGTGGCCGCCCAGGTGGCCGAGCTCGAGCGGGTCGGTCGCCTGCGCCGGTTCCTGTCGCCGCAGGTGGCGGGGCTGGTCGTCGAGAGCGGCGACGATGCCTTTCTGCAGAGCCACCGCAGCGAGATCACGGCGGTCTACTGCGACCTGCGCGGTTTCACCAGCTTCGCCGAGACGGCCGAGCCCGAGGAGGTGATCTCGGTCCTGCGGGAGTACCACGAGGCGCTGGGCGACCTGGTCTTCCGGTTCGAGGGCACGCTCGAGCACTTCGCCGGCGACGGGCTGCTCGTCTTCTTCAACGACCCCATCCCGTGTCCCGACGCGCCGGAGCGGGCGGTGCGCATGGCGGTGGCCATGCGGGGACGCGTGGCCGAGCTCGCGGAGGGATGGCGCAGCCGTGGCCACGACCTCGGGTTCGGGGTCGGCATCGCCCAGGGCTACGCCACCCTCGGCCGGGTCGGGTTCGAGGGACGCTACGACTACGCGGCCATCGGCACGGTGACCAACGTCAGCGCCCGGCTGTCGGCCCAGGCCCAGGCCGGTCAGATCCTCGCCACCCAGCGGGTCGTGACGGGCGCGGCCGAGGTTGCCGTGACGCGCTCGCTCGGGCCGATGGAGCTGAGGGGGATCACCAGACCGGTCGAGGTGTTCGACGTCCTCGGGCTCGATGCCGCCAGGGTCACGCCATGACCTCCCTCGATGTCTCGCGCCCGCTGGCCGAGCTGAACGAGGAGGAGCGCAACGCGGCATACGACCGCCTGCAGAGCCGGCTGCCCTCGGTCTGGAGGTCGATGCGGCTCAACGAGCCGGGGGAGTCCGTCGTGGTGGTGCCCTCGGTGTCCCTCGACCGCGTCACGGCCAAGGTCGGGGCGATCAACCAGGCGATGGAGGAGCGCTACCTCTTCCTGCTGCTCCTGCTGCGCCAGCCCCGGCTGCGCATGGTCTACGTGACCTCGGGCCCGGTGGACCCGGCGATCGTCGAGTACTACCTCGCGCTCCTGCCGGGGGTCATCCCCAGCCATGCCCGGGCCCGCTTGTCGCTGGTGTCGGTGGGTGACCTCACCGCACGCCCCCTGACCGAGAAGCTGCTCGAGCGGCCGCGGGTCCTGGCAGACCTCCGGGACCTCATCCCCGACCCCACCCGGTCGCACCTCGTGCCCTACACGACCACCACCCTGGAGCGGGACCTCGCCCTCGAGCTCGGCATCCCCATGTACGGCGCAGACCCGAGGCACTTCGCGCTGGGCACCAAGACCGGGTGCCGGCGCCTGTTCGACGAGGCCGGCGTGGACTACCCCGCCGGCTTCGAGGACCTCCGCTCGGTCGAGGCCATCGTGGACTCGCTCGCCGAGCTGCGCGCCCGCAGACCCGGTGTCGCGCAGGCGATGGTGAAGCTCAACGAGGGCGTGGCCGGCGCCGGCAACGCCCTCGTCGACCTCCGCGGCCTCCCACCCACGGGGTCGGCGTCCGAACGGGCCGAGCTGGAGGGCCGGGTGCGGACCATGGAGCTGGAGGGCAAGACCGTCACGCACGACCTCTACTTCGCGAAGTTCGCCGAACGCRCCGGCATCGTCGAGGAGCGGATCGACGGCGAGGAGGTGCTCAGCCCGAGCGTCCAGCTGCGGATCACCCCGCTGGGAGAGGTGGAGGTGCTGTCGACGCACGACCAGATCCTCGGCGGACCCACCGGGCAGTCCTACCTCGGGTGCCGCTTCCCCGCCGACCCGGAGTACGCGGGCACCATCACCCACCAGGCGAGCGCGGTGGGGGCGCGACTGGCCGAGCTCGGGGTGCTGGGGCGGTTCGCGATCGACTTCGTGGTCGTCCGGCGAGGCACCCGATGGGACTCGTACGCGATCGAGGTCAACCTGCGCAAGGGCGGGACCACCCATCCCTTCCTGACCCTGCAGTTCCTCACCAACGGGCGGTACGACAGCCGGACCGCTCTGTTCACCACCCCCGCCGGACGGGAGAAGCACCTGGTCGCCACCGACCACCTCGAGGACCCGAGCCTGCGGGGGCTGCGGGTGAACGACCTGTTCGACGTCGTCGCCCGGACCGGGTTGCACTTCGACCCCGCGAGCCAGACGGGCGTCGTGTTCCACATGATCAGCTCGGTGACCGAGGCCGGGCGGGTGGGGATGACCGCCGTGGGGGACACCGCAGCCAAGGCGCAGGAGTGCTACGACAGGGCGGAGCGGATCCTCCTCACCGAGGCCCGCTCCGCCGCCACCCCCAGATCTCTCCCCTGAGGGGGTGGCCCCGAGCGCGTCATGAGCTCAGGCAGCGATCGTGGTGGCGTGCCGCAGCGCCTCGACGACGACCTGGTGCCAGTTCAGCTGGGTCAGGTCGGTGCGACACGACGCGCTGCCGCACTCGCAGGACCAGACCCACCGGCCCCGCACCTTGTGGATGATCGGGTGGTGGTGGGCGAGGTCCGGGTGATGTCGACGGTTCGGGTGCATGGCCGCCTCCTTCGTCCGTGCCTCCCGGCGGTTCCGGGTGGTCACTCCACGGTCGCGGCTGGCGCCCGCGCCGTCTGTGCACCGGCGGACCGAGCGAGTGTGCTCCTCGTGACACAGCGCCGACCCCGGTGGCAGGCAGCCCTGCGTGTGGTGCACTGAGTCATGGAGTGGCAGCTGCTTCGGGACCTGACCGAGGGGGAGCGCCGCGAGGTCCTGGCCGCGGCCCGGCGTCGTCAGTTCAAGCGCGGCGAGGTCCTCTTCCACGAGGGAGACCCTGCAGACACGGTGCACTTCATCGCCGAGGGCAGGGTGATGGCCCGGCGCACGTCACCGATGGGGGACTCGGTGGCGTTCCGGGTGATCGGGCCTGGCCGCGCGCTCGGCGACGTTGCCGTGGTCTCGTCAGCTCGACGCCGGAGCTCGACCGTCACCGCCCTCGAGCCCACGACGACGCTGAGCCTGACCTTCACCGAGTTCGCGCAGCTGTGCAAGGCGCACCCCGGGATCCAGACCCACCTGGCCACCCTCCTCGCCGCCCGGGTGAAACGACTGTCCGACCACCTGCTCGAGGCCCTGTTCCTGCCCACCGACCGGAGGGTGGTCCGCCGCCTCCTCGACCTGTGCGACCAGTACGAGTCCGGTCCCGAGGGTCCCGTGTCCATCCCCCTCACCCAGACCGACATCGCCGAGCTGGCCGGGGCCACCCGTCCCTCGACCAACCGCGTGCTGCGGTCCCTGGCGGCCGAGGGCCTGCTGCGGTTGCGGCGCGGGCAGGTCGACGTGGTCGACCGGGCCGGCCTGCGGCGCAAGGACCGGTGACGGCGAGGGCGCCTCCTCAGAGGTCGATGACCTGGCGGACGGCACGCCCGGCCGCGAGCTCGTCCATCGCGTGGTTCACGTCGTCGAGACCGATCCGCGCCGAGACCAGGGCCTCGACCGGCAGCCGTCCCGCGCGCCACCACTGCGCGAAGACCGGGATGTCTCGCGACGGCAGCGCCGAGCCGAGGTAGCTGCCGATCACCGTCTTCGCCTGGGCCACGAGTGCCAGCGGAGAGATGCTGGCCCGAGCTTCGGGGTGGGGGAGCCCGACCGTCACGGTGCGTCCGCCCGGGGCGGTCGCCGCAAACGCAGCCTCGAACGCCCGGACGGTGCCCGCCGCCTCCACCACCACGTCGGCAAGCGCCCCGGTGCTGGCGAGCTCAGCGGGGTCGAGCGCCCGTGCGGCACCCAGCTCCAGCGCCTGCTCGCGTTTGGCCGCCACCGCGTCGACGGCCACGACGTCACCGGTCCGGAGGGCCACGGCGGTGAGGAGGGCAGCCATCCCGACCCCGCCCAGGCCGACCACCATGACGGTCTGCCCGGGCTCCGGGGGCGCCGCGTTGAGCAGCGCCCCACCACCGGTCAGCACCGCGCACCCGAGGACCGCCGCCACCGCAGGTGGCACGTCGTCGTCGACGGCGACCACCGACCTGGTGTCCACGACCGCGTGCGTCGCGAAGGCCGACACCCCGAGGTGGTGGTGCACCGGTATGCCGCCGCGCGACAGCCGCCGCCCGCCACCCAACAGCGCGCCGGCGTTGTTGCTCAGCGAGCCGGGGCCGCACGGCATACGCCCGCCGGTGGCGCAGYCGGCGCACTCACCGCAGCGGGGCAGGAAGGTCATCACCACCCGTTGCCCGACGGCGAGGTCGGTCACGCCGCGCCCCAGCTGCTCGACCCGGCCCGACGCCTCGTGGCCGAGCAGCATCGGCACCGGTCGTGCGCGGTTGCCGTCGACGACGGAGAGGTCGGAGTGGCACACCCCGGCGGCCTCGATCCGCACGAGCACCTCCCCGGGTCCGGGGCCGGCGAGGTCGACGGGTCCGACCGTGAGGGGACGGCTGTCGGCATACGGAGCAGCGCGCCCGACCTCCTCGAGAACCGCGCCGATGACCTGCATCAACGCTCGGCCACGGCCCGGTCGAGCAGCTCACGCACGACCCTGGGGATCGGCACGGCGCCGCGCGACTCGCGGTCGATGTAGACGTGCACCCAGTGGCCGAGGGCCGCGACCTCGGCCGCCTCTGCGTCGAACAGACCGAGCGCGTAGGTGATGCTGCTGCGACCCAGGCGTTCCACGCGCACGCCGACGTCGAGCGGATGCGGGTACTCCAGCTCGCGGAAGAAGCGACAGCCCGACTCCGCCACGACCCCGAGCTCCGGCAGCGCCATGGTGTCGACTCCAGTGCCGGTGATCAGCCAACCGTTGATCGCGGAGTCGAAGAGCTCGTAGTAGACCGCGTTGTTGAGGTGGCCGTACATGTCGTTGTCCGACCACCTCGTCGTCACGCGGGTGACGTGGTCGAAGTGGTCGCGAGTGAGCGCGCGGTCGTCGTCGGCCGTCATGGTCCGATCCTAGGCAGGGGGCAGCTCACCCGTACGTGTCGCGCGGTCCGGGCCCCTGCGATCGGCGCGGCCCCTTGGACCACGACGGCGCGCTCGGGCCGACGATCTTCAGGGTGGTCACGGTGTCCTTGCCGACCTCGCCCTCGAGCCGGCCCATGATCGACGACTCGAGCAGCTTGAGCTGCGTCGCCCAGGCGGTGGAGTCGGCCCGCACCGTGAGGACCCCGAACTCGAAGGTGACCGGCGTGCAGTGCTGCGCCACCTCCTCGCCCACGATGTCGGGCCAGCGGCCCATCACCGAGCCCACCGCGACGTCGACCTTCCACCCGCGGTCGGCCATCAGCCGATCCATCTGGTCACCGAGCAGCAAGGGGTCCCGCCGGTCGGTGCTCGTCCCCGGCATCGGGCGCCCGATCTGCCTGCGGCGCATGGGTTTCAGGCCGGGGCGAAGTCCTTTCTCGCGCGCTGCGGCCCGCGCCCGTTGCAGGGCAGCCTCGGCCGCGTCGTCAACGAGGTCGGCACCCGGCAGGCCGCTCTCGGGTGCATCTGCCCCGGCCTCCGCGTCGTCGACCGCCTCGGTGTCATTGCGCTCGTCACTCACGCCGGGCCACCTGTCCGAGGGTGACCGTGAAGGTCTGGCCGACCAGGCTCGTGGGCACGTCCGCGTCGACGGCGGCGGTGATCAACACCTGCTCGCAGTCGACCACCATCGCGGCCAGCCGTTCGCGGCGTCCGGTGTCGAGCTCGGCGAACACGTCGTCGAGGATCAGCACCGGGTCCTCACCGAGGTCGTGCCGCAACAGCTGGTATGCCGCCAGCTTGAGTCCCAGCGCGAATGACCAGCTCTCGCCGTGGCTGGCATAGCCCTTGGCCGGCAGCTCGCCCA
Source organism: Pedococcus sp. P2_A3 (assembly GCF_056405035.1). Classification (NCBI taxonomy): domain Bacteria; kingdom Bacillati; phylum Actinomycetota; class Actinomycetes; order Micrococcales; family Intrasporangiaceae; genus Pedococcus; species Pedococcus sp. P2_A3. The sequence continues at coordinate 17,707 of NZ_JBFUCW010000008.1, read as the reverse complement.
GGCTCAGGACGAGGTCGTCGCGGTGCGGTCCGACGAGGGAGATGCCGCGCTCGACCTCCTTGTCGCGGACCTCGTCGAAGGTGGCCAGCAGCTCGGCCCGCAGCGCGTCGATCTCGGGGACCTCACCAGCAGCCAGGGACGCGGCGGCGGCCTCGCGCAGGCTGCTCTTGTAGGACACCCGCGCGTCGGACTGCCCCGCACTGACCTCGTCGTACGCCTTGGCGAGGTAGGGCCCGAGGTCGCGCAGCAGCCGCAGGCGTGCGTAGAGCAGCTGCGACCCGACGGCCGCGAGGTGGTCGTTCCAGACGTCGAGGGTGTGGAGGGCCGACACGCGGGCGTCGTCCACCGGCTCGTCCGCGGGCCGGGACGGGGGGCGGCGACGAGATCCCTTGCGCAGCAACGGTTGTGCGGACTTCAACAGGGCATTGCGCTGCTTGAGCGCCTTGTCGTAGTCGCTGCGCACGCCGGCCCACCGCGGCTGCCGCGCCACCAGCAGGTCGTCGAGGAACCGCCGCCGCTCCGACGGGTCGCCCTTGACCAGGGCGAGGTCCTCGGGGGCGAAGAGCACCGTGCGCAGGGTGCCGAGCACGTCGCGGGGTCGTGACACGGGAGAGCGGCCGAGCCGGGCCCGGTTGGCGCGGCCGGGGTTGAGCTCCAGCTCCAGCATCGTCTCCCGGCCGTCGCGCACGACCGCCCCCCGGATGACCGCCTGCTCCGCACCGAACCGCACCATCGGCTGGTCGGTGGAGACCCGGTGGCTGGACAGCGTCGCGAGGTAACCGATCGCCTCGACCAGGTTGGTCTTGCCCTGGCCGTTCAGCCCCACGAGCGTCGTCACGCCGGGCTCGAGCGGCAGGTCGGCCGTGCTGTAGCTGCGGAAGTCGGAGACGGTCAGGTGGCGGACGTGCACGGTCCCCGGTCAGGCCTTCCTGGCCGGACGTTTGGGCGTCGAGCCGGTGCCCGAGGACGGTCCGGCCGTCGCGGCCTGGCGCCCCTTCGCAGCGGCCTTGGCCGGGCTCGTGGGCGGCTTCTCCTTGGTGGCGGCCTTCGCCTGGACGGCCTTCTCGTGCTTCGGGGCACCGTCGGCGCGCAGCTTCTCGCCCTCGGCGACCGACATGACCTGGTGTCCGCCGAACCCGCCGCGCAGCGCCGCGACGGCCTGCATCGTCGGGGACTCCTGCTGGCGCGAGGCGAACCGGGAGAACAGCGACGCCGAGATGACCGGCATCGGCACCGAGTTGGCGATCGCCTCCTCGACGGTCCAGCGTCCTTCACCCGAGTCGACGGTGTAGCCGGACACGTCGTCGAGGTGGGGGTTCTTCTCGAGGGCGTCGACCAGCAGGTCGAGCAGCCAGGACCGGACGACGGTGCCGCGGGTCCAGGCCTTGAAGGCGCCCGGCACGTCGGTGACGATGTCCTTCGCCTCGAGCAGCTCGTAGCCCTCGGCATAGGCAGCCATCAGGCCGTACTCGATGCCGTTGTGCACCATCTTCGTGTAGTGACCGGCGCCGACCTTGCCGGCGTGGACGAAGCCCTCCTCGCGCGGCCCCTCGGGGCGCAGCGCGTCGAAGATCGGCATCGCCTTGCGCACGTTGGCCGCGGTGCCACCGACCATGAGGCCGTAGCCGTTCTCGAGGCCCCAGATGCCGCCGCTGACGCCGCAGTCGAGGTAGCCGATCCCCTTGGACTTGAGCAGCTTCTCGTTCTCGAAGTCATCGGTGAAGCGGCTGTTGCCGCCGTCGATGACCATGTCGCCTTTGTCGAGGAGCTTGGCCAGCTGTGCCACCGTGTCGGAGGTCGGCGCGCCGGCGGGCACCATCACCCAGACGGTGCGGGGCGCGTCGAGGGCCTTGACCAGACCGGCCAGGGTCTTGACGTCGGACACCGCCGGATTGCGGTCGAACCCCACCACCTCGTGCCCTGCGCGGCGAATCCGCTCGCGCATGTTGCCACCCATCTTGCCGAGACCGATCAGACCGAGCTGCATGAGACGCCCTTTCGTGTGGGTGGAGACGTATGCCGCGGAGCCAGGCTTCGCGGCATACCTCGGGTGCGGCCCGCTCAGGCTACGCCCGGGTGAGGTCAGCTCGCGAAGCGAACCGGCATCAGCACGTAGCGGTACGAGGTGTCGGCCTCGCCGTCGAGCTCGTCCTGCCCGGAGAGCACTGCCGGCCGGGAGGGCTGGGTGAAGGAGAACCGCGAGTAGTCGGTGCCCACGGCGCCCAGGCCGTCGAGCAGGAACTGCGGGTTGAAGGCGATCTCGAGCTCGGGTCCGGTGAGGGTGGACTCGACGGCCTCCGACGCCTGGGCGTCGTCACCGGTACCGGCCTCGATGGCGACCTGGCCGTCGGTGAACTTCAGCCGCACGGGGGTGTTGCGCTCGGCCACCAGGGCGACGCGCTTGACGGCCTCGATGAGCTCGGAGGTCTTGATCACGGCCTCGGTGTCGACGCTGGTGGGGAAGATCGAGGTGACCTTCGGGTACTCCCCGTCGAGCAGACGGGTGGTCGTGCGTCGCTGGCCGGCCTCGAAGCCGACCAGGCCGTCGCCGCCCGCGGAGGAGCCCAGCGCGACCTCGATCGAGCCGGAGGCGCCGAGGGCCTTCGCGGTCTCGGACAGGGTGCGGGCCGGCACCAGGGCCAGGTGGCTGGCGTCGGTGGCCTCGGGGTTCCAGGTCAGTTCGCGCATCGCGAGCCGGTAGCGGTCGGTGGCCAGCAGCGTCATCTTGTCGCCGTCGATCTCGACCCGGACGCCGGTGAGGATCGGCAGGGTGTCGCCGCGGTCGGCCGCGATCGAGACCTGGGCGACCGCCTGGGTGAAGACGTCGCCGGCGATGGTGCCGCTGGCGGTGGGGGAGGTCGGCAGGGTCGGGTAGTCGTCGGCCGGCATCTGCATCAGGCTGAACCGCGACGAACCACAGACGACCGAGACCTTGTTGCCCTCGGTCGCGACGTCGACCGGCTTGGACGGCAGGTTGCGCGAGATGTCGGCGAGGAGGCGGCCCAGCACCAGGACCGTGCCACCTTCGGCGACCTCGGCCGCCACGGTGATCTTGGCCGAGACCTCGTAGTCGAAGGCCGAGAGCGTGAGGGTGCCCTCTTCGTTCGCCTCGAGGAGGACGCCGGCGAGGACCGGCACCGGCGGACGGGCCGGGAGGCCGCGGGCCACCCACGTCACGGCATCGGCGAGGACCTCACGTTCGACCCGGAACTTCACCGTGACTACCTGCCCTTCGCGTGCGGCCCCGCCGCTGGAAAACTTCAAGAATGTGATTGCGGACTGACCCTAGTGCTCAGGGTGCGGTCGGCCAACCCGGATCGGGCAATCCGCTGCCCCGATCTCGTCGGCCGTTTTCTGTTCTTTCCCCGTCGGTGAACCAGCAGGGGTGAACCAGCTTGGGTACTCGGGGCTGGATCCATGACTAGGGAGGATTAGTCGTTGTCATAGGGGGTGTGGATCCTGTGGACGAGCGACATCGGTGCAGGTCAGCGCGGCGCGTCCGGTGTGCACGAGGGGTGGACGGGCCGGCGGACAAGCTGGCTGGGGCTGTGGAGGCGGTTCGGTCGCCCACACGGTCTCCACACGCCAGGTCGCGTTGTCCCCAGCCGGACGACGACTCGTGCACGCGTTGTCCACCGGTTATCCACAACCGGTGGGAAAGATCATCCATTCGGACGATGGTCGTGGGCCCCGCACACATACCCACAGAGTTGTCCACAGGTGTGGACCATGGTCCCTGTGCCGTAAATGTCCCGTTTCCCACGGCGGGTCCGTGCTCAGACGAGCGTGACGGAGGTGGCCCCGGACGAACATGTCGGGGGGATGAACAAACCTTCACAGCTGTGCACAACCCTGTGGAGAACGTGGCGGCGACCGGGGGCTGTGCTGGGGATGGTGGTCAGCGCGACTGCTGCTTGATCCGGTTCGTCAGCTCGGTGACCTGGTTGTAGATCGCCCGGCGCTCGGCCATCAGCTGGCGGATCTTCTTGTCGGCGTGCATGACCGTGGTGTGGTCGCGACCGCCGAACTGCTGGCCGATCTTGGGCAGCGAGAGGTCGGTGAGCTCCCGGCACAGGTACATCGCGATCTGCCGGGCGGTCACCAGGACGCGGGAGCGGGAGCCACCGCAGAGGTCCTCGATGGTGAGCCCGAAGTAGGCCGCGGTCTGGGCCATGATCGTCGCGCTGGTGATCTGGCTGCCCTGCTCGTTCGGGATGAGGTCCTTGAGCACGATCTCGGCCAGGCCCATGTCGACGCTCTGCCGGTTGAGGCTGGCGAACGCGGTCACCCGGATCAGGGCGCCCTCGAGCTCGCGGATGTTGGTCGAGATCCGGCTGGCGATGAACTCCAGCACCTCGTCGGGGGCGCTCATCCGTTCCTGGATGGCCTTCTTGCGCAGGATGGCGATGCGGGTCTCGAGGTCGGGCGGCTGGACGTCGGTGAGCAGGCCCCACTCGAACCGGCTGCGCATCCGCTCCTCGAAGCCGCTCAGCAGCTTGGGCGGGAGGTCACTGGTGATGACGACCTGCTTGTTGGCGTTGTGCAGGGTGTTGAAGGTGTGGAAGAACTCCTCCTGGGTCTGCACCTTGCCCTGCAGGAACTGGATGTCGTCGATCAGGAGCACGTCCACGTCGCGGTACCGGCGCTGGAAGTTGCTCGCCTTGTCGTCGCGGATGCTGTTGATGAAGTCGTTGGTGAACTCCTCGGAGTTCACGTAGCGCACCTTGACGTGCGGGTACAGGTTGCGCGCGTAGTGCCCGATCGCGTGCAGCAGGTGGGTCTTGCCCAGCCCGGACTCGCCGTAGACGAACAGCGGGTTGTACGCCTTGGCCGGCGCCTCGGCCACCGCGACGGCGGCCGCGTGGGCGAACCGGTTGCTCGCGCCGATGACGAAGGTGTCGAAGGTGTACTTCGGGTTGAGCCGGGTCGCCGACTCGTCGGTGATGCTCGGCACCTCGTCGCGGGGGCGGCGCTGCTGCTCGGTGGCCGGCGTGAGGGCGTAGACGTTGTCGCCCTGACCGGGCACACCCATGCCCGCGTGGATGTCGGAGCCCAGGGTGGTCATCGGACCGGACGCGGCCTCGTCGGCGTAGCCCGTCGTGTCCTCCGTGTGGTGGGACTCGTCGAGCGAGGTGTCGACGGTCACCGCGAGGTGCACCTGCTCCCCGAGCTGCGAGGAGAGCGCCCGGGTCACGGCATCGCGCACCCGTTGCTCGACGACGTCCTTGGTGTAGTCGTTCGGGACCTTGACCAGGGCGGTGCCGTCGAGGAGACCGGCCAGCCGGGCCAGGGTGAGGAAGGCGCGCTCCCGAGCGGGGAGGCCGTCGGCGTCGAGGGTGGCGATGGTGTTCTGCCAGATCTGAGTGAAGTCCAGATCTGTGTCACTCACCGGTCCCACATCCCTTTCGACGGTCGTCGCTGATCTGCCCTGTCGCAGGGTCTGTGCTGGTTTCCGCGTGCCCCGGGTCCTCAGCATGCCTTGTCCACATAGTTATCCACAACCTGTGGGCAAGGAATGGGACGAGGAGGGACGGTAACAACAGCGGCGGTGCCCCGGCAACCGAAACGACCGAAAATTGGCCAGCGCCGACCAAAATCAGTGTGCGAACTCGGCGTGTCCCCGGGGCGAACCGGGAGCACCAGTGCTAAAAGCCCCAGGTATGCCGGGTGGTCACCGCTGGTTTGACCCTGCCCGTCGCGCTCGCGTACCTTTGACCAGGCCTGTCGGCCGTTTTCGCATGCCCGTGACGCCCCTGGACCAGCGGTGAGTCCCACCACCGGTCGAGGCGCGGGCCTCCGATTGCGGCCGAACAGGCGTCCATGCACTCAGCAGGCCACCCGGGCCTGACCAGTAACGGAGATCCTCGTGAGCAAGCGTACTTTCCAGCCGAACAACCGTCGTCGGGCCAAGACCCACGGCTTCCGCCTGCGCATGCGCACCCGTGCGGGCCGCGCCATCCTGTCGGCCCGCCGCGCCAAGGGCCGCTCCGAGCTCTCCGCCTGAGGTCGACCCGTGCTGCCCGCGGGGCACCGGCTCCGTGCGAGCTCGGACTTCGCGGCCACCTTTCGGGGGCCCAGGGGAGCCCGAGCTGGCTCCACGCTGATCGTGGTCCACGCCAACCAGGCCGACGCGCGTGCGGGACAACCGCCGCGGGTCGGTTTTGTTGTCTCCAAGGCCGTCGGAGGGGCAGTGGTCCGCAACCGCACGAAGCGGCGACTGCGGGCGCTCATGGCAGCCCGCGTCGACGCCCTGCCGAGCGGCACGGACCTCGTCATCCGCGCGAATCCCGTTGCGGCACAGGCAAGTTCGGCTTCCCTCGCGGTTGAGCTCGACGCCCTCCTCGCCCGGGTGACCACCCGGCTGGGGGCGACCCGAGCGTGACCACCCTCCGGCGAGTCGCCGCGGCCCCCCTGATCGGGCTGCTGCTGTTCTACCAGCGCTTCATCTCCCCGATGACGCCCCCGAGCTGCCGTTACTACCCGTCCTGCTCGTCCTACGCGCTGACGGCCATCCGCCGGTTCGGTCCCGTCAAGGGAACCTGGCTGGCGCTGCGGCGGTTGGGTAGGTGCCACCCGTGGGCCGCCGGAGGGGTCGACCACGTCCCCGCCCGCGCGCCGCAGGCACCGGGCGGCGGGACGCCCGCCGGACCGGACTCGGGCCCGAGCGACCACCAGCCAGCACCACCCGCCCACGCCGCCTAGCGGCCGGGCACCAGACCTGCCGGCCACGCGGCATACCCACCGCGGGACCGGAACCACCGGTGGACCGTCACCTCGGCGGACCACCACCAGATTGAGGACGACATGAGTTTCAGCAGCCTGGTCTACCCGTTCGAGTGGATCGTCTCGTGGATCCTGTGGGGTTGGCACTCCCTGTTCACGGCCCTCGGTATCCCGTCCGCCTCCGGGGTGGCATGGACCCTGTCCATCGTAGGCCTCGTGGTGGTGATGCGGGCGGCGATGATCCCGCTGTTCGTCAGGCAGATCCACGCCTCCCGGCGGATGCAGCTGATCCAGCCCGAGATGCAGAAGATCCAGGCCAAGTACAAGGACAAGAAGGACCCCGACTCCCGTCAGGCCATGACGCAGGAGACGATGGACCTCTACAAGCGGACCGGGACCAACCCGTTCAGCTCGTGCCTGCCGATCCTGCTCCAGTCGCCGTTCTTCTTCGGCCTGTTCCGGGTGCTCAACGGGCTCAAGAAGATCGCGGACGGCTCGACCGACCCGATCGGCCCGATCACCCGCAAGCTGGCCGGCGAGGCCGAGGCGTCCACCTTCTTCGGCGCCCAGCTGTCCGACAAGTTCATCGGTGCCAGCAGTGTCACCGTGCAGGTCGTCACGATCATGCTCATCGTCCTGATGTCGGCCAGCACCTTCACCACCCAGCGCCAGCTGATGATGAAGAACATGCCGGCCTCCGCGCTGGACAACCCGTTCGCGAAGCAGCAGAAGATGCTGCTCTACCTGATGCCGATCTTCTTCGCGATCTCGGGCGTGAACTTCCCCATCGGTGTCCTGCTCTACTGGCTCACCACCAACGTCTGGTCCATGTGCCAGCAGTTCTACGTGATCCGCAAGATGCCGGCACCGGGCTCCCTGGCCGAGAAGGCCATGCAGGAGCGGCGCCTCAAGAAGGGCAAGCCGGTCGAGGAGTTCACCGTGAAGGGCCTCGACAAGCCCGAGGAGACCGAGGCCCCCAAGCCAAGCGGCCAACGCGTGCAGCCGTCCCGCAACAAGAAGAAGAAGGGTGGCGCGGCCAAGACGGCCCAGCCGAAGAAGGCGTCCGGCACCACCACCGACCCCAAGCCCCAGACCGACAACTGAGAGTGATCACCATGACCGAGCAGAACGACACCGTCGTGGACGACACCCCCGCCACCGACCAGACCACCGAGTCCACTGACGAGACGACCGACGAGGCAGCCGACTCGGCCGCCACTGACACCGAGAGCACCGACGCCGAGGGCTCTGACACCGAGGGCTCTGACACCGATGGCTCCGGCGCTCCGCGCCGGCGTCCCGCCAAGGTGGCCGACCTCGAGCGCGAGGGCGAGGTGGCCGCGGACTTCCTGGAGACGCTGCTCGACATCGCCGACCTCGACGGTGACATCGACGTCGACGTGGACGGCGACCGCGCGGCGGTCTCCATCGTCGACTCCGACGAAGGCCGGGTGCCCCGCCGCCTCGTGGGCCAGGACGGCAAGGTGCTCGAGGCGCTGCAGGAGCTGACCCGGCTCGCGGTGCAGTCCGCCACCGGTGAGCGCAGCCGCCTGATGCTCGACGTGGCCGGCCACCGGGCCGAGCGCCGGTCGACCCTGGTCGAGCTGGCGCACACCGTCATCGACCAGGTGAAGGCGACTGGCGAGAAGGCGGCGCTGGACCCGATGACCGCGTTCGAGCGCAAGGTGGTGCACGACGAGGTGCTGGCCGCCGGGCTCTCCTCGGAGTCCGACGGCGTCGAGCCCCGACGTTTCGTCGTCGTCCTCCCGGCGTGACCTGCTCCGGCACGATCGTGTTTCACGTGAAACAGCACGCATGACCTCGCAGGAGCGCACCGACGACGGGCGCGGTACCGGGCAGACCGGTACCGCGCCCGTCGCGTCCTCCCCCCACGGACAGGTGGAGCCTTCCGCCAGCGCGCCAGTACCCCCGGCGCCCCCAGCGGCTGACGCGGTCTTCGGTGCTCGGCGTGAGCTCGCCGAACGGTTCGCGGCGATCCTGGCCGACACGGGGGTCTCGCACGGGCTGATCGGCCCGAGGGAGGTGCCGATCCTGTGGGACCGGCACATCCTCAACTGCGCGGTCGCCCACGAGGCATTCCCCCACGGCGTCGCCGTCGTGGACGTCGGGTCCGGGGCAGGTCTGCCCGGGCTCGCCCTGGCGATCGTCCGGCCGGACCTCCACCTGCACCTCGTCGAGCCGATGCTGCGCCGCACGACCTGGCTCGCCACGACCATCGAGCAGCTCGGCCTCGAGAACTGCACGGTGCACCGCGGCCGGGCCGAGGAGTTCGCCGGGGTCCTGGCGGCGCCATACGCGACGGCGCGGGCGGTGGCCCGGATCGACAAGCTGGCCCGGTGGACCTTCCCCCTGCTGCTCGACGGCGGCACCCTGGTGGCCCTCAAGGGCGGGTCGGCCGCGGAGGAGCTGGAGGCAGAGCAGAAGACGCTGCGCAAGCTCGGCCTGGTGTCCGCCCGGATCGAGACCTACGGCACGGAGCTGTTGTCGGTCCCGACGACGACCCTGCAGCTCACCATCGGCTCCCGACCCGCGCCCAGGGCTCCCTCGAAGGCAGCGGCCCGGCGCGCGGCCCGGGGCAGGGCGAAGGCCACCGGTCAGGCGTCGGGTCAGACCAGGGGTCAGGCGAAGGGCGCGACCTGACCCGCCTGCCTGCCTGACCCGACCGCCTGCCTGACCCGACCGCCTGCCTGACCCGACCGCCTGCCTGACCCGACCGCCTGCCTGACCCGACCGCCTGCCTGACCCGGCCGCCTGCCTGACCCGGCCGCCTGCCTGACCCGGCCGCCTGCCTGACCCGACCGCCTGCCTGACCCGACCGCCTGCCTGACCCGGCCGCCTGCCTGACCCGGCCGCCTGCCTGACCCGGCCGCCTGCCTGACCCGGCCGCCTGCCTGACCCGGCCGCCTGCCTGACCCGACCGCCTGCCTGACCCGACCGCCTGCCTGACCCGACCGCCTGCCTGACCCGACCGCCTGCCTGACCCGACCGCCTGCCTGACCCGGCGGGCGGCGGCCCGCCTCCCGCGTTGTGACTGCACGGCGACGTAGGGTTGGATGATGTCCATGGCCAACGAGGTGACTGTGTGAGCACAGCGACGCTGCAACTGACCCAGGGACTCGGATGGCCTCAGCGGCTCGGCCGCGCCAGCACCGCACTCGGCTGGCCGGTGGGTGGTCGGCTCGGGGAGTTGGACGACGTTTCACGTGAAACCCCCACGCCGCAGCGCCCCCTCGTGACGGCGGGACTCCCGGAGGAGCCCGCTGTTTCACGTGAAACACCGGCAGCGGCAGGAGCGCAGTCCGTGGAGGCCCAGTCCGTGGAGGCCCAGTCCGTGGAGGCCCAGTCCGTGGAGGCGCAGCCCCCGCGGGAGCCGGACGCCCACACCGGCGATGCCGCCGCCGCCCAAGAGGCCCTGGACGCCCTCGCCGCCGCTGTTTCACGTGAAACCGACGAGCGCGAGGAAGTGGCGGCGGCCCTGCCGCGGGGCGACCATGACACGCCCCTGGCTCGCGCGGTTGCCGCCGACGCACGCAAGCGGATCGCCCTCACGGGACGGGTCTTCCCCAAGCCGGCCGCCACGCGCGTGCTGACCGTGGCCAACCAGAAGGGCGGGGTGGGCAAGACGACCACCACCGTCAACATCGCCGCCGGGCTGGCCCAGGCCGGGCTGACGGTCTTGGTCATCGACATCGATCCGCAGGGCAACGCCAGCACCGCCCTGGGGATCGACCACCACGCCGAGGTGCCCAGCATCTACGACGTCCTGGTGGAGGGCACGCCGTTGGCCGATGTCGTGCAGGAGTGCCCCGACATCTCCGGGTTGTGGTGCGCCCCGGCCACCATCGACCTGGCCGGCGCCGAGATCGAGCTGGTGTCCCTGGTGGCCCGGGAGACCCGGCTGCAGAAGGCCATCGCGGCCTACCTCGAGGACGCCGCCGACAGCGACGGGCCGACTCCGGACTACGTGCTGATCGACTGCCCGCCGAGCCTGGGCCTGCTGACCGTCAACGCCTTCGTCGCGGCGCAGGAGGTCTTCATCCCGATCCAGTGCGAGTACTACGCGCTCGAGGGCCTGTCGCAGCTGCTCAAGAACATCGAGCTGATCCGCAACCACCTCAACCCGACGTTGCACGTGTCGACCATCCTGCTGACGATGTACGACGGCCGCACCCGCCTGTCGGCCCAGGTCGCGGAGGAGGTGCGCAACCACTTCCCTGAGCAGGTGCTGCGCAACACCGTGCCCCGGTCGGTCCGGATCTCCGAGGCCCCCAGCCACGGACAGACGGTCATGACCTACGACCCGAACTCGAGCGGAGCGTTGTCCTACCTCGGGGCAGCCGCCGAGCTCGCCGACCGCGGCGCCGTCACCGCCACCCCCCAGACCGCGTCCGCGCAGCCATCATCCGAACAGCAGTGAGAGAAGACACCATGAGCGAGAAGCGTCGCGCCCTCGGCCGAGGCCTGGGTGCCCTCATCCCCAACGCCCCCATGTCCCCCAACGGCCGTCCCGTGGACGTGTTCTTCCCCGACTCGCGCTCAGGCACGACCACCACGTATGCCGGTGAGTCGCCGGCGGCCGACGAGGACCAGGCTGCGGGAGTCGCCGACGCCGACGGGGGAGTCGCCGACCCGGACAGTGGCCAGACCGAGCGTGCTGAGTCCGCGAGCGGCGCAGCCGACCTCACGCCGGTGCCCGGCGTGTCCTACGGCGAGATCCCCGTGGAGCAGATCCGGCCGAACCCACGCCAGCCCAGGTCGGTGTTCGACGAGGACGACATGGCCGAGCTGGTGCACTCGATCCGGGAGATCGGGGTGCTGCAGCCGATCGTGATTCGGCCCATTCCTGCAGGTCAGGGGCCTGACGAGCTCGACAACGCCGCCGACGGCGTGCGCTACGAGCTGATCATGGGCGAGCGTCGCTGGCGGGCGTCGCAGGAGGCCGGCAAGGCCACCGTGCCGGCCATCGTCAAGGAGACCGACGACGACGACCTGCTGCGCGACGCCCTCCTGGAGAACCTGCACCGCAGCCAGCTCAACGCCCTGGAGGAAGCGGCGGCCTACCAGCAGCTGCTCGAGGACTTCGGGTGCACGCACGACGAGCTGGCTGGCCGGATCGGTCGTTCACGACCGCAGATCTCCAACACCCTGCGGCTGCTCAAGCTCCCCCCGTTGGTCGCCCGCCGCGTGGCGGCCGGCGTGCTGTCGGCCGGGCACGCCCGGGCGCTGCTGGGGCTCCCCGACGGCGCGGCCATGGAACGGGTGGCTCAGCGGATCGTGGCCGAGGGACTCAGCGTGCGCAACGTCGAGGAGATCGTGGCGGTCGGTGGCCCGGACGAGGTCGCCAAGCCGCGCCGGCCACGCGCCGGCAGTCGGCACCCGCAGCTGGACGACCTGGCCGCCCGGCTCTCCGACCGCTTCGACACCCGGGTCAACATCGCCCTCGGGCAGCGCAAGGGCAAGCTGACGGTGGAGTTCGCCTCCGTCGAGGACCTCAACCGGATCGTCGACCTGCTCGGGCTCGACCGCAGCGCCTGACTCGGGTCCTGCCAGCCAGCGGTGAAATCGTTGGGGCAGTAGGCGATTCGCGACGCGTCAGCTGTGCGAGGCGAGGTATGCGCGCAGGTCGCCGAGGCGCAGCACGCCTGTCGTGGCGGTGTCTTCGTCGCCCATGTAGAGGCGCTGGAGGCTGACCAGGACGGCCTCGGCGAGGGTGTCGCGGAACGCAGGGTCGGCGAGCCGCGCCGCGTCGCTGGGGTGCGAGAGGTACCCGGCCTCGATCCGCACCGCTGGCATCCGGGTCTGCTGCAGGAGCGCCCAGGACCGGCCGTGCGAGCGGCAGTTCTCGAGGCCGGTGCGGGCCACCACCTCGCGCAGCACGAGGTCGGCCAGGTGCTCACCGATCGGCGACCAGGACGTCTGGCGGTCACGACCGAAGAAGAAGGTGGCCACGCCGCTGGCCTCGGCCGCGTCGTGGGAGTCGCAGTGCAGCGACAGCACGAGGTCGGCCCCGGCCTCGTTGGCCAGCGCGGCCCGCTCGTCCTCGCTGGGGCTGGTGTGCTCGGTGCGCGTGTAGACGACGGAGACACCGATGGCGGTCAGCCGGCCCTCGATCCGCCGGGCGAGGTCCATCACCACCTCGGACTCGACGAGCCCGTGGGCGACGGCCCCGGTGTTGGCGCCGCCGTGGCCGGGGTCGAGCACGACCGTGCGACCCGACAGGCTGTGGCCCGAGCGTCGGACGAGCTCGCGCTCGCGCAGCACGTTGGCCGAGCCGCCCGACACCGACCGGCGCAGGTCGTCGAAGGCGCGCAGGGTGTGGGGACCCACCGAGCCGTCGCCGGACAGGCCGTAGGCCCGCTGGAAGCTGCGGACGGCGGCCTCGGTCTGCGGGCCGAATCGGCCGTCGACGCGGCCGGCTGCGAAGCCGAGGGTGTTGAGCCGCTCCTGCAGGGTGACGACGTCCTCGCCGCGCTGCAGGTGGCCCGGCGTGTGGAGCAGGATCCGGTCGCCGAGGGCCCACTTCGCGCCGTCGATCGCGGTGAAGGTCTCGACCCCCACGACGCCGTCGACGATGAGCCCCTTGTGCTGCTGGAAGGCGCGCACCGCCCGCTCGAGCGTGGCGTCGAACAGGGCCGGGTCGAAGCCTTCGCCCGCGTCGGCGCCCAGCAGGTCGGGGCGGTCGGGCAGCTGGTCGAGCGGGAGGGCGGCGAGGCGGGCCCGCACGTCGGCCACCTCGGGGCCGTGGCTGCCCAGACCGAGCAGGCCGTACTTGCTGTCTGACACACGGCCTCCTCTGGCTGGTGGCGCCACCCGGGGTGCGGGTGCCTCGACGATCGATGTTTGTGCAGGTCAGCGGTGGTGACGAGCACGGGTGAACTGACCCGTGCCGCCGGGTGGCCGACGCCCGAGCCTAAGTCAGAACCGCGCCGTGGACCAACCGGACCAGCCCCGTCACGACGATGCCGGTCGCGCCCACGATCGGGCGCGACCGGCATACGGTCAGGAGGTCGCTCAGCCGAGGTAGTCGGCGAGCTCACGCACCAGCTTGGGCTTGGGCATGGCACCCACGAGGGTCTTGACGACCTCGCCCCCGACGTAGACGTTCAGGGTCGGGATGCCGGTGATGCCGTAGCGGCTGCTGACGGCGAGGTTCTCGTCGGTGTTGAGCTTGACGATCTCGATCTTGTCGGCGTGGGCGACGGCCAGCTCCTCGAGGATCGGGGCGACGGCGCGGCACGGGCCGCACCAGGGCGCCCAGAAGTCCACCAGGACCGGCTTGTCTTTCTGGAGGACGTCTGCCTCGAAGGTGGCGTCCGTGGTGTCCTTGATGGCTCCCACTCGGGGGCTCCTTTCGGTGGTGCTGCGGTTGGCTGGTTGTGGTGCGGGGTGGTGCAGTCGGTGTGCCGTGGCGCTGGGTGCACCTGTCACGATCCCAGCAGGGTCCGACAGGTCGACCCGCAGGTCAGTGCGTCAAGGCGCCTTCCTGGGCGGGCACGGGGTCGGTGAGGTCGGCGTCGGGGGCAGGGGCGCCGGCGTGCTCGCGGTCGGCGAGGTAGCGCTCGGCGTCGAGGGCCGCGGCACACCCCGAGCCGGCCGCGGTGATGGCCTGGCGGTAGGTGTGGTCGACCAGGTCGCCGGAGGCGAACACGCCCGGCAGGTTGGTCAGGGTGGTGCGACCCTGCACGAGCACGTAGCCCTCGTCGTCGAGGTCGACGACGCCCTTGACCAGCTCGTTGCGCGGGTCGTGCCCGATCGCGACGAACAGGCCGGTCACGGGCAGCTCGCGGGTCTCGCCGGTCACGGTGTCGCGCAGGGTGATGCCGGTGAGCTTGGCGTCGCCGTGGATCTCCTCGACGGCGGAGTTCCAGGCGAACTTGATCTTGTCGTTCGAGAGGGCGCGCTCGGCCATGATCTTGGAGGCGCGCAGCTCGCCGCGACGGTGCACGATCGTCACCGACCGGGCGAACTTGGTGAGGAAGGTGGCCTCCTCGACGGCCGAGTCGCCGCCACCGACGACGGCGATGTCCTGGTCGCGGAAGAAGAAGCCGTCGCAGGTCGCACACCAGGAGACGCCGTGGCCGGAGAGCCGCTTCTCGTCGGGCAGGCCGAGCTCACGGTAGGCCGAGCCCATGGCGAGGATGACGGCGTGCGCACGGTAGGTGTTGCCCTCGGCGTCGACGACGGTCTTGACCTCGCCCTCGAGGTCGACCGACTCGACGTCGTCGGTGATGATCTCGGCGCCGAACCGCTCGGCCTGGGCGCGCATGTTCTCCATCAGGTCCGGGCCCATGATGCCGTCCCGGAACCCCGGGAAGTTCTCCACCTCGGTGGTGTTCATCAGGGCGCCACCAGCGGTGACGGCTCCCTCGAACAGCAGCGGCTGGAGGTTGGCGCGGGCCGCGTAGACGGCGGCGGTGTACCCCGCCGGGCCCGAGCCGATGATGATCAGACTGCGGATGTCAGCGGGTGCGGTGGTGGTCACGCGGTTACAGCCCCTTGTGGTCGAGAAGGCGGTGCACCGCAACATACGGTGCCGGACTCTTCAACTGATCGTAGGGCCTCGATGTTCCCCGTCGCCGCCGGTGCGGCCCGACGCGCGGGCCGTGGGGTCGGGAGCCACTCAGGGGAGGGGTAGCGGGCCCGCGAGCAGGGTCGGGTGCTCCCCGGTGCAGTCGGCTGACACGGCATACACGCGCTGGGAGCTGCCGCCGCCGACCAGGGCGATGACCGCGGGGGCGCCGTCGAGGGTCGCGACGTCGCCCCGCACCTGGACCCCGTCCGGCACCCCCAGTGCGGTGAGGCAGGCGCGCAACCCGGCCTCACCATCGGGCACGACGGCGTCCTTGGCCGCGGAGGACGCCTCGAAGGTGGTGCCCAGGGCGGCGGCCTGCGTGGCGAGCCCCGCGCGGGTGTATGCCGTGCCGGTGGCCGCGAGGGCCACGCCGGCCACCGAGCCACGCACCCGCTGGTCGCTGGGGCCGGACGGCTGCGCCGGGCCCGGCACCGCGCTGCCCTCGGTCGGGGTGGCGCCAGAGTTGCTGAGGGCCTTGCCGGCCTCGGCGCCGGCGCCGCTGGCGCTGTCGGCCGACGAGGTGCCCTGCAGCGAGGCCATCACGTCACCGGGACCGGTGCCGGTCAGCAGCGCGGGGATGCCGACGGCCAGGACGACCGCGGCGGCCGCCGCCGCGCCCAGGTGCTGCCAGCCCCAGCTGCGTCGGCGCAGGGGCACGACACTGCCGCCGTCGCGGGCGGACTGCTCCTGGGCGATCGACGCCGTGATGCGGGCGACCAGGTCGGGGGGCATCGGTCCCGGGTCGGGCAGGCCCGACAGGAGGGCCCGGATGCCGGTGGGGTCGTGCTCCGTCTCGGCGTGGCGCCCGTCGCCGGCGTGGCGGTCGGGTGCCGGCCCGCCGCGCAGGGGGTCGCCACTGTCTGCCGGGGGCACCGGGGGTGTGCTCACCACGACTTCCTCCAGACGACGGGTACCAGGTGCGGGGTCGCGCGGCTGCCGGGGCGGACACGGCGGTGGCGACATGTGTACGACGTCACGGCTGCCCCGATGGTTCCCGCAGGAGGGCCGCCATGGTGTCGCGCCCACGGCTGCACCGGGACTTCACGGTGCCCTCCGCGACCTCCAGGACCTGGGCGGCCTCGGCCACCGAGAGACCGTGCATGTCGACGAGGATCAGGGCCATCCGCTGCCCCTCGGGGAGGCGGTCGAGCGCCTCACGGACGTCGAGTCGCGTGTCGACCGACGAATGGGCGTCGTGGCGGTCGGCCAGCTCGCGCTCCGGGAGCTCGCTGGTGGGCTTGTCGCGCCGCAGGCGGTCGAGACAGGCGTTGACGACGATGCGGTGCAGCCACGTGGTGACGGCTGCGTCCCCCCGGTAGGACCCGGCCCGCCGGAACGCGGAGATGAACGCGTCCTGGACGCAGTCGGAGGCCAGCTCCCGGTTGCGCGTGGTGCGCAGCGCCACCGCCCACATGCGGTCGCGGTGACGGCGGAACAGCTCACCGAACGCGTCGGGGTCACCCTCGACGTGCGCGCGCAGCAGTGCGCGGTCGTCCTGCTCCGGCAAGGGGACGGGGGTCATGGGGGTGCTGGTCGGCCGCCGGGACGGCTCAGCTGACCGAGACCTCGGCGACCGTGGCGCGGAACCGCCCGTCGGCGACCTGGCTCACGGCGGTGAACCAGATGAACACGTACTGGCCCTGCACCGGGGTGGGGGAGGTGATCGTGATGGCGCCCGACTTGCCCTTCGACGAGCCGAGCAGGGTGGCGCTGTCGAGGGTCACGCGGTCGTTGCCGGCATACACACTCACGTCGGCGGCGTTGGGCAGGACGAGCTTGACGGTCGTGAGGGTGCGGTTCTGGCCCAGGTCGAGTCGCAGGCCCACCCCCTTCTTGAGGCCGCCGAGGTTGGGGGTGGCGTAGCCCTCGGAGCTCCAGAAGGTGGAGTCCTTGCCGTCGAACACGCGGGCTGCCTCACCGTTGCGCTCGGCGCCGTCGCCGTCCGGGTCGAACCCGGTGGCACTGAGGATGGCGAACGGCTGCCCCCCGGTGGGGGCGCCGGTGGTGCCCGGGGCGGTCGGCGTGACGGTGACGGCCGGAGCGGTCACCTTGACCGTGCTGCGCGGGGTGGGGTTGCCACCCAGCCCGAGGTCGGTCTTCGAGCCGATCCTCGAGGCACCCCAGAAACCCAGGATGGTGGCGATGATGAGGAACGCCGCCACGATGGCCAGGACCACCTTGGCCTGGTCACGCGAGGGTGCGGTGCCGGTTTCGGCAGGCAGCATCGGCAGCGGTGGACCGAGCGGCTCCTCGCCCTCGACGAGTGCCTGGTTGAGCGAGATCCGGCGTTGCTCGGCGCGCTCCTCGGCGGCCTGGCGCTGCTCCCGCCGCTGGGCGGCCTTGTCGGCAGCGGCACGGGCGAAGGTGCCCACGCGCTGCGCGGCCGCACCT